>VGZH01000102.1 GCA_016872645.1 Planctomycetota bacterium | reverse complement strand
GTTGCCTCTGTGGCTAAAACTGGTGGGACACGACGGGAGCCGGGATGGTCGTGAGATGTTGCTGAGCGGTGGATGGCTCAAGTCGGCTCCGGCAGTCGCTCCTGGATCGAAGTGGGAATACTCGAATGCCGGTTTCATGCTGGCCGGACTGATGGCTGAACGAGCGGCCGAGAAAGATTGGGAAACGCTGATGCGCGAGCAGCTCTTCGAGCCGCTCGGAATGAAATCAGCCGGGTTTGGCGCACCTGGGTCGGCAGACAAGGTCGATCAGCCACGCGGGCACAATGCCTTCGGGATCGCGATGAAACCGGGCAAGGGAGCCGACAATCCACGTGGGCTTGGCCCAGCAGGGACGGTGCATTGCTCGCTGCGCGATTGGTCGAAGTTCATCGGGTTGCATCTACAGGCGGCTCGCGGCGAGTACAGGTTGCTCAACGCAGAGTCCTTTCAGCGTCTGCAGGCGTCTCAGCCGATTGACGACAAATCAGGCTACGCTTTGGGATGGGTCACACTCGAACGCCCGTGGGCGAACGGCTCGGTGTTGATGCACAACGGCAGTAACACGAAGTGGTATTCGGTCGTCTGGATCGCCCCCAAACGCGGCTTTGCCGTGATGGCGGTCACCAATCTCGCCGGTCTCGATGCGAAAGAGGGAGCCACAGCAACCGACGCCGCAGCAGTTCTGTTGATTGAAGAACAGCTGAAGTCCGCGAAAGAGTGACTCACCACTGCCCCTGGAGCGGGCCATTGTTGGCGAACAGCGCATCGACTCGGCGCGTGACTTCCGGGTCTTCGATCAGCGGCGGGGCGTGATGCGGTTTGCTGCGGGCGTCGATGATCAGTGAACCTCGGCAGCCCCAATGTTTTTGATGCATGAACGGGCCGAGACCGGTGATGTCGGCGGCAGGATTCGATCGAGTGAACGTCGTCCACAGCCAGTTATTGAGGTTGCGTGCGGCGAATTCGCTGTCATCAACGAACGTAATGAGCGGGAAAGCGTTGACACCCGCAGCCGCATCGAAGTGCCGCAGGAATTGCCCGATCGAGCGTTCTTGCTCGCCGTCACTCGCACCGAATCGTGTGTCGAACGGAGGCGCGGTGATGACCAGAACTCCGGGAATCGCGACACGCGGATCGTGAAACCCGTGGGGCAAAGACAACTCAGCAGGAACCGTTGTCGGCAACTCGCGGCGAGGCGGGCCAGCGGCGGAAATGACGAGCTTAGAGCCGGCGTTAAAACCGTGCCCCGTGTAGTCGAGCGTGTCGATCGTCGTCTGCGTTTGGAAATGCAGATCGGTGCGCCAATCGGCTCGTTGCAAGACGTGACGGAAGAACGCCTCGATGTCGTGGATGTCGAGCTGCGGATCGTCCTCGCCAGCAACGATGAAAAGGTACTTGGCCAGCGAGAGTTGACCTTGGCCAAGAATCGCGTTCGCGCAGGTCAGCAGCTCTTGCGGCTTGCGTTGCGACGCGTACGGGACGTATCGCTCGCTGCCGATTGCAAGCAACAGCGGATGTACCCCGGCGGCATCGACGGCGTGGACCGCTTTGACTCCGGCGATGACCGTGGGAATGATCGGGCCGGTGATCTCGTGGATGATCTCGCCAAAGCTCGTGTCTTCTTGCGGAGGTCGGCCGACCACCGTGAAAGGCCAAATCGCGCCGTCGCGATGAAATACCTTCTCGACACGCAGCACGGGAAAGTCGTGCGCGAGGCTGTAGTAACCCAGATGATCACCGAACGGGCCTTCTGGTTTGAGACCGTTCGGATCGACGGTGCCCACGATGCAAAAGTCGGCTTCGGCGGAGATCGGTAGCTCCCCTGCCCTGCGGATCATCCTGACTCTTCGCCCGCCGAGAGCGCCCGCGAAAATGAGTTCGCTCATCCCTTCCGGCAATGGCATCACGGCGGAGAGCGTCATCGCGGGCGAACCGCCGACAAAGATGTTGACCCGAAATGGTTCGCCTCGTCGGATCGCGGCGGCGTGATGCACTCCGATGCTGCGATGAATTTGATAATGCAGTCCGATCTCTTGATTTGCTAAGTAGTGACCTCCGCAAAGCTGCACGCGGTACATTCCGAGATTCGAGTGCTGCCAGCCGGGGCGATCGCCGTCCTCCGAGTAGACCTGTGGCAGCGTGATGAAAGCTCCACCGTCGTTTGGCCAATTGACGATCTGAGGCAGTTGGTCAATCGTCGTCTCGTTGGCGAGTACCGGACCGCGCGAGACAAACTTCGGCAGCGTATGCAGCGCGGTGAAAGGCACGCCGCGATACCGCCACGGATGCTTGGCAAACTCCATTGGGTCGATCTTCAACTCGACCAGTCGCCGCACGGCATCGAGCGTGTCGCGAAACAGAAATCGAGTGCGATCGATCGTGCCGAACAAATTCGCGAGCAGTGGAAAACGAGATCCTTTCGCTCGCGTGAATAGCAGAGCCGGCCCACCGGATTGGTAGACGCGACGTTGGATCTCGGCGACTTCCAAACGGGGATCGACTTCCGCATCGATGCGAATAAGTTGTTTCGATCGCTCCAGGTCGGCGACACATTCTTGAAGATTGCGATAGCCCATCCAGTGGTTGTCTTCGGTCAATCTGCATTTGCCAAGGACTACGGACAAAACACACAGCACCAAAAGCAAAAAGACCCCCGGATTGCTCCGGGGGTCGTGAAAACCGAGTTGTCAGGTGAGCCTGCCTTGAAGCCGGCTCGTCAGATTAGCTACGAAGTCCGAACAGGTTGCCGAGCTTGCTGGTCTTCTTCGTCGTCGGGTTCGTCGAACGAGACGGGAGGTAGGCCTTGGGTTCGGTCGGAGGAGCCGGGGCTGGAGCCGGAGCGGCCTCAGGAGCCGGAGCCGGAGCCGGGGTCGCACCGCAGCCAGTCGCACCGCAACCAGCATTGCCGCAACCTTTGTCGCCACAGCAACCATCGACGATCTTGTAGCCACAAGCACGCAGACCCTCTTCCGCTTGACGACGAACGCCACGGTCGCAGTCGGCCAGAGCAGCCGTCAGCGCGGTAACGATCTCAACCGAGCAGCAGCAAGGATTCTTGCGGAGCTGATCGCCAATCTCGTCGGCCGCTTCCCAGCGAACTCGTTCATCGCAGTCATTCAGGCCATAGACCAATGCCGACATGATTTCCGGATTGCAAACGCAGCTGTACTTGTCGCCCAGGCGATCCAAAGCCTTTTTACGATCCTTGGCATAGCACGAGGTCTGTGACTTGTAGATCAGGCACGCGATATCCGCGGAGTGATCTTCGCAGCACTTGTTGCCGCAGCAGCTGTTGGCGTCTTTGCCACAGGTAGCATTGGCGTTGTTGCAGCAGGCGTTCGCGCCCGGTGCAGCACATTGAGGACCACACGGAGCCGCACAGTTCGGGGCGCAGTTCTTCGCACAAGCGCCAGCCGGAGCCGCACAGTTCGGGGTGCAGTTCTTCGCACAAGCGCCAGCCGGAGCCGCACAGGCCGGAGCACATGCCGCCGGAGCCGCACATGCCGGGGCACATGCCGCGGCACCATTGTTGGCACAGGCAGCGGCCGGAGCCGCACACGCTGGAGCACACGCTGCGGGAGCAGCGCACGCCGGAGCGCACTTCGGGGCACATCCGTTGTTGCCGCAGGCAGCGCCTGGAGCGGCACAACTCGGATCGCATCCCTTCTTGCAGCAACCTGACGCATCATGGCCGCCACAGCTTGGCTTGCAGCAAGGATTCGTCAAGGTCGAGCAAGCTCGTTGATACGTGTGGACCGTCGGGCAACATGGCCGAGCGATCGTTGGTTTGCAGCACGAGGGCTGACAGGTCGAAGTGCAGCAGCTTGATTTCGCTGTTCCACCGCAGGAGTCGAACAGGCCGGCTTGCGCCACGCTGCCCAACGCCAGAGTTGCGACCACGGCGGTCAAAGACTTGATCCAGTTCATAACGCAGCGTCTCCTTCCCTTGGGACTATGTCAGACACGGACCGCCGATGGTGCCAGGGGGGCGAACAGGCGGTTTTTCGGACACCGAGGAGAAGTAGGAAACCGCCCGCGACGCGCGTCGCGATCTTCTCAGCGGATCCGTGTTCCCACCGGCCGGGCCGTGGTGACAGAATTCAAAAACGCACCACAGACTCAGAGTCCATGTCATCTCCGAAATTACGGGGCCACGCAGAGGCGTTTGCAGGTAGACGCCTCACAATCGGAGATGGCAGGTCTATTGCTCTGAATCGGCAACGTCGAAACGGCCCCTTGAATTTCTCAAGTCTGCAAATTGCAAAAGACTTACGTCGAATTCGCGTCTAGTCGCATCGCCTTTGACGGGTAGTCAGACTGCATGCGACTTTGACGGCCAGAATTGGGTAATTGGAGGTCTAAACTCTTCAAATTAGGCAAGCTGTGTTTGCTTTGGTGTTTCAACGTGATCGCTTCGGATCATGCGAATCATTCCACCGCAGGACGTCCCATCAGGCGAGTCGACGCGAGTGTGTGACGCTGGGAATCCTCTCCTGAAACGCGGGTTCGCAGTTGTGTTCCAGCAAAGACAGGCCGTGAATCGTTCCGGCAAATCGGTTGGCATTGAGTCTGTCGAAATTTCAATGTAGCGCGGCGTTATCGTCACGCGCGTATTCGTATTGTGGCAGTATTCATCGAGGACTAGATTCCGTCGCCTTTTCAGGGAGGAGGGGGGCGTGCAAGATTACAACCTCAAATCAGTCAGCCGCACTTGCGCAGGGACGGGCAAAGATCTCGTCCCTGGCAGTCTTTGCCACTCCGTCCTAATTGAGAGAGCTGGTGAGTTGGTTCGTCTTGACTATTCAGAGGATGGCTGGACCCCACCGCCAGCCGGCCTAGTTGCTCACTGGCGTTGCGAAGTTCCGGAACCAACCACCAGTGCAAAGAAGTCGCTCGACGTCGAAGACTTGATGCGGCAGTTTGAGCAACTCAATGAAGAAGCGAGTCCGTCGCAGGACAAGTTTCGATATGTGCTCGCGTTGTTATTGCTTCAACGACGACGCCTACGGCTCGACGGAACGACGACCGTTGATGAGCAGGACTTTCTCGAAGTGACGGGGACACGAGGCGAAGGGACGTTTCTGATTCCCGATCAGCAACTCGATGACGCAGAGGTTCAAGAATTGCAAAACGCCGTTTTCGGCAGTTCGTCGTGACCATCTGGAAGCGGTCATTCCGCCCCCCCCTTCGCAAACTCCTCACGAGACGCCTCATGGACGAGAGCCGCAACGTGACACTCCCAAACCGACCGATTCCATCTGAACGCAGACTGCCGCATTTATCACGCAGTTCGCTTGTTGTCTGCTGGCTGGTGACGGCCGCATGTTGGCTGGCATTGCCCGGTTGTTCCACGATTCGGCATTGGATGGCTTACAGCCGGCATGCTGCTCCGGAGTCGTGCGTTCTCTCGCAGGATGCGACATCGGAAGACATCGTCAACGCACTCAATGAAAACGTCTCCAAGTTGTACGCCTGGCGTTCCACCGATGTAAAAATCACAGCTCGGCAGGCCGGTGTTCCGCTGACCCTGTCGGCCGTGATGGCGGTTGAGAGCCCCCGCAAATTGCGGTTGATCGTGCGTTCGCTGGCCACAGACGAAGTCGACCTCGGCTCAAACCCGGAACGGTTTTGGTTTTGGATGAAGCGGAGCGAACCACACGGCATTCTGACGGCTTCGTACGACGACGTAGCCGACGGGCGACCGATGGGACCAGTCCCATTTCAACCCGATTGGCTGATTGAGACGCTCGGTGTCGTTCCGTTTGCTGAGGCGGATTTTCAGATGCACGAACAACCGGGCAGCCAACCGCGACGTGTTCTGTTCGTGGCAGATCAAGTCACGCCGCAAGGCCAGCGTGTGCAGCGAGCAATGCTGGTCGATGCCTGTCAGGGAATTGTTTTGGAGCAGTCGCTGCGAGAACCCTCAGGCCGCTTGATTGCTCGCGCCACGATGGGAAACTACCAGCGTGAGCCCAGCGGTGTTCGAATGCCGCATCGGATCGACCTGCACTGGCCCGCTTCTGGCGTCGACCTGACGCTGCGGATTGGAAACATCGAGGTCAATCCTGCGTCGATCTCAGAGCAGACCTGGTCGATGCCGTCGTATCCCGACACTCCCGTGATCGATCTGACGCGGTTCCGACCATGACATCATTGCGCCGCTGAGAATGCGATCCCCTTGAAACGCCGGTCCACGCTCTGGCGTCGCTCGTTTTTCAGAAGTCTCTGGTTCGTTGAACAGAACGCTTCAACATTTCGATTGTCGCCGTGGACATCGCTGGCAGGAAAACATCTCTCCAATTCCGCGTTTGAACCGTCTGATGGGAATTAAGTTCAATGACAGTGGGCCGCTTCGACGGGAAATCGGTACAGCTGAATCAATCCGCGTAACCAGTTGGTGACCGGCGATGTGTTGAAGGGCATTCATGGCCAAGGAATGCAGTTTGCCACAATTCAACCCCTCACACATCGAGGGATCCCCGTGACTCCCGATGAGTCGAATGACATCGTGCAAACATCGTCAGGGTTTTTGAATGTCCCCGCACTCCCCTCCGAAGCTGGCTCTTCGGAGTTGAGGCCCCCGGCCGGTTCTGTGTCGCGTGATTCGCGACTGCGGGCCGTTGTGCGTACTGATCGGTTCTTACCATCCAGCGCCCCGGACCTGGAGGAGTCGTCGTTGTCCGAGACGCGTTAAGCGGGTTGGCTCTCGGCCGGTCCGAAGACGCGGCAGTTCGAACAGGAGTTTGCCAAATTCGTCGCTGTGAGACGCACCATCGCGTTCAACAACGGCACGACTGCATTTCGGTTGACGCTTCAGGCAGTCCAACTGCTTCCTGGCGACGATATCATGAGTCCGCGCAGCCGCAGCCTCGACCTACGATGTCCGGCCGACCGATTCGATTCACAGTACGCTTGGCATCTGTACTTGTTGAGGTTGAATCTTCAGTGCCTGCGTTGCTCACGCAATCAGTTTCTGCCGAAACGTCACGCACGCGGCATTGGAGCGACGGTCAGGTCACCACTGCTGTACATGCAGGCAACCTATGCCGCGTTCGGCCATCAATCGGAAATCTGCCAGGTCGCGACTCAAGAATACGCTCGCGAGATCTCACGGCGGATCTGCCGCCACATGATCGACGAGGACTTGCAACGCGTCGTCGATGCTGTCGAAGGAAATGTCAAGCGATTTCTCCCGATTCCGAATCTCCCAAGTTGACGTGCCAGCGGATGGCGGGAGTGCGTCTGCTGTTGGCATGAGTCAACCTCTTCCGCGGACAAATAACGCTTTGCCTGTCGTTGTGTCCGTAGGCTGCGATACACTGCCAATCCCCGCGTATCCAACGCTTGCCCACCCCGCGAGTTTGGGGCACCCACTCCAATTGGAACTCAGAGATGCACTCTTCTTGGATCCGATTCTCGGTTGCCGGCTGCATTTTGACCGTATCGACTTTCTCGACCGTTTCGACTTTTGCCCAAACCGGACCGGCCAAAGTCACAATCGCTGAGGTCGTCGAACGGGATCTTTCATCTGGCCGATCATTTGTCGGCACGGTTGAGCCTCGTCGGCATAGTTCCATCGGCAGTGCGGTCTCCGGACGCGTAATCGAGTTTCTGGTCAACGAAGGCGATCGAGTTATCAAGGGACAACCGTTGGCAAAGTTGCTGACGCGAAACCTCGATATTCAGATTGCCGCCGCCAAGGCGGAACAGGAACTGCGAAAGCATGAGCTGCTCGAACTGAAGAACGGTGCTCGCGTGGAAGAGCGTCGCGAGTCGGAAGCACGCATGCAGGCGGCCCACTCCGCGATGAAGCTGTCGTTGACGAAGCTCGCGCGAGTCAAGGGGTTGATCGAACGTAACGCCGCTACGCGTGAAGAAATCGACGAAGTGGCAGCGGTGTCCGAATCAGCCACCGCCATGCACCTCGCTGCGAAGGCGGCATACGACTTGGTCATTGCCGGACCTCGCCCGGAACGAATCGCACAAGCCGAAGCGAGAGTCGAGGGGGCACAAGCCGAGGTCGATCGGCTGCTCGACATTTTGGAGAAACACACGATCAAGTCCCCTTTCGCGGGCTACGTCGTGGCCGAGCACACGGAAGAGGGGCAATGGATCGAGTCGGGTAAGTTAATTGCGGAAGTAGTGGAAGTTGATCCGATCGAAGTCCGCGTCAATGTGCACGAGTCGTACATCCCTCGGTTGACGATCGGCGCATCGGCTCGCATTGACATCGAGGCCTTGCCGTCTCGGACGTTTGTCGGCACCGTAATCGCCATCGTTCCGAAGGGTGACGTCAAATCACGGACCTTTCCCGTGCGGATCGAGTTGAAGAATCCGCGGCAATCCGACGAAACGCCGCTGCTCAAGCCGGGGATGTTCGCCAAGGTTGAACTGCCAGTCGATCAAAAGAGTCAGGTGCTGCTCGTGCCGAAAGACTCGCTGGTGCTCGGTGGCGCACAGCCGGTGGTTTTTGTCGCCGTGCCCAACGAGAAAACTAAAAAAATGACGGTGCATCCGGTGTCCGTGCAGCTTGGTATCGCAGTGAATTCCTGGATCGAAGTCCGCGGCGACTTGAAAGCGAAAGATATTGTCGTTGTCGAGGGAAACGAGCGACTCCGTGCCGGAACCGAGATTGAAGTTTCAGCGCCAAGCAAGAAGTCGCCAGCGCCCAAAGAACTCTCGCCGACTGTCAACCAAGCGGAATAAAGCATCACGTTGCCTTCTAAATCCGCCCTGCTCTTCTGAGTCCTGTGTTATGAATTTGATCGAATGGTTTGTTCGCAATCCGGTGAAGGTATCCGTTAGTGTGATCTTGGTCGCGCTGTTCGGCACGATTGCGCTCTACAAGATGCCGATGCAGCTCACCCCCGAAGTTGAGGTGCCGACAATTACCGTCACGACCATGTGGCCAGGAGCCAGTCCGCAGGAGGTCGAGAGCGAAATCATCCAGGCGCAAGAAGAGCAACTGCAAAGTGTCGAAGGCCTGCAGAAGATGAGCTCCGAAAGTTCGGACTCGCGCGGACAGATCACGTTGGAGTTCGCTGTCGGCACACCCACCAGCGATGCACTGCTCAATGTCAGCACGCGGCTGCAACAAGTCCGTGAATATCCGATCAACGCCGATCAGCCAGTCGTCGCCACGTCGAACATTTCAGATCGCTTCATTGCCTGGTTCATTCTTACCCCGCAAAAGCCTTCGGCCGAAAAAATCGACGAGGCCATCGTCAAGCATCCCGAATTGAAGGCGGAATTCGAACGAGTGAAGCATGCGCACAATCCCGGCCTGGCGATCTTTCGCATGCGAGAGCTGGCTCAGAATCATCCGGAAGTGAGCGATCTGTTGCCGCCCGACATGGACGTCACAAAGTTGCGGCGTTTCTGCCGAGACTTCATCGAAACGCGACTCGAACGTGTAGATGGCGTGTCGAATGCCAACGTCATGGGTGGACGGGAAGAGGAATTGCAAGTCGTTGTCGATCCGCATCTGCTCGCAGCTCGGCAACTCACAATTGGTGACGTTCGCGAGGCGCTTCGCAAACAAAACAAGGACACCTCCGGCGGCGACTTCTGGGAGGGCAAGCGGCGATACGTCATTCGGACGCTCGGCCAATTCAAGACTGAACAGCAAGTCGGCAACATGATCATTGCCAGCCGGGATGGTCATCCGGTTTATGTTCGGGATATTGGCCAGGTACGGCTCGGCTACAAGAAGCCGGACGGTCTGGTGCATCGCTACGGCACGTCGGTCATCGCGATCAATGCTCAAAGGGAGACGGGCAGCAACGTGCTGCAAGTCATGGAGGGACTCCGTAGCACCGTTCGAAAACTTAATGACTCGGTGCTCAAGCAACGCGGACTGGAATTGACGCAGGTCTACGACGAGACGGAGTACATTCACTCGGCCGTCAACGTCGTCAACGACGATATCCTGCAAGGAGCCATGCTGACGTTGGTTGTCTTGCTGATTTTTCTGCGCAGTTTGCGATCGTCGCTGGTGGTGTTGCTGGCGATCGCGACCAGCGTGATCGGCATGTTTTTGATGCTGGGAATCCTGGGCCGCACGCTCAACGTGCTGACGCTGGCGGGCATCTCGTTCGCCGTTGGCATGTTGGTCGACAACTTCATTGTTGTGATCGAGAGCATCTTTCGGCATCACCGCGAAGGTCAAGATGTTCTGACGGCGACGGTCAAAGGGACCAAGGAAGTTTGGGGAGCGATCGTCGCTTCGACGCTGGCCAACTTGGCGGTGTTTTTGCCAGTGTTGTTCGTGCAGGATCAAGTCGGCCAATTGTTCCGAGACTTGGCGCTGGCGGTCAGTTGTTCGCTGTTGCTGTCTCTGCTCGTGGCGTTGGTCTTGATTCCGACGGCTGCCAGCCGGCTGATCGCAGACGCGGCGGATCGCACCAAGTGTTCTCCAACCCGCCAGGCATTGACTACGGCCTTCGGTCTGCTGCCGTTGCTCGACAAATTGGGCGACGCCTTCGTTCGCATCGTCGTGGGCCTCAACTCCGTGTTGTTGCGTAGCGTGCCAGCGCGGCTGGTCGCGATGTTGGTGCTTGTCGGAGTGCCGATCTATGTCAGTTACCTGCTCATGCCAAAGGTGGAATACCTGCCTAATGGGAATCGCAACCTCGTGATTGGCATCCTCGTGCCGCCGCCGGGCTACAACTTGGAACACATGGAAACCTTGGGGCATCGTATCGAGGAGGCCGCTCGACAGTATTGGGACATCGACCTCGACGATCCGAAAAACAAAGACTTGCCGCACCCGATGATTTCGGACTTCTTCTATGTGGTTCGCGGACGGCAGTTGTTCATGGGAGTGCGAGCCGTCAATCCCTTGCAAGGACATCGGCTGGTGAAGCTGGTGCAAGAGGTCGTGACTGGCATTCCCGGCACGTTCACTATTGTGAAGCAGTCGAGCCTCTTTGAGCGTGGTCTCACTTCCGGCCGCTCAATCGATGTCGAGATCACTGGTCCCGACATCAAGCAATTGGTCGACTTCGGTGGCCAAGTCATGGGACAAGTCAGCCAACTCATCCCTAAAGCTCAAGTCCTGCCAATCCCCAGCCTGGATCTCAGCAGTCCCGAAGTCCACGCCAATCCGCGCCGGGAACAAGCTGCGGAACTGGGTCTTTCTGCTGACGAAATTGGCTACGCCGTTGATGCTCTGGTCGATGGAGCCTATGCCACCGACTTCTTCATCGGCGGCGACAAGATCGACCTGTCGATCGTCGGCCGCGAAGACACGGCGCAGCGCACTCAAGATTTGGAAAGCCTGCCGATTTCCACGCGAACGGGAGGAGTTATCTCGCTGGGTGCCGTCGCGGACCTGACGCTCTCCAGCGGTCCCGAACAAATCAATCGCCGCGAGCGACAGCGAGCCATCACCATCCAAGTTAGCCCGCCACCAGAAATGGCTCTCGAAGACGCGATGGTGAAAATTCAAAACGAAATCGTTACTCCTCTGGAAAACGATCCCTATTTTCGCGGACTGTATCAAGTCAACCTGTCCGGCACCGCCGACAAATTACGGACGACATGGCTGGCGATTCGTTGGAATTTGCTGCTGGCGATTCTCCTCACTTACCTGGTGATGGCCGCGCTGTTTGAGTCGTGGCTGTACCCGTTCATCGTCATGCTCAGCGTGCCGCTGGGGGCAGTGGGCGGCTTCATTGGACTCGAACTTCTCAACGTCCTTCTGAAGCCGGCGGGGCACGTTCAGCCTCTCGACATGCTGACGATGGTCGGCTTCATCATTCTGGTCGGCACGGTCGTCAACAACCCGATCCTGATCGTCGAGCAAGCCCTCGTCCACATCCGCGAAGACAGAATGGTCCCACGCGAAGCCATCCTGCAGAGCGTGCGAACGCGCATTCGCCCGATCTTCATGACTGCTTTGATTGGCTTGTTCGGCCTACTGCCGCTTGTGATCTCGCCAGGTGCTGGCAGCGAACTCTATCGCGGTCTCGGCAGTGTGACACTGGGCGGATTGATCGCATCGACGGTCTTGACATTGTTCCTGGTGCCGGTTTCATTCAGTTTAGCCATGGAATTGAAGATGGTCCTTCACAGTCTTATTCAGCCGCGCCCCGCTGTGGCCGCGACTCCGTCTCTCGCTACTGAAGCCAACAAGTTCATCAGTGAGGATCACACTGATGAATCACTCTTGGCTTCCAGAATTCTCCAGCGAGAGCCAGCCTCGTGATGGGTGTCCCTCCGAGCAACCGCAGCTACACTGGCAGAGTTCCTGTTAGCCAGAATTCTAATTCCGCTGTGGTCGACGAGTTTTCATTTTTCCTGTTTTCAAAGGGAGACACTCATGGCTGGCATTGAAGCAACGAGTTCCTATGTGTTGACTCTTGGTTTACTGACTGTCTTTGTCTTGGTCTGGGTGACTCGGCAGCAAAAGACGAAGCAGGATGCGACCATCTGGCTGATCTCCGGAATTGTCGGCATTTTGTTGGGTGCCGCTGGCGCGATGGCTGGGACTTACGCATTGGGATACCAGGTGAAAGAGGTTTCCCTGGAAAAACCTGCGGCAAGCACTGCGTCGGCATCGCCGATGATGGGTGGCGGAGGCGGAGGTGCATCTGGTGCCGGCGGACCCGGTGGCGGACCCGGTGGCGGCATGGGTGGCGGCATGGGTGGAATGATGGGCATGATGGGTGGTGGTGGCGGTCAAGGTCCGCGCCCCAAGCAGCAGCTCACCACCTTAGTCCGCAAGCTGGAACTGCTCACTGGCGACATCGCTGTCACACTGACGAATGAGCAACGCCAATCACTCGCCAAGCAACTGGACGAGTTTGCCGAGCTCAAGACTTTGACCGACGAAGAGGCCGAAAAGAAATACAACGACCTACTGGCTCTGTTCGATGACGCCCAGAAGGCGAAACAAGACGCGATCGGCTTGCCCTTTCGCCGAGGCGGCGGCGGGTTTGGCGGGGGCGGCGGGTTTGGAGGCGGTGGTTCGCCACCCGCCCCGGACGCGAATCCCTTTGAAAGCGAAGCCAACGCCAGCGCTCTGAAATCACTGCGCGAGCGTCTGTCCGCGAAATAGTCTGTGACCTTGAACGGCCTCAAGGAGATCACTCTTGGAGATCGTTGACGTCAACGTGTACTACTTGGAGATGCTCAGCCCTTCACGCCGAGCTGTTCCGGCTCCTTGTGACGGGCTGAGCGTTTTGCATGTGGTAACACCAACCGTGGGCGAGTACCGCGAATTGTACAACGCTGTCGGCCGTGAGTTTTACTGGCTCAGCCGTCGTAAACTTGCAGACGCGGCACTCGCCAGCGTCATCCAGCATCCACTCAATGAACTGCATGTGCTGCACGTTGCGGGCACGCCGGCCGGATTTGCAGAATTCGACCGCCGTACGCCAAACGAGATCGAGTTGGTTCAGTTCGGCCTCACTCGTGAATTCATCGGTCGAGGTCTCGGAAAATGGTTTCTGCAATGGACGATCAACCAAGCCTGGGGCTATCAGCCGCACCGCTTCTGGCTGCACACTTGCACGCTCGACCATCCCGCCGCATTGCCCAATTATCTGGGAGCGGGATTTGTGCTGTTCAAACAGGAAGCAATCCGCCGCGAGTTGTGACTCTCGGTTACTGCGACTCGAGACAATACAAGTGTCGTTGACCGCGCAGGAACAACTGTCTGCCGGCAATGGCGGGCGAGGCATCAAACGAGTCGTCGAGCTTATTTGTCGCGAGGACTTCGAGCGTCGCCGACCGTTTCAGCACGAGGGCGGTGCCGTCGCGACCCACCAGATAGATGCGATCGGAGGCTCCCACTGGCGACGCGTAAATGTTGCTCAGACTCGGCAAGCGAACCGATTCGAAAAGCGGCTTGCCGGTCTTGGCGTCGAGGCAGGTCAGAACCGCGTTGTTCAGCTTATTGAAGTACAGCATGTCGCCGTAGAGCAACGGAGACGGGACGTAGGGAGTGTCCCGTTGCCAACGCCAGGCGATCGATTCACTGCCGGTGATGTCGCCACTGGCATCCAGTGGCAGAGACATCGCGACACTGCCCTTGTAGCCGCTCATGCAGACGACTCGGTCACCAACGAGCACTGGCGACGGAGTCACGTTGGCGACTTGGCCGCCGCATTGCCAGAGGACTTCACCAGTTGCCAGGTCGTAACTCCGCACAAAGCGACTGGCGTTTGTGATGACCTGCGTGCGACCATTTCGTTCAACGACCAGCGGCGTCGCCCAGGCGCTGACTTCTTCTCGTTTCGCTTGCCACCGAGTTTCACCGGTCTTTGCGTCGAGTACCAGCAGTTGCGAATTGGTTTCGTTGTCACGGTTCAGGATCACGACGTCGCCATGTAACACCGGCGAGCTGGCCTCGCCGAAGCTCAGTCGCGTATCAACGTTGCCGATCTTCTTCTTCCACTGCAATTGTCCCTCGAGATCGAAACAGTACACACCGCGCGATCCGAAGGAGACGTACAAATACTGCCCGTCGGTCGTCGGCGAGGCTGAGGCGTGACTGTTGTCACCGTGATGTCCTTCGTGCGGCAATTCTTCGATCGCGGTCTGTTCCCAAAGCGTCTGTCCGGTCTCTCGATCCAGGCAGAGCACGACGAATCGAAACAGCGTGTTCGGAAACTTGATGCCGAACGTCCGCATCGGCTGGTCCTCTGGCTTGGTCGCCCCTTCGACCACTTTGCCGGTATTGACCGCCGTGATCAGGAACACGCGGTTTCCCCAGATGATCGGCGTTGATTTGCCGTGGCCGGGAATTTCCGCTTTCCACTTCACGTTTCGAGTTTGATCCCATTCGATCGGTGGATCGCCGGTCGGCGAGACACCGTTGGCATCCGGTCCGCGCCACTGATGCCAGTTCTGAAAGCGTGGCGGCGGGAACTCGTTAGCGGTCGCGCTCTGCTTCCAAGGAATCAATACCGCCACACAAACACAGGCCAGCCATCCTCGCGACATCATTCAATCCTCTGCCTTGTTGGTCTCGTCATCTCCCACGATAGAATCCCCGTGACTCCGAGAGACTCGATTTGCCCACGTCTATTCTGAAGGAGGACCACTTATGTCCGCCATCGACCGTCGCGATTTTTTGAAAGGCTTGGGAGGCAGCGTCGTCACCGGTGCCGCCGCTTGGCAAGCGTTGCAATCGCTCGTTCCCGCACGAGCCGACGAATTGCAGGTCACCCCCGGCTTTGTGCAGTTCCGACCAGAAATGGAAGAGGTCGTCCGGTGGATTGAAGAAACACCGCGTGAACGTGTCCTCGACGAAGCCGTCCAGCGGCTGAAAAAGGGTTTGCCGTATCGCCAACTGGTCGGCGGACTGTTCTTGGCAGGCATACGGAACATCAAGCCGCGACCGGTAGGCTTCAAGTTTCACGCGGTGATGGCCATCAGCTCGGCGCATCAACTCGCCCTCGACGCCCCACAATCCGATCGACTGCTGCCGTTCTTTTGGGCGCTGGACAACTTCAAAAACGCCCAGACTCAAGACGTGAAAGAGGGGGATTGGACACTCGCGGCGGTCAAGGAGTCCTCTGTGCCGTCAGCATCACAAGCTCGGCAGCGGTTCGTCGAGGCGATGGATCGGTGGGACGACGAGGCGGCTGACGCTGCGATCACTGGCTTGTATCGATCGGCGGGTGCCGCCGAAGTAATGGAAACGCTCTGGCCGTACGGCATCCGCGATCAGCAGAACATTGGGCACAAGGCGATCTTTGCCGCGCATGCGTTCCGCACGCTGGAGTTGATCGGCTGGGAACATGCCGAGCCAGTTTTGAGGTCGCTGGTCTTCGGATTGCTCAACGGCGGTAAGAGCGACTCGGCCGCGCCATTCGATCACGGTCGCAATCTCGTCGCCCAGATCCGGCCTGATTGGGGCACTGGCAAACCTGATCCCGTTGCGACCACCGCATTACTGCAAAGGTTGCGGCAGGCCAACACGAATGAGGCGGCAGCCGCGGTCGTCGAGCTACTCAACAAAGGCATCGCCGCGAGCTCGCTGTGGGATGCAATTCTGCTCGCTGGCAGCGAACTGTTGATGCGCAAGACGGCCATCGTCACGCTGCACGCGACGACCGCTGGTAATTCGTTGTTCTACATATTCCGTCACAGCGGCCACGCGACAACTCGGCTGCTCGCGCTGCTGCAAGCGGCCTCGTGGATCACGATGTTCCGAGACGGCGCTCGTTCACGCGACGGGTTACCCGACAAGCCGCACATCGACGAGTTCTCTCCGGCGGACTCCGCACCGCAGAATTTGGCCGCTCTCTTCGACGGTCTCAAGCAAGATCGCGCGAACGCAGCCGCTCAAACGTTGGCTTACGCTCGTGCGGGCGGCAGCGCTGCGGCGTTTTTCGACGCTGCTCGGCACCTGATCCTCATCAAAGGGACCGACGCGCATGACTACAAGTTCACAGTCTCGGCATTTGAAGACTTCATGCACGCGAGTCCTAATGTTCGGCCACAACTCCTGGCGGCCAGCGTGTTCTACCTGAAGGGGAGCCGTGACGCGGATTCGCCGCTGTTACAAAAAGCTCGGGCTGCGTTGGCCTCGCTTTGAACCCTGACGATGACGACCCAGCTGGCGGTCTAAGGTTTGGGACTTTCGCGGGACGACTCCAATGAGAGGTATCGTTTGACAAACGTCTCCACGTCTGCCGGGCAGTCCAGTGTGATTTTGGCGTCCTCGAACTTTGTCCGAATGCTCCGACTGCTGTTCCATTCTTCCGTTGTGAGCTTCCCGTCACTGTTGCGGTCCAAGTTCCGAAAGATCGAGCGTGCGAATTCTTCAAGAGATTGGGGGCTACGAAAGCCGTCCGTCGTCTTGGGCAACGGCGGACCAATCTTGGCGTTCCAGGCCTTGAGTTGCTGTTCCGTCAGAACTGCTAACAACTCTTTGTTTGATTCCGATTCGATTCGCTTGGTTTCTTGAATGGACTTCGGAAAGTCCAGTGTGCGATTGCGGAGTTGGTCGCCAATGGACATCAACTGGTTTCGTCGCTCATCCATCAATTTTTGCACGGTCGCACGTTGTTCGCCGGTCAGTTTCAAATCCTGAGCAACCTCCGAAAGGATCAGGGCTGTCGGCCCCTCGCGCTGCAAGAGCACTTGCTGCAACAAAGTCTGCTGCTCGCCGGTCAACAACTTGTTGATTGCGTCTTCCGTTTGCCTCCTTTGGAAGTCGCGGCCGGTCACTCGAGCGACCTCTTTCTTCTGTTCTGGAGAAAGCTTCAACCGCTCTTGTACGGCGGGCGACCGCATCTCGATCGAAATCGACGGTGCCGGGCTCGCTGGCGGATATTCAAACGCCCCCCATGGAGTCGGCGGTGCCGAAAAGCCTGTCGAGGGACTGGAAGCCGCCTGCGTGGAACTGCTTCGGAAGGAGCCAAAACCACGCCGATCTGGCAGCAGAATTCGACAGTTGGGAAGAGCTTTCATCAGCGACTCGCGTGATTCATCCGAAATCGCTCCCGCGAGCAAATTCAGTGATTGCAATTGCGAAAGTGACTTCAGTGCTTCAACCGCCGCGTCGTTGATCTTCGAGTTGCTCAACGACAACAACCGAAGTTTCTTAAATGCTCGCAAGTGCTGGAGGTCTTCGTTTGTCAGATCACGGCCGCCAAAGATTTGTGTGACCTGATACTCACCGTCGATGAAAATCACTGATCCCTTGTCCGCGAACACCGCGACCGCTTTTCTTTCGTCCACGCTGGGAGACCTGGACTCTTCTCCGAAGATCAACGAATCGTTGAGAAATGCAACGAGGAACATGCTTGCCGAAATCAACGCCCAGACGCCCGAATGGATTTTGCTAGACATCAGCAGCACCTCGATTGAATGGACGGCTCACACCACTCACGATGTAAATACGGAACGGACTGAACGGTGCTCGTCACGGAAGCGAGATATGAATCACGGCTCGTAAGAGCCGCCCTTTGGTCAGTCAGCGCGAACAGTGGGGGACAGTATTACTGCTGAGAAAACTGAAGTTCCAGTGATTTCGAGCCTCTCAGCACAGTCAAAGTGATTCGATCCGCCGGTCGCTTGGTTTGAAGGAGCTTGGCCATCAGTTCAGATTCCCTCAGCGGCGTTCGGTCGCCGTCGATCGCGATCACGACGTCATCCTTTAGAAATCCAGCACGTTTCGCAACGGCATGATCCCCGTACTGGCCAACATGCACGACCCGCAATGCGAGTTGCTTGTTTGAGACCTTCAGTTCACGCTGCTTGTCTTCAGGGAAGGGGTTCCAACAACAAGCCCCCCAGCGTTATTCGTCTCAAATCCCACGAAGTGGGCCGCTAGGAGATATCCTCGCGTTGCCGCCAGCCTTTGGCCAAAGTGAGGGTCAATGACTGCCTCTGGCTGCCCCGCAAGACCTCAGCTGTCAACTTGCCGGTTTCGCCAGCGTGATGCAGCACCCATTGCATGTCGGCGATCGACAAGAGTGGTTGGCCAGAGAGCGTCTCGATCTCGTCCCCAGCCCGAAATCCATCTTGCTCGGCTGATGATTCAGCCCTGTTCTCTTTGACCTTATCCTTTTGATTTGGATCAAGAATTAAGCCCAGAGTCTTGGGATTGAGACTGGGATAAAATCCTCTCCGAGAGTGGTTGTCCGGCCGCGCGCAGAGTCAACCGCAATGCTTGTCAACTTGGTGGCAGTGGATGCAGCTCTGCACCACCTTCCCGTCGTAGTCCAGCTTGGCACCGTACTTCCCTTTGAACGACGGGAATTGCTCCGGCACTTTCACTTCCGAGTCTGGTCCTCGTTTCGCCAGCAGCGCTGTTTTGTTCTTCGGAAACTGCGAGTGCAGCTCCAATGCTTTGTTTAACGCCTTCGAGAATCCCTCCAGCGAAACATCGTCCTTCGATTCCGTCTGATGCGACCGCGTGCCGTAGCGGCCGTAGATGGTCATGTCGGCGTTCAGAAAAAACGCCGCCCATGACTGGTCATAGTCGAATTGAAACTGCGACAGGTCCATCCCGTTCGCGTGGATGATCCGCACGCACACGAATTTGTCGAGCAGTTCTCGTACTTGCGGATCACGTTGCACGACGTCTTCATCAAGCTGAGCACACGCCTCACAGGGGACGCACCGAAAGACGACCAGCAGCGGCTTCTTCGATTCCTTCGCCCACTCCACCCGGCAAGTCGTTGTAGACCCAGTAGCCTTCCCCCTCGACTCGCTTTCTGTCGCCACGAACTTTGAGTTCACGTTCTTGCGCGTCGCAAACCGCCATCGGCAACAACAACTGAAAAAGCCCCGTCGATCGCAGTTGCGTCCGACGGGGCAGAAAAGGATTCAAAAACTTTGGCGAGATGGCTTCGGCTGCGATTACAAAA
>VGZH01000101.1 GCA_016872645.1 Planctomycetota bacterium | reverse complement strand
GTGCCGAAGGCACAGGAAACTTTGGACCGACGCCGTTGCCAAAGGGATCGTTCGATTTCATTCAGGGGCTCTCTCAGATTTCCAGTGCTGCGCACACAGCTTGATGCAAGCGGGGCTACCCGCTTTGGATTTTTGGGAGTGCGGGATGTTAGTCCCGCTTTGGATGGATTTCTCTGCAATCCAAAGATCCAAAGCGGTGCTGACACACCGCACTCCAAAGCGGGGTGCCGTAGGCACAGGAAACTTTGGAACGACGCCGTTGCCAAAGGGATCGTTCGATTTCATTCAGGGGCTCTCTCAGATTTCCAGTGCTGCGCACACAGCTTGATGCAAGCTGTGCTACCCGCTTGTGGGAGCCGCGACGACGTGGCTACGTCGTCTTTCGAGGCCAGTAAAAGATGAAGACCAGCAGAATCGGACTGAAGAAGGCGACTGCTCCTAACAAGATATTTTCGATGGGAGTGTTGTGCCCGTTGAACATGTTCTTTCCCTCGAACGCCTGTAGAATGGTGTAGCCCACTCCACACCCAACACCCCATCGCATTCCATTTTTCTTCTTCGTCCAATTGACAGTCATTTCACGCCATCTCCTCTTAAAAAGCGAAACGACCGAATCGCGCGCAAAAGGTGGGGCTTGTTTTCTCGGTACCATGCCTCACCACCAACGACCGCCGTTCCATAGAGCAAGAAAATCTTGCCGTTGCTCGTCACACCATAAGCGACAGAGTACGCACCATTTTGTTTGGGTGCGTGCATCTCAAACCACATCGCATCGGATGGACCGATCTTTTCCCTTCCCGACGCAATCAGCGTTGCTTCGTCGCCGAACGAGTCTTCAAACCATTCTTTAGGAGTCATCCGCCAAAACACGGCTATATCGTCTGCCTCTTGAACGTAAATGTTGATTGCGGCGAACCGATTATCCGAACCGTATCGGACAGCCTTGATCGCGATCGGTTCATTGCTCAAAGCATGCTTGATAGTCCAATCAGGAGGAAACTCGATTGAGAATCCATTCTCTTTGTCTTCATACCGTGACGCACTATTCGACGTAACCGGACGCTGGGCAGGCTTGGTTTTTGAGTTGGTGTCGAGACTGTCCTTTTTTGGAGGAATGATTTCACGAAGCTTCTGATCGACGTTGCGCCGCAGCAAGATTTCGGGGAGGCGGAAGAGGAGCACCGCGACGACGGCAAAAATGATTGGCGACCACCTTCTCATTGCGCACCTCGCCAGAATGGTCGAATCATTTCGACTCGTCAGTGCCGCTGTCCTAGCAAACCGTTCAACGTACTCCAAAGTTGAAATCCGAAACCGAGAATAACCAATCCCAACGCCAATCGCGACCGAACCAAATAGCGAGATTTCGTTGTCCGAACTTCAACATCGTGCTCGGCAACCGTGCGTCCATCGGGGAGCTTCGTGTTGTCTTCCAAACACATTGCCACACCTTCTTCGTGCGTCGGTTGAGGAAAACCGTAAACGAAAAGCAACATGACCCCGGTAATGTCGAGGATCAGACCAATCACGTTGAGCATCATCTTCCTCGGTATCTGAGGGGCAATACGGAATCATCGCCGATAGAACTCTCTCACCTTCCCGGTGCGCTCGCCCCAATCCTTCGTTGCTGTTGCAGGCCAAAGAAGGTCGCTCAAGAACACGGGGAACAAATCGTTGAAAGCCGACGACGCATTCAACGGTTGATTGAGATAACGGAAATCAACGCGATTCGAGATGGAATACACGTCCCAAGTGAGGTTAGAGAGCGGCGATCCCAACGCGGTGTCATATCGACCGTATCGTGCCATTTCGCATTTCAGCGTGCGCTCGCGACAGCCGCCAACAAATTCATGCGTAATTAAAAATTGACTGTCCAAAAAACGAAAAGCCAAGTCGGCTTTCGGAGTCTCAACGACTTCAACAGTCGGAACTTGGCGGGCCAATGCCCATTGCTTGATGGAGGACAGAAACGGGGCAATAGCTTCAATCAGAGTTGCGCAAGCCCTCGCATCGGAATCCAAATGTGACAAATCACCGTACATCGCTCGTCCTCCAACGGTTGACGAATAACGAAACAAGCCACCCAACATGGGTGGCTCGCTGCGTTTTGAAACTTCACTCTAAGCAGACAAGTCGCCCCTACCGCACCGCTCCTTCGATCTTGGCTTTCTTGCCCCCTTCGAGGTCGTCGGTGCGGGTGATGCAGACTTGGGTCGTGAGCATCAGGGCGGCGATGGAGGCTGCGTTGGACAACGCGCTGATGACCACCTTCGCCGGGTCGATGATGCCGGCTTTGAACATGTCCACGTACTCGCCGGTGTTGGCGTTGTAGCCGATGTTCGTGTCCTTCTGCATGACTTCGTCGGCGACCACGCTGCCGTCCACGCCGCCATTGCTGACGATCGTGCGGATCGGGGACTCCAACGCTCGGCAGACAATGTCGAGGCCGATTTGCTCGTCACCTTTGGCCTTCACTTTTTCGACGGCTGGGATGCAACGGAGCAGGGCGACGCCGCCGCCGGGGAGGATGCCCTCTTCAACGGAGGCTCGCGTGGCATGGAGTGCGTCTTCCATGCGGGCTTTGGTCTGCTTCATTTCCGCTTCGGTCGCGGCTCCGACCGAGATGATGGCGACGCCGCCGGTCATCTTGGCGAGACGTTCTTGGAATTTCTCGCGGTCGTATTCGCTCTTCGTTCCTTCGATCTGCGTGCGGATCTGATCGACGCGAGCTTTGATCTGCTTTTGATCGCCGGCTCCTTCGATGATCGTGCAGTTGTCCTTGGTGATCTCGACCTTCTTGGCGCGGCCGAGCTGCTTCAACTCGACGCTCTCCAAAGTGATGCCGAGGTCTTCGGAGATCAGCGTGCCGCCGGTGAGGACGGCCATGTCGCCGAGCATCGTCTTGCGACGGTCGCCGAAGCCCGGTGCCTTCACGGCCGCGATTTGCAGGATGCCTCGCAGCTTGTTGACGACCAGCGCGGTCAGAGCCTCGCCATCGACGTCTTCAGCGACGATCAGCAGCGGCTTGCCAGACTGAGCAACCTTCTCCAGCAGCGGCAGCATGTCGCGGAGGCTGCTGATCTTCTTCTCGAACAGCAGGATGAAGCAGTCTTCGAGAATTGTCTTCATGTCCGCCGGGCTGGTCACGAAGTACGGGCTGATGTAGCCCTTGTCGAACTGCATTCCTTCTGCCAGGTTGAGCGTCGTCGTGTTCCCTTTGCCTTCTTCGACGGTGATGACGCCGTCGCGGCCAACCTTCTCCATCGCGTCGGCCAGCAGGTCGCCGATCTCTTTGTCGTTGTTCGCCGAGATGGACCCGACCTGAGCGATCTCGCCCTTGCTGGTGACCGGCTTGACCATCGACTTGAGATGATCAATCGCGGCGGCCACGGCCTTCTCGATACCGCGTCGCACGACCATCGGGTTGGCACCCATCGACACGGAGCGGAGGCCCTCGTCATAGATGGCTCGCGCGAGCACCGTGGCGGTCGTGGTTCCGTCGCCGGCCACATCGCTGGTCTTGGTGGCGACCTCATTGACCAGCTTGGCGCCCATGTGCTCGTATGGGTCTTCGAGTTCGACCTCTTTGGAAACCGTGACGCCGTCCTTGGTGACGACCGGGTTGCCAAAATTCTTGTCGATGATCACGTTGCGGCCGGTCGGCCCCATCGTGACCGCGACCACGTCGGCCAACTGCTTCACACCGCGCTGCAATTTCAGCCGCGCTCGGTCATCAAACAGAAGTTGCTTAGGCACGGGATGCTCCTTTGGAGTGCGGTGTGTCAGCACCGCTTTGGAATTTTTGGAGTGCGGGATGTCAGTCCCGCTTTGGATTCTTTGGAGTGTGCGGTCGCGCCGTTTGGAGTCTTCAAATCGATCCTGTTTCGATCCAAAGCCTCCAGAGAGGTGCTGACACACCGCACTCCAGAATTAGACGACCTTCGCCAGAATATCGCTCTCGCGAAGGATCTTGACTTCTTTCTTGTCGATCTCGATGTCCGTTCCGCCGTACTTGGCGAAGAGGACTTCGTCACCGATGGCCAACGCGACCGGGCAACGCTCGCCGCTGTCGAGCAATCGGCCGGGGCCGATCGCAATCACCTTGCCGCGCTGCGGTTTTTCTTTGGCAGCGTCCGGCAGCACGATGCCACCAGCCGTCATCTCTTCGGCTCCCAGCGGTTCGATCACAATGCGATCATCAAGAGGATTCAGTTTCATTGGTCAGGCTCCTGTGAGTTGGAGGGTTCGTTTTCAAATTGAATTATTTAGGAGCAGTGCAAAGTGCAGAGTGATCATTGCCAAGTGAAAAATGTTTTGTGCTCGTCCACTTGCACTTTGCAGTCTTCACTCTGCACCTTGCACTGAGTTCAGTCGTTACATCATGCCGGGCATTCCGCCCATGCCACCCATTCCCATGCCGCCCATGCCGCCCATTCCGCCCATGCCACCGTCGTGGTCGTGGTGATCGCCGTGGCTGTCTTTGTCTTCCTTCTTCGGTTCGTTGACGACAATGCACTCGGTGGTCAACAACAGGTTGGCAACGCTGGCCGCGTTTTGCAGGGCCGAGCGAACGACCTTGACCGGATCGACGACACCGAATCCGAACATGTCGCCGTACTTCTCGTTCAGAGCGTCATAGCCGTAGTTCGTGTCGCTCGACTTCTTCACACGATTGGCGACGACCGCACCGTCGAGACCAGCGTTTTCGGCGATCATTCGCAGCGGCATTTCGAGGACGTTCTTCACGAGCGTCACACCGAACTGCTCATCGCCGTCCACCTTGAGACCATCCAAGGCCGAGGCTGCTCGCAGCAGGGCCACGCCACCACCGGGAACGATGCCCTCTTCGATGGCCGCGCGAGTCGCCGACAGGGCATCGACGAACAGGTCCTTACGTTCTTTCATCGCGGTTTCGGTGGCAGCTCCGACATTAATCTGAGCTACCCCTCCCGCCAGCTTCGCGAGCCGCTCTTGCAGCTTCTCGCGATCGTATTCGCTGTCGGTCTTTTCGACCTCGGCGCGGATCTGAGCGCATCGCCCTTCGATCGCATCCTTCTTGCCGGAACCTTGCACGACGGTCGTGTTCTCGGCGTCGATGATCACTTTCTTCGCGACACCCAGGTCGGACAGTTCGATGTTTTCGAGCTTGATCCCCAGGTCTTTGAAGATCGCCTTGCCGCCGGTCAGAACCGCCAGGTCTTCCAGCATCGCCTTGCGACGATCGCCGTAACCCGGAGCCTTCACCGCACCAACCTTGATGATGCCGCGCATCTTGTTGACGACCAGCGTCGCCAGAGCTTCACCCTCAATGTCTTCGGCAATGATGAGCAGTTGCAGATTGCCCTTCGAGGTCTTCTCGAGCAGCGGCACCAGGTCGCGAGCCGCCGAAATTTTCTCTTCGTAAATTAGAATGCGGCAGTTTTCGAGCACGCATTCCTGAGCGTCTTGATCGGTGACAAAGTGCGGCGAGAGATAGCCTCGCTCAAATTGCATCCCTTCGACGAGGTCAATTTCGGTATCAACTTGCCGGCCTTCTTCGATCGTGATGACGCCGTCCTTGCCGACCTTGATAAACGCCTCGGCCAGTTTTGCGCCAATGTCGGCATTGTTGTTACCGGCGATGGTCGCGACCGTTTCCAGTTCCTTGCGGCTCTTTTCGTTGATCGGCTTGGCCAGCTTCTTAAGCTGCGCGACCACCGCTTCAACAGCCGCGTTGACTCCGCGGGCCATCGACATCGGATCGCCGCCCGACGCGATGAACTTCAGCCCTTCGCGATAAATCGCTTCGGCCAGAATCGTTGCCGTCGTGGTGCCGTCACCTGCGACCGTGTTGGTCTTCGAGGCGACTTCTTTCACCAACTGCGCGCCCATATTCTCGAACGGATCGCTCAATTCGATGTCCTCGGCGACGGTGACGCCGTCCTTGGTGACCTTCGGGGCACCCCAACCCTTGTCGAGCACCGCGTTGCGTCCGCGCGGCCCCAGCGTGCTGGCGACAGCCCGCGACAACTTGGAAGCACCTTCCAACAAGCTCTTGCGAGCGTCCTCATCAAAAACCAGTAGCTTTGCCACAGCGTCTCCTCAAATCATGATGGGCGAGTGGATCGAGGCCACCGAATCGGCGAAACCTCGTGAATTCATCCGGTCGCCCTGCCAATCAACAGTCTCTCCGGCAGGGTAAGGAGGGGGAGAGCAACCGGCGCGCCACGGGAGGGGCGTCGCCGTAAGAGCCAAAACAGCCAGAAGTTTTGCGATGACGTCTGAACGGCCAGTGGGCTTGGCTCTGTCAACTTGGCAGAGCCGCTAGCGGCTAGGCTCCAGGGTGGCACAACTTGAGGCAACCTGGGCCCCCCCAAGGAAAACTGCTCGCAGATTACGCCAGCAGCGGCTTCACGACCTCGCCATGCACGTCGGTGAGCCGGTAGTAGCGGCCTTGGAATTTGAAGGTCAGTCGTGTGTGGTCGATACCCAGGCAGTGCAGCAGCGTGGCGTGCAGGTCGTGGACGTGGACCGGGTTCTCGGTGATGTTGTACGAGAAATCATCGGTCGCTCCGTGCGAGTAGCCGCCGCGAATGCCGCCGCCCGCCAGCCAAATCGAGAAGCAGCGCGGGTGATGGTCTCGGCCGTAGTCCTCGGCGGTCAGCTTGCCTTGGCAATAGACCGTGCGACCGAACTCGCCGCCCCAGACGATCAGCGTGTCTTCGAGCAACCCGCGTTGCTTGAGGTCGAGGATCAGCGCGGCCGAGGGCTGATCGGTGTCGCGACACTGACCGCGAATCGCCTTCGGCAAGTTGAGATGCTGATCCCAGCCGCGATGGAAGAGCTGGATGAACCGCACGCCGCGCTCAGCCAGTCGTCGAGCAAGCAAACAGTTGGCGGCGAACGTGCCAGGCTTGCGAGCGTCCGGTCCGTAGAGGTCGAAGATGTGTTCCGGCTCGCTCGACACGTCGGTCAGTTCAGGGACCGAGGTCTGCATTCGATACGCCAACTCGTACTGGCTAATGCGTGTGGCGATTTCTGGATCGCGGTACTCGTTGAGTTTCAACCTGTTTAACTCGGCGAGATCATCGAGCACTCGTCGCCGAGTCGCTGCGTCCTGTCCCGGTGGGTTCGACAGATACAGGACTGGATCGCCGACGCTGCGGAACTTCACGCCTTGGTACTTCGACGGAAGAAAGCCGCTGCCCCAGAGGCGGTCGTACAACGGTTGATCGGCCGGGTTGCCGCTGCCGTTTGAGATCATCACGATAAATGCGGGGAGATCAGCGTTCTCGCTGCCGAGTCCGTAGGCCAGCCAACTGCCGATACTCGGCCGACCAGCGAGTTGATTGCCGGTTTGAAAGAACGTGATGGCCGGATCGTGATTGATCGCCTCGGTGTGCATCGATTTGATGAAGCAGAGTTCGTCGGCGACCTTCGCGGTGTGTGGCAACAACTCGCTGATTGTCGCGCCGCCGTGGCCATGCTTCCCGAATTTGAACATCGATGGAGCGATCGGAAAGCTCGCCTGCCGGCTGGTCATACCGGTGAGCCGCTGACCTTTGCGGATAGATTCCGGCAGCTCGGTCGCTCGCAGATCGGCCAGGCCGGGCTTCGGATCGAAGAGATCCATCTGCGACGGCGCGCCGGATTGAAAGAGGTAGATGATCCGTTTGGCTCGTGGCGACAAGTGCGTCTGACCGTTCGGCGATTGGTCGTCGGCGAGGAGGCTCGTGAGCGCGATCGAGCCGAGACCCGCGGAAGAGGATTGCAACCAGTGACGGCGAGAGAAGGCGGTCATACTTCGATCCCCAATTCTTCGATCTTGCGGTACAGGCTGGAGAGGCCGAGTTTCAGGCGTTTGGCCGCTTCGCGTTTGTCGGGCCATTGGCGGAGGACTCGCGAAAGGTGCAGTCGTTCGTAGTGTCGCAGTGCGGTGCGGAGGTCATCCGTGTCAGGGAGCGGTTGAGCGAGGCCGAGCAGTTCCGGCGGCAAATCGTCGGGGTGGATGTGCTGGCCATCGCACATCAGGACGGCTCGCTCGATGGCGTTGTCGAGTTGGCGGACGTTGCCTTTCCACTGGGCAGACATGAGGACGCGAACCGTTTCGCTGGTCGCTCCGGCGACACGCTTGTTCATCGCTTTCGAATGCCGAGCGATAAAGAACTCGACGAGTTCGGGGATGTCTTCGGAGCGATCACGCAGCGGCGGGATTGTGAGCTTCACTCCGTCGAGCCGATAGAAGAGGTCGTCCTGAAACCGACTTTCGGCAACTTCACGCATGAGGTCGAGCGTCGTGGTCGCGATCATGCGGGCAGCGACTCGGACGGGGTCGGAGGCTCCCAGTGGCAGGATCTCTTGGTATTCGATCGCTCGCAGCAGTTTGGCTTGAGTCGATAGCGGAAGCTCGCTGATCTCGTCGAGAAAAACCGTTCCCTCGCCAGCATGCTGGAAGATGCCGACTTGATCGGCCGACGAGCCGAGCTGTGAGCCGAAGAGCTGTGCTTCCAGAAGCTCGACGGGTCGAGTGCTGCAATTGACGGCGAGGAATTTTTCGTGGGTCTTCGGTCCCGCTTTGTGAATCGCGCGAGCGAACAGTTCTTTGCCGGTGCCCGTTTCGCCGACGAGCAACACGTTGGCTTTTGTTTTGGCGACTTTGCGGATCGCATCCTGTAAGTCGATCAGCGATTGACTGGAGCCGACGATCTGGTCGAAGTCCTCTCGCCGCGCGAGTTCGCGGCGCAACGCCTGGTTTTCGAGATCGAGTGCTCGGAACTGAAACAGCCGCTGCAGCTTGTTGAGCAGGTCATCGAAGATGACCGGTTTGACGAGGTAGTCGAAGGCCCCGGCTTTGAACGCTTCGACGGCGTTCTCGACGGTCGCGTAGGCAGTGATGACCAGCACGGACGTTCGCGGGTTGAGCCGGATCAGTCGCTTGAGGAGGTCGACGCCGTCACCGTCGGGAAGCATTACGTCGCAGACGGCTACGTCGAAGTCATTGCTCATCGCCAACTGCACTGCCTCGGTCATTGTGCTGGCGGGGGAGACGACATAGCCCTCGCTGGCGAGTAGCTCTGCCAGCGAGCGGCGGATGACCTCTTCGTCTTCACAGATGAGCACGGAACGATGATTCGGCACGGAAACCTCACGGTGACGGGAATGGTGGGGATATTCAATCGCTTTCGGTCGTATCTGTCATGGGAGGTTCGTTTGGAAATCGCTTTTTGAAACGCAGAGGAGACGGACGATTCTCTGTGAACTCTGCGAAATTCTCCGAGACCTCTGCGTTTGAAAAAGCTGATTCGCAAGGACACCTTGACCTTCGATTCTCGTTTCGCCCGCCGCAGGCTCGCGAATCGAGCCTCAAATCGCTATCTAACTCTGGTTGTTTCCGACTCTATTTTTCTCCGCTCCTAAATTGAATTCGTGAAGGATCAGCCATGAGCAACGCATTTCCGAAACTGCACAACGCCATGTGGCCCGGTTTGGTCGGCAAGGGATCTCCGGGGGCGGAGCCGTTTATCAGTCTGGACCGGATGTTGGAGTTGACGACGCAGGCAAACGTCAACGGACAGAAGTTCGACGGCGTCGATTTGTTTCTTTTCGATCCGCATATCGGCATCGACCTGAAAGAGGATGACATCAAGCGACTCGCGGACAAAATTGCCTCGAAGGGTTTGGCCGTCGGTTCGGTGGTGGCTCCGGTGTGGCCGGGTACCGTCGGCGACAGCGCGATGGGTGGGCCGGAGCAGCGGGCAAAGTTCGTCCTTGCCGTGAAGAAGGCGTGTCGGATTGCGGGCATTCTCAACAAGCACGGTGTCCGCCAATACGGAGTCATTCGCATCGACGCGGCGGACGGGCCGAGCCATTGGCTCGAAGACCCGGTCGGCAACACGAAGAAAATTGCTTCAACGTTTCGTGAAGCGGGCATCGTGGCGGCCGCGCATGGCGAGCGGCTCGCGGCTGAAGGGGAAATCTGTTGGGGCGGGATGCACTCGTGGAAGAACATGGTCGACCTGCTCGAACAGACCGATATGCCGGGCACAGTCGGCTTCCAGGCCGATCAAGCTCACACCTATTTGTACTTGATGGGCTACAACGCGCCGGAGCACGCGCTGCTCAAAGAGGGTTACACGCAGGGCGAGTTCGACTCAGCGTACACCAAGCTGACCGACGCTCTTCGACCTTGGACGATCGACTTCCATGTCGCTCAAAACGACGGCACGGTGCATGGCTCCGGTTCGCACGACAAGACCGGGCGTCACTGTCGAGCGGACGACCCGAACGGCAAGCTCGACATCACAAAGACGGCCGGTTACTGGCTGAAGGGTGCGAAGGATCGGGGCATCCGGCACCTCTGCTGGGACGGCTGCATGTTCCCGAACTTAACGCTGGAGAACCCGGCGACTTGGAACACGATCCTCGGCGCGATGATCAAGGTGCGGGACGCACACGGCTGGAACGATTGAACGCAAGATCGTGCGGGTTGTTGCGAGTGAACCGGCCGGCACGCGGGTGTTTGTCGCGGATTTTCAACGCGACAATCGGAAGATCCGGGAGCATGTTGCAGTCGGTGAAGACCCAATCGAAGTTGACCCAGTGGTTGAAGGAATGGGAGACTCGAGCGCTGTTGCTGACGACGCTCGAATTGAGGTTGCCGATGACTCGTGTGTTGAGCGTGATCACGAAATCGCTTCCCGGGTTGGTCAGCCTGAACAACTGCCAGGCGGACACGAGGTTGAAGGAAACCTCCAATGTTCGATCGGACACGCTGCCGCTACTGGTCGGCAGCGAAGAAAAGAAGTTGTTCCCGTTTAATTCTGATCTGACCGAACTCCCAGACGCGGCGAATCTCTGAGCGACGTGCTGACTCTCGGCGGCATCGCACCGGATGACTTGACGATCTCGGAGTAACTGGTGGCATTGAGCGAGACCGAGTTGTTCGAGCGGGCCACGCTGTCGTTCACTGGTCCACAACCTGTGCGCGAAGAGCTCCGGCAGAAATTTGAGGTGCGATTGCAGGTCAAGAACCCGGAAGCATTGCTGGATCTCGAACCGGCGGCAGTTCGTCGAATCTCGAAGGAGTCACGTGCTCGCAAGACGAAAGAGGCCGTCCGATGAATGACTGCCTCCGCCGAGACGATCTGATTTCGATCGTGGGAACCATTGGCATTGTCGGCTACTTTTTGCTGGTCGTGTATTCGCGGGGCGAACGAGCCTGCCAAGCGGCTCGGCGCGAGATCACCATCGCCAACCCGAAGATCGAATCGGCTCCGATGTTCATTCAGCAAGCCACGATGCAGAGCGAAAAGCAGGCAGAACAACAGTCGGCACTTCTGCAGCTCGACCGACTCATGGAAGACGAAAACGAGCTGCACAAAGTCCTGCAGCAAGTCGCTAATTTCGCACCTGCGGCGGGGTTAAGATCGATCATATCCAACCGCTGGCGACGGTCGTGCGTGAAGCCTATCGCGTCATTCCGTACCAAGTGACGATCTCCGGCAACTTTCGCCGCTTTGCGCAATGCTTGCGCGGACTCGAATGCTAGGCGACTCTCTTCACTGTCGAGCGGCTGCAGTTGAAGAGTGCATCGGATCAAGTCTGCGATACGTTGAAGGCGGACGTGACCTTGTGTGTCTTCGTCAAGCGGGCAAGCTTTGTCGTTTTTTCCGAAAAGAGCGACAGCCCGACTCAGACTCAAGCCGATGATTCCTTGAAATAGGAGCAGGCATCCGCCTGTGTCGACCCTTTTGGCTTGACTAACAGTTCGAGCAATTCAACTCGCAGGAGACTGGCAACTCGCCAGGCCCCACGTCCAAGCCATGAATCTCTCGTCGATTTCCAGGCAGCTTGTTCGCGAAATGAAAGCCAGTGGCGGCAAGACGGCTGTGCTCGTGTTGTTGTTGCTGGTTGGCTTGTACTTTTGGGTGCCTCCTTTGCTGAAAGCGTTTTCCAGCGGAGCGACTGCCGCTTCTCCGACCTCGGTTCATGCCAAGGTCGCGTCGAATGATTCCACGGCGGCCACATCCGGAACATCTCCCGCAACAACAGAGTCCGCTAAAAAGTCGTATGACAGTAAGACGCTGCTTAGGTTGCTTCACGAACAACCGCCATTGCAACCGGCCAGCGCCCAAGAAATGCCCCCCAAGCCCTGCGGTCTGAATGATGAGTTATTACCGCTGCCGGTGATCATTGCCGGGGGCAATCTTGCCGAGCCTTCCCCACCGACAGCCAAGTTCATCGCAAAGCGCAATGAAAAACTCGACGGTCTGTTTTTGAAGAACACCTTGATCGGACCAAGTCGTCGAGTGGCCATCATCAACAATCAACGGTTCCGTGAAGGGCAGAATATTGCGTGGAATGGCCGACAACTGTTGTTGGAGTCCGTGAACCGCAAGTCGGTGACATTGACTGATGGTTCTCAGAGTTGGCAGTTGACGTTGAACGACTCGCTTGGCGAGTCAGTAGACTAGGATCGAATCACGCCCAGTCAGGGACGACCGGCGGCATGGCAACGACACCTCTCAAAACAGCTTCGCGAGCATTGAGCATCGCCACGGTGATCGTGATGGGGTTCGCGGCTTGGTTGCTCGGTACACAAGGTGCCGTGCCTCGTGAAAACGCAGAGACGGCGTCGGACGCTGGAAGAAAAGTCGAGTTTTCGGGGGTCTCCGCTACGACGTCTGCCAGCAACTCCCACGACGTGGCTGTGCAACAACCGTCTCGCCGACGACTCGACAAGTCCATTGCTCGGCCGCCATCCAAACCGCGAATGGATGTTGACTCGTTTTGTGACGACGAGACACGAGAACTGCCTCGCGTGGCCGACTCGGCCAAGAACCAGCGTTTCAATCCGCCGCGATCGGCCACCCGAATTCAGCCGAAACGGGGCCGCCTGTCTGGTCCCGATCGCGAAGCCATCAAACCAGGTGAGGTGGACAAGTTGAACCTGGCTGCCGAGGACTCGCTAACTCAGCCACGAGCGACTCGCGTGCCTGGCCGACCACCGTTGGCTTCTCGGTCGGCGGAAATTCTTCAAAACTCGGAATCCGCACGATTTGAATCACACCTGATGGCGATGCAAAAAAAGATCGATCAGTTGGCCCAAGCACAAACGGAACAGAAGTCGAACGAAGTTCAGAAGGCCCTTGAGACGCTGCGGCAGATTCAGGAGAACAAACAAAGCGAGCAGATCGACAAGCTTCTGCAGCAGTTGAAAGACGCTCAACAGAATGCGGCAGACCTCGCCAAGGTTGCGGGGCCGAAAGCCGACACACCAAAATCCAAAGCGCCGGTCGAGTCGCCAGACGACGACAAGCAGGCCGACGTCAAAAAATCCGGCGTCATGCGATTCGTTCCGGGCCAAGGCCACCAGGACCGCTTCGACGGCACGACCAACGACGCTGATTCGTCGCAATCCCGCACGACGGAAGTCACCCCGAACGTCATAATCCGCGACGGAGCCACCATTGTGGTCGGCGGGCTGATCGAAGAACAGGCGAACCAAACGCAGTCACAAGTCTCCGGTTTGGGCAAGCTGCTGGTTGTCGGCGACTTGTTTAAGAACAAAGCCAGCGACACGAACCGCGCGGATCTGATTGTGCTCATCGCGCCGCGCATCATTCTCGATCCCGAGGCCGAGTGCGAAGGCGATCTCTCCTGTACGGCCAGCGAACGCCGCCACGAGGAATATTGCGATAAGCTGTCGCCGATCGATCGTCACAATCTGGCTCTCATCGAGTACGGACGGGCGGCCCGCTACTTTCAGGAAGGTGACGCCCCGCGTGCCAAACACCACATTGACGAATCACTGCGTCACAATCGCCTCGACAACGATTCGCTCCGACTGCGCGACCAAATTACGGCAGCGATCAACGACAAGAACTGGTTCAAGAAGCTGCGTCGCAACTCTCCGACATCGAATCACCGCATGCCGTACTCTCCCAATTCGCCGCCAGGCGACGCGACCTTTGAGCTAGAAATTCCTGTTCCGGTCCCGTCGCCGGTCACGCCCGTCCCTCGGGCTCCCGCCAAAGCCGGCTGATCATCGGAGCCGACGCGAATTGGTAATTGCTTCAGGGACGTGGCTTGGGTGACTCGGCCCAAAAGCGAGACAACATTACGCCGCTGCGCGACAAACCGGATTCACGCTCGGATCTCGCGAAGTCCCAATCCTCTCGCAGCAAGTCGGCTTTCCGAAAGAACGCGACTCGGAAGACCGATTGGCCTTCTCGTGTGATGGTCTTGCCTTCGTCAGCCGTCAGCGCTCGGACCTGAGCGCGTCGTAAAATCGGCGACTGGAGAGTGAGTTCGTGAAGTTGGAATTGGTGCAACACCGGCTCAACCACCAACGTCGCTCCGAGACCGCCCCGCTCAGCAATTTCCGTCAGCTCGCTGCGTGTCAAACTGTCTCCCCAATACGTCCGTTCAAAACCCCGCCGATCAGCGCCGCTTAAACCGCCGACCAACAAGTTGTAGTAGCTCAACTGGCATGGGTGCAGGGCGATGACTCCGACGGCCTGAGGCAACAACCACAGCGTCATCACGACGCCACGCGCACGGCCACTGGCGACGATGGGCCACCAGCCCAAATCCGCTTTCGCACGAAGGTGGCTGAGGATCACTTCGGCACCGCGTCCGACCAGCATTGCCCACATCGGATAGCTGATGAGAAATAACCGCTCGCCGTCATACACCGCGACACCGGGCATTGCGAACAAGACGAGCGGAAATAGAGTTGCCGCGAGCACCAGTTGCTCGCGTGCCCCACACATGAACCCGAAACGCAAGCGAGGGGCGATGGCCCGTTCCCCTTCAGGCGTGATACGAGCGAAATGAGCGGAGACTCCAAGCAATCCCAGCAAATGAAATCCAATCGGTACTGTGACCGCGAACATCACGAACGGGTAATGCCACGGCACATCCTTGTCGGCCCAGACTTGGCCGAGGTAGAAGCAATTCAAAACCGCGCGGTTGGTCGTTCGCGCGAAGTACTCGTAAAAATTCTTCGCCGGATCGAGCCACAACCACGGCCAGCCGACGAAGAAGACGGCGAGTCCGACAAGACCGAAGATCGCTAACGGCCTGAAAGCACGGACTCGCCAATGCCACAATGCCCACAATCCAACTGCCGGAGGAATCAGGATCGCCTGCATTTTCGTGAGCAGCGCGAATCCGAAGAGCACTCCCGTCAACGCAGGAATCAACCACGCCCGCCGCGCACCATCCTCCTCACGCCACCAATGCGCGACTGACAGCACCGTTGCAGAGTACGTCAGATTCATAAACGTCTCGAGCGATGCGAGATGCGCGTGAGCGAACACGCGCGGCATCAGCACCAGTGAGACAGCGGCGACGATCCCGGCGGCCCGGCCGTACCATTTCGTCGCGAACATGCCGATCAAGAAAACCGTCAACGCGAACGCCGTTGCCGAACCGACGCGAGCACAATCGGTCACGAATCGGATGCCGTGCTTATGCGCGGGATGATCGCTCGGTGGAAACAACCACTCGACCAGGTCATGCCAGAAACCCAACCAAACCCGACCGAGAGGTGGATGGTCCGGGTTGTAATTCGATTTTGGCCCGAAGGCGTCCTTCACGCTTTCGGGCAGCAACAAGACAAAACGGGGAGCGTCGCGAAGCACTCGCCACTGATACACGCCCATTTGCACATTGAACGATTCATCGAGCGTGATGCCCGGACCTTCGAACAGCTTCGGGTAATCGCCGGCCGCATCGAGCGTCAGCACGACAGAAAGCAGAGCCAATAGCGCGACCACGAATGGGCCGATGACATGCTGACGTTCAAACTTCGCCGGTTGGTCCATCATGCTGTCTCGCCAGTTCCTCCAGAGACCAATCGCCGCGAATTCGGCACTTTGACAAGTTCAGCGTTCGCCCGGGTTCGTTGCCAGCAGTTCATGCACTTTCGGATGCACGACCTGCCCATCGAGCGTGACCAGCGTCCCTTGCACGATTTCATCCTCGCGGTCGATTGCCCAGTGTCCATCCTTCACCAGTAACAGCAGGAATGCTGTCACGTTCCGCGAGAACATTTGGCTGGCATGAAACGGTACCGATGCCGACAAGTTGACACAGCCGATGATCGACACGCCGTTCTCGACGACGGTTTCCCAGGGCCGAGTCAGTTCGCAGTTGCCCCCTTGCTCGGCCGCCAAGTCGATGACCAGCGATCCCGGCGACATTGACCGGATCATCTCGGCCGAGACTAATCGCGGAGCCGTTCGTCCCGGCACTGCCGCTGTCGTGATCACGATGTCACTCTCGGTGATCACTGGCGACAGAGCCGTCTGCTGTCGCTGATAAAACTCCGCGTCCATCCCTTTCGCGTAGCTGCCGCCGCCCGCATTGTCCCCCAGTCCCGTGTCGATGAATCTCGCGCCGAGACTTTGGACGTCGTCCTTCGCGACCGATCGCACGTCCGTCGCTTTAACCACCGCCCCCAATCGCCGGGCAGTCGCGATCGCCTGCAAGCCGGCGACTCCGGCTCCGATGACCAGTACCTTGGCCGCTGTGATCGTTCCAGCCGCCGTCATCATCATCGGAAACATTTTCGGCGAGCGTTCACCCGCCAGCAGCACCGCCTTGTAGCCTGCAATCGATGCCTGCGACGACAACACATCCATGCTTTGCGCGCGGGTGATTCGCGGCAGCAGTTCCAAAGCGAACGCCATCGCGCCACGCTCGGCGACCCGTTTCGTGAACTCCGGCCGACCGAGCGGATTGCTCAATCCGATCACGGCTTGTCCCGTTCGCAGCGAGGCGATATCGGGCCCCGCCTCATCGGCGTTGGCTCCCGCCGTGCGGACCTGCAACAGAATGTCCGCTCGCGCGAATACGTCGTTGCGATCCGCCAACACCTCCGCGCCGGCCGCGACGTAATCCGCATCGACAAATCCCGCCAATGTTCCGGCTCCGGCCTGCACGACAACACTCAGATTGGCTTTCTTGAGCACCCTGACTGAAGCGGGAACCAATGCGACCCGGTGCTCATCTCGAAACGTCTCACGAAGCACGCCGACCACCAGTGGCTTGGGGTCCGCAGCGGCTCCGGTTAAGGAATAGGTCTCGTTTTGTCCTGCCGAAAGGCCATCCATGCTTATTGTGATTCCGTCTGAAGGAGGAGCCATTCGTTATCGTGATGCTTTCACACGAGATCACCGAGAAGGTAGCTTCAAGTAAAGTAAGAATTCAAACCGCCCCCTTGAAGGACAAGTTGTCCATATCGTTCTCCCGTCATTTTTCGGCAACCGTCTGGTTACGCTCGAAACCACTGGTGACAAATGGAGGGCGAAGAATGGGAACGGCGTGTCGTGCGGCATTTGGAAACAGAGCCGTTAAATTCCCAACTCCGAGGGGCAAGTGCAATGGCGTTGATCGATGTGCGGCAGATCACGAAGCGATTTGCGGGGACGGTCGCGTTGCAGGATGTCTCGTTGGAGATCGCGGCCGGTGAACTGCACGCGATCGTTGGCGAGAACGGAGCCGGAAAAAGTACGCTGATGAAAATTCTCAGCGGCGTCATCACTGAATACGACGGCGAACTTCGACTGCGTGGTGAGCCAGTGCGATTTGCCAGCACACGCGACGCCGAGTCGGCTGGTGTCAGCATCATTCATCAGGAACTGAATCTCGTCGAACAGCTTTCCGTTGCCGCGAACATCTTCTTGGGTCGCGAACGGCGCGGAGCATACGGGTTGTTCGACGAATCCTCGGCGAGGCAGGAATCGGTCGAACTGTTTCGGCAACTCGGCTGCCGGCTCGATCCCGATCAGCGGGTCGGCGAATTGCGAGTCGGCGATCAGCAGTTGGTCGAGATCGCGAAGGCTCTGTCGAAGCGAGCCGGCATCCTCATCATGGATGAGCCGACCAGCGCCCTCACCGAAACCGAGGCCGAGCGACTCTTCGAGATTATCGGACGGCTAAGAGCCGACGGCGTCACGATCCTCTACATCTCGCACAAGATGGACGAGATCTTTCGACTGGCCGACCGCATCACCGTCTTGCGCGACGGCCGACATGTCCGGACACTGCGGCGCGACGAAGTGACTCCGCGGGAAGTCACGCACTTGCTCGTGGGCCGCGAGATCGAAGAGACGTCATTCGATCAGCCGCGACAGGCCGGAGAAATTGTGCTGAGCGTCGAGAATCTTTCGCTGCCATGGCCGGGACACGCTCGGCCATGGCGATTGAAGGACGTGTCGCTCTCGCTCCGAAGAGGCGAAGTGCTTGGCATCGCGGGGTTGATGGGAGCGGGCCGCACTGAGTTGCTCGAATGCCTGTTCGGAGCGAGCGTGATTACGCCGCAAGGCCACATCGTGCTCGATGGTCAGCCGGTTCACTTCACTCATCCGGAACAGGCAGTCGCGGCAGGGATGGCCCTCGTGACCGAGGACCGCAAACGTCTCGGCCTCTTCTCGCATCTGACCGTGCGGGACAACATCACCGTCTGTACGCTCGATGAGGTGGTGTCGCTCGGCATGATTTCTGGCCGCCGTGAGCGAGATTCTTCGGAGGAATCCATCACTCGTCTCGGCGTGAAGACGGCCGGTGGCGAGGTGGCGATCACCAGCCTCAGCGGTGGCAATCAGCAGAAGTGCGTCATCGCTCGCTGGCTGCGCACGCAGCCGAAGGTGCTGTTGCTCGATGATCCAACACGCGGCGTCGACGTCGGCGCGAAGGCCGAACTTTACAAACTGATTGATTCGCTTTGCCGCGAAGGACTCGGCCTGATCGTCACGAGCAGTGAGTTGCCGGAACTCATCACGCTCTGCGACCGGATTCTCGTGCTGTGTGAAGGTCGGCTGACGGGTGAGTTTCGACGCGGCGAATTCACCGAGCAGCGGATCATGGAAGCGGCAACGGCACGGGGGTGAAGGACGAATGACGAAATTCGAATGATTCACGGCTGAGATTCAGAACCGATTCGTACTCCAACATTCCTTCGTCATTGGGAATTTTGGAAGTCGTCATTTTCCGCGCCGCAGCGCCTGCCGCATTTCGCGGTCGGCATCGGCTTGCTTGAGCTTCTCGCGTTTGTCGTGAACCTTGCGGCCGCGAGCGATCGCCAGTTTCACTTTCACTTTCCCCTCAGAGAAATGCACGTCGAGCGGAATCAGTGTATGTCCCCGCTCTTCGGCCTTCTCGGCAAACTTGGCCAACTCCCGCTTGTGGAGCAGCAGCTTACGAGTCCGCAGCGGCTCGTGGTTTTGGACGTTGGCCTGCGGGTACTCGTTGATGTGGCAACCGACCAGCCACAGCTCACCATGACGAATCCGAGCGAACGCCTCGTCGATCGAGACTTTGCCGTTGCGAATGCTTTTGACCTCGCTGCCGTGCAGCATCACGCCGCATTCGATGTCGTCGAGAATTTCGTACTCGTGCGTTGCCT
>VGZH01000100.1 GCA_016872645.1 Planctomycetota bacterium | reverse complement strand
GTTGTCGTGGGGACGATCGGCGATCAGGACATCTCGCCGCGCACGATCGCGCATCGCCTGCGACCCAATCCGCCACTGCAACAGTCGCTCGCGGAAATCGGACTGCCAAACTCGGAGGCTCTCTTGAGCCGTTTCGCAGGGGACGGCGAAATTTTGACCGAATGGTTGCGCGATGCACAAATCAATCGAGATCGCAACCTCCGCCTGCAATATCTAGCCGGCCTGACACCCGAATCACAGACTGCCCAAGAAATCTTTCAGTCGATGGTCGGTCGGCGTCGGCCTATTCGACTGATGGGCAACTGATGACTGCGGCTGGCGGCGCGAGCTGTCTACACTCCGCGGATGCTTGAACCGCTGCCGATTGATGAAGTCCTGCCAGAGATCGTCGCGGCGCTGCGCGAGCATTCTTCGGTCGTGCTGCGTGCTCCGACCGGAGCTGGCAAAACGACACGCGTGCCACCAGCGTGCCTCGTGGGTCAGACTTTCCCGGCTGATCTGCGCCGAGTCATCGTCCTCGAACCCCGGCGGGTCGCAGCACGCGCCGCCGCACGGCGGATGGCCTTCGAACGAGGCAGTCCACTCGGCGAGGAGGTCGGCTATCAAGTCCGCTTCGATCGAAAGTGGTGCGAGCGGACTCGCATCTTGGTTGTGACCGAAGGGACGCTCGTGCGGATGTTGCAGGACGATCCGTTTTTGGATTCAGTCGGGGTGGTCATCTTCGATGAATTCCACGAGCGCAGCCTCGACACCGATCTGTCGCTCGGCATGATTCGACGAGTTCAGCAGACCGTGCGGCCCGATCTGAAAATGGTCGTCATGTCGGCGACGTTGCAGGTCGAAGCGATCTCGGCGTACTTGGGAGACGCTCCGATCGTCGCCAGCGAAGGTCGATCGTTTCCGGTCGAAATTGTGTACCGACCACGCAATGACAGCGTCCGGCTAGGTGTCGCCGTGGCACATGCGGTCGAACATAGCTGGGCTCTCCAAAGCCGAGCTACGGCCGGTGACATCCTCGTCTTCCTGCCGGGCCAGCGTGAGATCCGCGAGGCGGCTCGCGAATTGGAACTACTCGCGCGCGAGCACGACCTGCTAGTCATGCCGCTTTATGGCGAGCTGCCCCCGGAACAACAGGATGCGGCCTTGCAGCGACAAACGAAACGCAAGATCGTGCTCGCAACGAACGTCGCCGAGACTTCGGTCACGGTCGATGGCATCACGGTGGTCATCGACACGGGACTGAGCCGCCAACTGCGGTTCGATCCCAACGTCGGTTTAGACCGGCTCGAACTGCTACCGATCTCGCGAGCGAGCGCGGAACAGCGAGCCGGTCGAGCAGGACGCCAGCAACCGGGGTTGTGCATCCGACTGTGGAATGAAACCTCGCATCGCGCTCGGCTGGAGCACACGGCCCCGGAGATTCAACGAGTTGATCTCGCGGGCCCAGTGCTACAGCTGAAAGCGTGGGGCGAAAGTGACATCCTGAATTTTCCGTGGTTTGAGCCGCCACGAGCCGAGTCGATCGCACATGCGGAATCGGTGTTGCGACGGCTCAGCGCGATCGACGTGTGTGGCAACGTGACCGAACTGGGAATGACACTCGCGATACTTCCGGTGCATCCACGTTTGGGACGGTTGTTGATTGAGGGGATACGGCTCGGACAACCAGAACGAGCGGCTCTGGCTGCGGCGTTGTTGTCGGAGCGAGATCCGTTTGAGTCGCACGCAAGCCGCGCGCCCCATGCGACGGCAAGTCAGTCGGATGTGCTCGACCGAGTCGAAGCGCTGGAAGAGTACGAGCGAACAGGCCGCGAAGCGACATCGCACGGCCGGCTCAATCGCGGAGCGGCGCAGTTCGTCGTGCAGACCAGAGAGCAGTTGCTGCGATTCATTCGTAGTTCCGCCTTCAAGCGACCTGACAGCTCATCGTCTGCAGTTGGAACTCCGAACGATGAGGCACTGCTTCGCGCCCTCCTTGCCGCGTTCCCCGATCGCTTGGCAAAGCGGCGGGAGACGAACAGTTCGCGAGCCGTGATGGTCGGCGGTCGCGGAGTCAAGCTGGCACCCGGCAGTCGAGTCACTCAATCTGACTTATTCTTGTGTCTCGACGTCGAAGGGAGCGGCAGCGAGGCACTCGTCCGATCTGCATCCGCCGTCGATCAAAGTTGGTTGCCGGATGAGTTGCTGACCATCGGTACCGAAGTCTACCTCGATGAGCCAAGCGGCCGAGTCCAAGCTCGGCGGCGAGTCACTTGGGATGACCTCATTCTGGAAGAGTCCCCTGCCCCGCTGCCGGAGGGCGACTTGGTCTCGCAAATGCTGGCCGCTGCAGCGAAGACCCACTGGGACAACGTGCGGCCGAAGGACGATTCGCCCGCGGCACAATTTCTCGTGCGTGTTCGTTCCCTGCGCGAATGGTTGCCGGAGTTGAACCTCCCCGCATTCGACGAGGCCGATTTGCAATCACTGTTGCCAAGCCTGTGTCTCGGACGCCGATCGCTCGCCGATCTGCGAAATGCTCCGTGGTTAGAGACGATGCAAGCCGCATTGACCTCTGCACAATGGCAGGCGGTCGAACGAGAAGCTCCGACGCACTGGACCGTCCCCAGCGGAAGTCGCATTGCATTGGAGTACGAACCGGGACGCTCACCGATTTTGGCCGTCCGCATCCAAGAGATTTTTGGTCTACGCGAAACTCCGCGTGTCGCTCGTGGCCGAGTCCCCGTGCTGTTGCATCTATTGGCCCCCAACTACCGTCCGCAGCAAGTGACCGACGACCTGCCAAGCTTCTGGGCCAATGCCTACCCGATCATTCGCGGGGAACTCCGCCGCCGCTACCCGCGCCATCCCTGGCCCGACGATCCGCTGACGGCAACGGCGGTCCGAAAATGACTGATTGACCTTGTGACTTGAAAAATCTGGCCCAAAGTTTGGCCGGACAACGCATTCGATGCCGCGGATCAAAATTTTTTGAACATTCATGTCAAAGTTTTCACTGGACCGTCGAATCACGACCGTTGAGGCTATTGGGGCCTGCGAACTCTCTTTGACCCCGGTGAATCGGAGACATAGCGATGATCAAGCAAGCGGTTTACGGTGTGGCGGCGCTCGGAGCTTTGGCGTCGTTTGTGTTTGGACGGGATGTCTGGAGCTACGCTCGGACCTGGGGCAACTCGGTTCGGCAGACAGTCAAGAAGGAAGTACCGGTAGAATTTGAGGTGACTCGCGCCCGTGAACTGGTCGAAAACATCGTTCCGGACATCCGTAACGTCATGCACGTCATCGCGGAACAAGAAGTCGATGTGGAGCAATTCACCGCCGATTTGGCTCGCAAACGGACAGAGCTTGCTTCGCAGAAGGATGCCATTCATGCCCGTACGGCCGACCTGAAGTCCGGTCAAGCAAGTTTCGTTTACGCCAGCCAGACGTACTCGTCCGAGCAAGTTCGCAACGATCTCGCCAAGCGGTTTGATCGATTCAAGATGGCCGAGGAAACGCTCAAGCGGGAACAGCAAGTCTTGGAAGCTCGGCAAAAAGCACTCACCGCCAATCGTGACAAACTCGACAACCTGCTGGCGGCGAAGACCGATTTGGAGTTGCAACTCGAACAACTCGAAGCACGCCTGAAAGCGGTTCAGGCGGCGGAAACCGCCAGCACGGTCAGCATCGACGACAGCGAACTGACGCGAGCCAAGAAACTGATCCGCGAACTCAACAAACAAATCGACGTCCGCGAAAAAGTCATGGCCAGCGACGGCAAGCTCACCGATCTGATCCCGGTTGAAACAAAGCTTACCGCACCGAAGGATCTGGAATCGCAAATCGAGGCGTATTTCACGCCGAAAACCCAGGCATCCGACACGAAACCCGAGCTGAAGATCGTGAATCTCGAAACACTGAAGCCTTAGTTCTCTAAATGAGCCGCGATTTGAAATTTGCGATTTGAGAATTGCGAGTCTCATCATGCTCAGCTTTCTCCGTCATCCATCGGTCGTCAATCGCTCCGCGACGCAAGGGGCCATGTGCACGATTTGGATCGACGGAGTTGGCTGTTTCTGGTTGAGCCAGAGGGATCGCGTGACGATCGGCGGGCCGGGAGCCCCCACCGCAAATCTGAATGACTCGCGCGTCACGGCGGACTTGTCGATTCTTTCCGACTTGAAATTGCGACACGCGACGATCGTCCGGAACAGCGAAGGCTATCTGCTTGAAGCCCACGGCGCGGTTCGAATCTCCGGACGCGACGTGCTCGAGCGAGCTGCACTTTGTGATGGAGCGATGGTCGAACTTGGCCGGAGCGTCCGCCTGAAGTTTCGGCAACCGTCGGCCCTCAGTCTGACCGCGAGACTGGACTTCGTGAGCGATCACCGACCAACACAATCGGTCGATGGAGTGGTTCTGCTGGCAGACACTTGCGTGCTCGGATCGGGCGACGAGAACCACATCGTCTGTCATGATTGGCTCGGTCAGGTCTTGCTCGTGCGGCAAGGGGCAGAGTTATGGTGCCGATCGCGGCAGGCATTGACCGTCAATGGCCATCCGCTCGGCAACGGTCGGCGGATGCAATCTGGCGACATCGTGTCGGGTGAGAATTCACGGTTTCGAATCGAAATTCCGCACTAATTGAGCGAGCTTGGCTCGTCGAAAACCGTTGCCCGGAGGATCGAACAGCAAGCGTCCGAACTGCTTAACCTTCCTCGGTTTGCACACTCCAGAGACGGTTCTCGCAAGAAGGCGACTAAGATTTCCACGGCTGCGGCGAATTTCGCAGCACGGTTTTCCCAACACGGCCGGCAACGGCTGGTCGAGCAGTAAGTTCGCAGTTCCGCCATCAGTTGCTTCGACCTTCCCAAAACGGTAACTCAAGACGCAAAGACGAACGAAGGCAGCGAGGCCATGAAGTTCACGTTCGCTCCTGAATCGCGGCCGCTGGACGGATTCACGATCAAGCGAGCCATCGCACGCGGTGGTTTCGGCGAGGTCTACTACGCGCTGACCGACTCAGGAAAAGAGGTCGCGATCAAGCTGCTGCAGGATAACCTGGAAGTTGAATTACGAGGCGTCACACAGTGCTTGAACCTCAAGCATCCAAACCTCGTCACCCTTTTCGACATCAAACAAGATGGCGAAGGGGACCACTGGATTGTGATGGAATACGTCGGCGGAAAGACACTTGACCGTGTCATTCACGAGCACGCAAATGGATTGCCCTTGGACGAAGTGCTCGCGTGGCTGGATGGAATCGCCGCAGGCATCGGCTTCCTTCATGATCGTGGCATTGTCCATCGTGACCTGAAGCCGGCGAACATTTTCCGTGAGAACGGCGTCGTAAAGGTTGGCGATGTCGGCCTCTCAAAATTCATCGCTCCCAGTCGCCGCTCGGCGCACACGCAAAGCGTTGGCACGGTCTACTACATGGCCCCGGAAGTCGCAAAGGGTCGTTACGGCCGCGAAGTCGATGTCTACTCGTTGGCAGTGATCCTGTTTGAATTGCTGACTGGAAAGGTGCCGTTCGATGGGGAGACCACCGCTGAAATTTTGATGAAACATCTGACCGAGCGACCGAATCTGTCTCCGATCTCTGCCAACCTGCGTCCGATCCTTGAAGCGGCCCTGGAAAAAGATCCGCAGCGCCGTACGAGCGATGTGACCGAGTTAGCTCGCCAGTTCCGTGCAGCGGCAACACATCTGGGGACCAGCGAAGCCTCGAAGGCCGACAATGTGACTCTCGAAACGGAGAGCGGTTCCGAATTCCACGAGATTCACGCCCAGCGACTCCGAATCTGTTCGCAACTGCGAGACCTGTTGGAGAAGGCTCGTGAACTGGAGACGGCGGCAGACCGAGACCGGACTTGGAACCAGAAGCAACCACCAATCGAAGGCCTTGTGCGACACGCGCGCGGTATTCGAAGAGATGCGTTCCAACGTGACGAGCGACTTTGGGATCACTCCGCGGAGGGAACCTATGCGTCACTGATCGCCATTGCCGACAAGTTTCACACCTCGGCCAGCCCAGGCATTCCGATACTCGATTACGCCGATACGTTGTTGGATGAAGAGCTTGTATCTGCGAAGCAAGTAATTCAGCGACCGAGTGTATTTCCCAATCCGAAACGGCCCGCCTCGCGTTGGGAAAAAGCGTGCCGCAAATCGGGTCGATCGATGGGTGGTTTGGTGTCGCTCTGGCACCGCCATCCGCTGTTGCTCATTGGTGCCGCTGTGGCGTTCATGGTCTGGATGTTGCCTCGCGGGGTCAGCGCCAACGTGATGGCGGCTGGTCGAGGAATGAATTTTCTTTGGGTGCTGTTTGGCGTTGTCGTGACGATCGAACTGTTCCGAGGAGTCTCTCGCGGAGTGGACTGGTTGTTTCTTCCGGATCGCACAACGTCCACCGAAAATCATGGACGAGCGACGGGGCACGGCCCTCAGAAGTCGTACCAACAGCGCACGGCCGACTCATCGACCTGGATTCACCGAGCGGCTTTCCGTTCGATGAATCCCAACACGGTGCGCGAGATTTCGTGGCGACGTCGAATCACCGAACTGAGCGGCTCGCTGGCGACCGCTGGTTTGGCGACCGCTCTCGTGACGGCGGTCTTGGCCTACATGACGCAGTTTTTGGGATCGACGGCACTCATCGGACAATTCGCGGCTGGCACGTTGATTGGTTCGTGGGGCTTGCTGATCGTCAGCAAGTTGCGCGAAGGGAGGCCTCACGAACGGTACATCGACCGCATGCTGTTGGCAGGTGTCGGTGTGTTGGTCGGAGTCGCCATGTTCGAGTTGGATGGCTGGCTGCTGATCGACCTGCCGCTCGATGGTTGGTCGCAGAAGCAAAGCCTGCTTGCCATGACCAGCACTTCGTTGACGGATCATCCGCCGCACGTTCTTGCGGAAAGTTATGTCGCTTTCTTCGCAACTTTGTTTTTCTTCCGCCGCTGGTGGTGGCACACCGATTCGCTACGACCGCATCGTTTCCGAATTCTCTCCGTCTGCCTGACGGCAATCGTCGGAGCTTTGGCGGCTCGTGCGTGGGGATTTCCAGTTCTGTGGGGCACTGTCTGGGCTGCGAGCCTATCGAGCGTCGTGCAACTCGCAGCCGTGTGGACGCCGCACGATCAGCGTCGGTAAGAGTAATTTCAACCCGGACTTGAGAGTTTAGATTCCAGAGGGCGTCGCGATGAATTCTACAGATGTGACATTCACGCTGCCGGGGCTTGTGTTGCTGATCGCCCTGGCGGCGGCTGGCGTCTTGGCCCTTTTGATGTTGGCATTCGCTCAGCCGCAGCGCAGGGCACGGATCGTGCAAGCCGTCGTCGAACTTTTCCTGGGGGCCGTTGCGGTCGTGGTAGTCCTCAAATTCTCGTGGGCCGTCTTCAGGCCGCAGGTCGGCCCACCAAACAAGAGCTCCATCGACACAGCTTCGGCTCGAGTCCTCGAATCACCGACATCGCCACCTGTCTTGGATCAACGTTTTGTAGAATCGGAGTCCCCGCCGTCTGGGAAGCAGCTCCCGGAATGGACTCGGCACTCGGTGCAGGTCGATGGCAGCCGGAAGCAGATCGTGGTGAGCAGTGGCTTCTTCGCGAGCCAAGAGGAGGCAGAATTGCACGGATTACAACAAGCCGCTGCGACCGCCGTGAAGGAGTGTTCGTCGCTCGATCCTCGTGGAACCGGAGCGGTGCAACCGCGGCACTCGGAAATGGTCAAGGAGTCCGCCATAAAAATGCGGTTCCTCGAGACCATCCCTGAATGGGACTTCGGCAAGTTCAAGGCACCGATGTATCAACTTTGGTTACAGGTCGAGTTGACTCCCGAGTTCGGTGAGCGACTGGCGGAGCCGTGGCGACAAGCGGCGGTCGAGACTCGCTTGCGAACGCTCACCGGCTGGAGCGTGTGGGGCACGGCCATCGCCGCGTTGGCCGCGTTTTCGTTACGACTGGATGCCGCTTGGAATGGCCGTCGCCGCAGAGTGGTCGCGGGAACTGCGATCCTTCTCACGCTGGGAAGCTTGGCATTTTGGGCTTGAGTGTGTGAACTGCGAGTCATCTGACCTGAGGAGGAATGATGACCGTCCAATCACACAGCTCGGCCCATTGGGACCAGCGATATCTCAACGGCGACGTCCCCTGGAATTCGGGACTCGTCTCTCGTGAACTTGTTCGCGTCTTGTCTGAAGAGCATGTCGCGCCGTGTCGCGCCGTCGAACTCGGCTGTGGTGCCGGGACGAACGTGTTACATCTGGCTCAACAAGGCTTCGAGGTCTTGGGCACGGATTGCTCGGCGGTCGCGATTGAACGCGCTCGCACGCTGGCTGTCGAAGCGGGCGTTGTGGTGCAGTGGGCCGTCGCGGATCTGTGTAGAGTGTCGGAAGTTCGCGAGGTGCTTGGAGATGTCACCGCGAAATTCGAACGGCAATGCTCGTTTCTGTTTGACCGAGGCTGCTATCACTGTGCTCGACGCGTGAACCTGGCGGGATTTCTGGAAACAGTGGATTGGCTAGCCGCTCCGAATGCTCGACTGTTGCTGTTGTGCGGCAACGCAAATGAGCCGGCTCAAAAGGGACCACCGAAAGTGACCGAGGCGGAAATTCGCTCGGACTGGGGCCACCTCTTTGAGATCGAATGGATTCGCGACTTTCACTTTGAGGATCGGGGTGGAATTCCGGGACCATTAGGTTGGGTCTGTTGGCTGATTCGCCGGTCAGCGACGTGATCAGAATCCGATGCGTGGAAAGACCGGCAACCTGATGTCGCTGCAGGAAATTCTGCCGCCGAGAGGCACCGAGAGGGTCAGCCGGATCGTCACAGGTAAACCAAATCTGACACCGCCCACGAACGAAGCGTGCCCATGTCGCGGGACAATCTGAAAACGAAAATCGACGATGTCGAGATTGGTGAGCCGTCGCCTCTGCACTGGCTGAGTGACTCGGCTAGTTTGGCAACACGAGCATTTCACTCGCAAATTCCTTGCGCGTTGATCGGCTGACATTTTCACAGAAATGACGAGACCAAGCCGCCTCAATGAGTGGTGACGCTCTTCGTTTACAGAACGGAGATCGTTGGCGGAGCACTCGACGGATAAAGCGTTCTGTCACGCCTCATGGTTGATCGGCAAGATCTGTTGGTAGCCTTCGAGATCGTGGCGAGTTGCTATTGGCAAGCTCAAACGATGAGCGATGACGATCGATGGGGACCGCATGTGGGGGTCGCAGGACGATTTGAAGGCCACTCGTTTTGATTGCGAATCACCGCTCAACCGCCGAGGGAACTTGAGCCTGGACGGATGTTCGATCAAACGGCGAACAAATTGCGGAATCGCTGGTGATCGCGATGTCACCGGTTATCCGAAGCTCTCGCTTGGAGTGGAGAGGCATCGCGTCTGTAAACCGCTCCAATTGTGAACGCTGACCTGATAAACGAAGGCCCGGCTTCGGAGGGGAAGCCGGGCCTTTTTATTGACCGTCCATGCCGCGACGGAAAGTCACTTCTTCGGCAATTCACGCACGTAAATGTTCTTGAAGTACAGTGTGTTGCCGTGATTTTGCAGCTCGATCGGACCGGTTTCGTAGCACGGTTTATCGCGTTCCCAGTAGTTCTCCAGCGTGACGTTGTTGACGACCGTCTTGCCGTTGAGCGTGATCGTCACCTTGTCGCCGACCATACGGATGAAGAACGTGTTCCACTGGCCGATCGGGTTGTCGGCCTTCACGTCCGGGAAACGTGGGTTCTTGGCGTTGTTCCACAAGCTGCCCGAACCTTTGCCGGCTCCGTTCTGGAGTTGGGCCGCGTCGCTGGGATCCCAAATTTGGACTTGCGGAGTGCCCCGCAGGTAAATGCCGCTGTCCCCTTTCGGCTCGATCTTCCAATCGCAGTAGAGTTCAAAGTCGGCGTAGTCTTTAGCGGAGACGAGACTTTGACCTTTGCCGTCAAAGATGAGCACACCGTTCTCAGCTCGCCAGTGAGCCTTCGCGCTCTCGTCGGCTTTGATTTGTTCCGCGGCGATCTGTTCGGCGGTCATCGACTTTCGTTCCTTGATGTTTCTAACGAGTCCCTTCCAGCCAGTCAGATCCTTGCCGTTGAAGAGCGCGGTGAACCCTTCCGGCGGCGTGTTGTCCGGAGCGGCTTTCTTGCCGACAGGTTGTGCTTGCTGATCGACAGCGGCGATTTCCTTCGATTCGACCTTCGTGCCGAACAGGAACACGTTGTCGAAGTTTCCGGTGTCATCGAACGTGCCGACGCCGACTTGTCCCCACGCGAACGTCGTATCGCTCGCTTCCATGACCGGCTCGGTCATGTTATCGAAGAAGACCTTGATCGAGCCGCTCTTCACGTCGCGTGTCAGCCGAGCGTGATGCCAGTCGTCAGTCCAATTCGTTCCGCTGCTGGTCTTGGTCGAGATCTTCTTTCGGTCGGCATTGTTGACGATAAAAATCTGGTTGGCGTGATCGTCAGCCTGCTTGCCGAGATGGACGTAGTACAGATGAGCCGCATCCTGGCAGCCAAAGAACAGGCACATGTCGCGATGCCCGTAGTCTTTCACCGTCGATTGCAGCTTCACGTCCAGCACGAAATCGCTGACAGTCACATCCTTGATCATTGCCCGGTTGAACGGCGAGCGAACCGGAGTCTTCGTGTTGCTCTTTCCGAACTGGCTGAGGACGTGTCCCTTGCCCGTCTTCTCAATCTTCCAGGCGGCGGGATCGGTCGCGATCCAATTCGAGGAACTCCCGGACTCGAAGTCGTCCGAGAAAATCAGCGGCAGGTTCGTGATCCCTTTCGGAGCATCCGCCGCACCCGCGATTGCCGTCATCCCCAGCAATGCCCAAGCGAACAATCCAACCGAGCGTCTCATGGTGTTTCCTTTCGAGAGGTTCGTAGTCCCGCCTTCAGGCGGCAGTGAGTTCCAACAGGATCGATAGAGTGACCAGCCCCGCGAACGATGACAAGCGTCGGTGGTCGCTTGAAGCAGCCGAGCCCTTTTCGACGCCCGAGATCCGCGAAAGAGTTCCGTGTCGTGCATGACGGCAATCCGTGGCGATCGGCTCTCGATAGACATCGTCCATGTTGTCGCACCTTTTCCGACTTCGTGACCCCTTCCACGGTTGCTCTGGCACGGAGGAATCCGTAGACCGCTGCGGTTCTGCGACAATCACACGCTCGACCAATCTCACCACCCGCCGCACGGAAACCATCGTCATGCCGATTCCCGATTCACTGGCGTTCGCCACGGTGGCCGAACTGGGCCAACGGCTGCAGGCTCGCGAATTCACCTCGCTTGAGCTGACGCAGTACTTCCTCGATCGTCTCGAGCGACTCGGTCCGAAACTCAACGCGGTGGTGACGGTGACTCGCGAGCGAGCACTTGCCGAAGCGCAGCATGCGGACAACGAAATCTGCGTCGGTCGCTATCGAGGCCCCTTACACGGCATTCCATACGGCGCGAAAGATCTGCTGGCGACAAAGAACACTCCGACCACTTGGGGAGCGGCTCCGTTCAAGGAGCAAATGTTTGACGAAGACGCGGCCGTCATCACAAAACTTCGTGAAGCCGGTGCGGTGCTGGCCGCGAAGTTGGCGATGGTCGAAATCGCTGGCGGTTTGGGCTATCGGCAAGCCAACGCGACATTCACCGGGCCGGGGCTGAATCCGTGGAATCTCAACCGTTGGGCTGGCGGTTCGTCGAGCGGCTCGGGTGCGGCAGTCGCGGCCGGACTCGTCCCGTTTTCGATCGGCACCGAAACGTGGGGGTCGATTATGACTCCCGCTGGCAATTGCGGAGTCACCGGATTGCGACCGACCTACGACCTCATCAGCCGCAAGGGGGCGATGGCTTTGACCTGGACCATGGACAAACTCGGCCCGCTGGCTCGCTCGGCTCAGGACTGCGTTTTCATTCTCAATGCCGTCCAGGAATCGACGGCGAACGGACCTGCCGCGTCGTTAACTCAATACCCATTCCGCATCGGAGTGCTCAGCGATGCCGTCACGAAAGTGCAGCCGGAGGTCAAAGCGAACTTCGAGGCATCGCTGAAAGTGCTCGAACGCTTTGCGAAGCTCGGTGAGTGCAAGCTGCCGGACCTACCGTACGGTTCGGTCAACTCGCTGATCATCTCGTGCGAGATGGCCGCCACGTTTGAAGACCTCGCGAAGTCCGGCAAGGTCTGGGAGATGACCGCTGAAGAAGACCGCTGGGGCTTGTACTCGGCACTGACGATCCCCGCCAAGGACTACATCAACGCGCAGCGCATTCGGGCGATCATGCAGCGCGAAGTGGACGCCGCTCTGGCATCTTTCGATGCGGTCGTCAGCCCGACGCTGCCAAGTGTCGCGTACCCGATCGATCGGCCCTGGGACGAGTATCGCAAGGGCCTGTCCGGCTCACAAATCGGCGGAGCCGGAAACGCCACCGGCATTCCGGCTCTCTCAATCCCCAACGGCTTCGGCGAAGAGGGCCTCCCCACGGGACTGCAGTTCGTTGGCCGAGCTTTCTCTGACAGCCGATTGCTCGCGATTGCGCAGGCCTACCAGCAGCAAACCGATTGGCATTGCCGACATCCCGCGATGTAGCGCGCACCGGCTCGACGATTACGCCACATCATGCTGGTTTCGGGCAGCCACTTCATAGACAACATTTCTACGGAAAGATGCGTGACGAGTTTCGTAAAAATGCAGCTTTGGGGTGATGACGCACTGGAATGACAGTTCGAAAACATCCCACCGAGTGAGGACGACCCGAACTGGAAACAGGATGATCACGACCCGGTCGAACTGGACGCCACGCAATCTGCCGTTTCGCTGCCGATTCCGAGCACTTCCGACCCCGAACAATCCATTCCGCTCATGCAAGAGCGAGAAGTTGCCGAAGTTCGCAAACGCGATGCCCTGGCCGCTCGTGTCGACGATCCATCTCTGGCGTTCGAATCGTTGCTGCGGATGTTCACGGACAAAGGGGCGATCACGGATCTCGACCTGCGTCGCATGGAACAGCAAGTCAATCTCGAAGACTAATAAACGGATGGCGAGTTCCATCCGGGCCTCTCCCCCGTTCCCAGCCACCGCCCGAAATGCAAGGCCCGCATTCCTTCCGACAAACGCCTCCGCCAACTCTGCGGGCACCACTTGCCCGCCGAATCATCGACAAAGTTGGGTGGGCCGACTTGCAAAAGGCCGAAGGGCGTTACCGGCATCCGCCGATGTCTGTGGACTTAACGAGTCTGGGTTGCCCGTTATGGCAAATCGTCGGAACCAAGCTAAACTCCTACACGTCGAGTAACGGATTTTTCCCGATGGTCTGTTTCTTGTTTCGAGGTGATCGATGGCTACCAACGTGGCGGGGTCCGGCAAGTCCGAGCCTCGGGATCCGCCGCCCAAGCCGAGTGCTGTGGCCAAGCCGTCTGCGGCAAAGCCGACGGCAGTGAACACCACCAAACCCGCCGATACCGCCAGCAAGAGCAACACAACCATTGGGAACGGGCTCGAGGGGCTGAAACAGCTCGGCCGGTACACGATCATCAAGAAGCTTGGCCAGGGAGGAATGGGGACGGTTTTCCTCGCCAACGACGTGCAGCTCCGGCGGCAAGTGGCTTTGAAAGTTCTGGCGAAAGAGAAGGCGGAAAATCCGACGCTCGTCAAACGCTTCAAAGCGGAAGCTCAAGCAGCCGCGGCGCTCAAGCATGACAACATTGTCGCGATCCACGACGCCGGCGAAGCGGACGGGTACTTGTACATCGCGCTGGAGTTCATCGACGGCACTGACGCGCACTCGATCGTCGCCAAACGGGGAGCGATGCCGGCGGCGCGGGCGATGGACGTCATTCGGCAAACCGCGCTCGCCTTGCAGCACGCTCACGAGCAGAAGATTGTTCACCGCGACATCAAGCCATCAAATTTGCTGATCGCCAAAAATGGACTGGTGAAACTCGCCGACATGGGCTTGGCCCGCTCGGTTGACGAGTCGATGGAAACCAACATCACCCGCGCCGGCACCACGGTCGGCACCGTCGATTACATGTCGCCGGAGCAAGCTCGCAACAGTAAAGCGGCGGACATTCGCAGCGATTTATACTCGCTGGGAGCGACTTGGTATCACTTGCTGACCGGGCATCCGCCGTTCCCCAAAGGGAGCATGCTTAACAAGCTGAATGCTCATTCCGGCGGTGCTCGGCCGGACGTGCGAGACGAGAACGAGTCCATCTCCGAGAACATCTCGGTGATGATCAAGCGGCTGCTGGCGATCAAGCCGGAGGACCGCTATCAGACTCCCTTTGAGTTGCTGGAGGATTTGGACAATGAGTATCTCACCCGAGAAGTGACATCCCTGAAGGATATCGCCGCCTTGGCGGAAGAAGAGGACGACGATGAGGACGACGCGGTGCATGAGCCGAAGCAGTCGTACAAAAAGCCGGCTGCCAAAGAAGCTAAACAACTCGCCGCCGCAGCGACGATGGAACTGCCGACGCACAAGCCACTCGTGAACGTCGCGCCCACCGGCAACGCGATCAATTTCGAAGCGCTGAAGTCGCTGGGTGTCGGAGTGATTGTCATCGCCGTGATTGGAATTGTTGGCTACGCCCTTTCGCAGTACGGCAACTCTGTTGGCTCGAATACGATTTCGACCGATGATCCGCTTCATCGTGGCAACGAGTTCGCCGCTTCAAGTGGCGTGAACCCAACCGTCGTCCCCGAAACGGATGGCGAGAAGAAAGTCCCCAAGACGTTCGGTGGCAAAACTCCGAAAGGGCCAGCGGCGATCACGACGATCGACGGTTCGACGAATCTCACGAAGAAGGACAGTCCCACCGTGGCTGCGTCAGCGGCTGGGATGCTGTATTTTCCGCCGCTCGCGCCGCTGGGCCGCGAAGGGGAGATTAAACACATCCCCGAATGGATTACCGCAGACGGGGCGCCTGGTCCAGCTGGCCTCAAGACCATCGCCGTTGGCGGTGGGCCAAGCGGCTTTGAACAGGTGCCAACACTCGAGCAAGCGTTTAAAGAACTCCCCGAAGCGGGCGGTATCATTGAACTCGTCACCGACGGGCCGTACTTCCTCAACCCCATCCAAGTAAAGAACCGTGCCACGGTCGTTATTCGCGCGGCGCTCGGCCGCGTACCGGTCTTGGTGCTCTTGGCCGAACCAGATCAACCCTACGACTCGCTGTTGCATGTGACCAGCGGCGCGCTCACGCTGGAAGGATTGCAAATTTACGTCGATTCACGGCAATTCGCGAACAACGACCTTTTGACGTTTGTAACCGTGCAATCTGGAGATCTGGCGGTTGTGCGTTGTGACATCCGGATGCTCGGCAGTCGTGCTGGGAAGACGTTCGCGTTTGGGGTCGGCGGAAAAGTCACTCGTTCGGATCCGCAACAATCGCCGCGAGCAAGAATCTTCGCCCGCGAGTCGGTCGTCAGTGGCATGACGCTCGGCGCTTTTCACGTCGATCAAACGCAGATCGATTTTTTCGCCAGCCGCTGTGTCTTCACGACCGGTGCCGCGCCGGTTCTGAGTCTGACAAATCACGAACTTCCCGAAGTCGAAACTGCTGCGGGGAAGCCTGCCGGGCCGACGGGTAAAGTCGGTGGCACATCAACTCAGCCGGTCGGCGAGGACGCCAGGAAGCCTTCAGGGCCAAAGTCTCTCAAGCCCGCGAACAATTCCGCCACCAGAGGTTTGGCGTCGGGTGCGTCACGCAGTCTGAAATTCTTGTCGTGCAGCGTGCTGTCCACCGGCGCCGCGTTTGAGATCGCTCCCGGCGCGGACGTCGCCAAGCCTCCCTCCACGGAGGTTGTGATCGTCAACTCGGTCCTCGCGGGGGTGAGCGCTCCTCAATCCGTGCCGGTGTTGCTGGCACTGCCCGGCTGGCAGGCAGCACTCCTTCCCAGCAACGATCAGAGTCCCTATGCCAATCTCAAATGGCAGATCGAATCTTCGGCCGTTTGTGGTTGGGAGAAGCTGATTCTTGAAGAACCGGGTGTGACGCAAGTCGTGCGCGATGGTGCCGCTTGGAAAGACGTTTGGCGCAATCAGCCGTCGCTGGAACTCTCACAATTCTCAGCGGCGAATTGGCCGGCGACGCCGCCGACCGATTTCATCTCGTTGTCGCCGAACGCAGTTGGCCTGCCGCACGAGCTTGGGCTGAAAGGGACCGATGGCCAACCTCCTGGCTGCCCGGTCAACGACTTTGCGGCCCCAACCGGACTGACGTATGCGCGGGCGGACGCACTGATGCAACGGGCCGCGTACCCGATCACCGGCATCGAGCCGTTCGCCGTCAATCGTCGCATCGAAGTCGATGCCACCACGCAAGACCTGGGTAAAGTATTAGGGGCCGACGACTGGCCGAGCGGTACGCTGGTTGTTGTCCGCGGACAGGGCAAGGTGGGAATGACACCGGTCGAAGTGAAACACAAATCCTTGCGCATCGAATTCCTGCACACCGGCGAGGCTCCGCTAATCCTTGAACCTCGCAAGTCGACCAAGATGAAAGAGGACGAGGCGATGTTCATCGTCGAAGACGGATCGCTCGAACTGGTCGATGGACACTTCCAATTCCCAAACGGTTCCAGTTTGCAGATGCCGGGTCGTTTCCTGAGCGTGTATGACGGCAATTTCTCGTTGCGACGTTGCCAAGTCTTCGGCCAAATGCTGGAAGGTACCAGTGGTTTCCAGGGACTGATCCGTTGGAAGCGATCCAACGCCGAACCGGGGGAACTCGCGAATTCTGCCGAACGTTGTTCCGGAGTCATCACCGACAGTGCGCTGATCACCAGCGGCAAGTTGCTGGACGCTGATCTGCGCCATCGCACGTTGCTGCTACGAAATAGTCTATTCGCTTCGGTCGGCGAGTTGTTCGATTTGAGCGTACAAGGCTTCAGTTCGGAAATCGGCGGGACGCTCGATGCCCGCTGGTGTACCTTTGGGGCCGGTGGCAAGTTCTTGTTCCAAGTTCGTGGGACGAAGGAGGCGGAGAAGACGACTCGGCCACTCCAGATTTTCATGCAATACTCGTTGCTGCTCTCGCTGACCGACCTGTCCGGCGAGAATACTTCGCCGGTGCTGCTCTCGGTTCGTGATTTCGTGTTGAATAATCAGCAGATCGCGTGGTGGGATCACGGCAATGGCTACACCGCTCCTTGGACACAGTTCATTGGAACTGCCGACTCTCCGGCTGCTGGACCGCAATCGTTTGGGAGCCACTGGCAAAAACAGTGGGGTGACGCCGCTGTGAAGAATTGTTTGTCGGAAAACGGCGACGTCCGACTTGCCGCTAAACTGCCGCACCGTTTCAAACTCGAACCGCGGGACTTTGCGCTGTTAAGCAACTGTCCCGCAGCCAGTGCGGGACCGAATCAAACCGCCCTTGGTGTCGATTTCGAACATTGGAGTGCTTCGCCACAATCTTCCAGCCGAGCCACTTCGTTCCCGACCACGACAACTGGCCCCGCTAAGATTTCTGGGAAGAAAACGGACCCGCAACCAACGAACAAAAATTCAAAGTCCACAAAGCCGAATTTTTAGGAAGTGAAAAACGACTATGGCTCTTGCCGGTGAAGTCATCGACCTCCACAAACACTACCACCTCAAGGGAGGTGTCGTCGTCAAAGCCCTTCACGGCGTGAGTATGCAGTTTCCGCAAGGGGATTTCGTCGCCATTATGGGCTCGTCTGGCAGCGGCAAGAGCACGTTGCTCAACCTGCTCGGTGCGCTCGACCGGCCCACCAGTGGCGAGTATATCCTCGGCGGACACCGCGTTTCGGAACTGAGCGACGACGATCTGTCGCACATTCGCAATCATCTGATTGGCTTTGTCTTTCAATCGTTCAATCTGATCCCGCAATACACAGTTCTGGAAAACGTTCAGATTCCGCTGCACTATCGCCGCGGGCGGCCGACACTGTCGGCTCGTGATATCGCTCGCTGTATCGATCTGTGCGAGCAAGTCGGCCTCGGCGAACGCATGGAGCATCGCCCGTTTCAACTTTCCGGCGGCCAACAACAGCGTGTCGCCATCGCGCGAGCGCTCGCCAACGATCCAGAAATCATTCTCGCTGACGAACCGACCGGCAATCTCGACTCGAAGACCGGCGAAGAAATCATGGGCATGCTCAGAAAGCTCAACTCCGAAGGCCGCACGATTTTGATGGTCACACACGAACCGGACGTCGCCGCGCAAGCCAAACGCCGGATCGTCATGAAAGACGGCCTCATCGCCAGCCAAGAAGTTTCGCGAAGTTGATTTTGGAGAGCCTCCGGAATTTGGTTTTTGAAACGCAGTGAGATCACAAATGCCGCACCAGACTCGATCGCGATTTGGACTTCGAGAGTTCGTCATCATCAGCCTGTGGCTGCTGTCATCCTGTCCGTGGAGCGTTGCTCAAGACCGATCCGCTAAAGAGGACCACGAGTCCTGGCAGGTCATTCACATCGGCAATCAGCGCGTCGGCTACCAATTCGGCCGCGAGCGCATCGAATTGCGAGACAAGACCAAAGTCATCATCTCCATCAGCGAATCACACTTCTCGCTCAAACGCTTCGGCCAAGAACTGAAGATGTCGACGTCACTGCGGATCGAGGAAACTGAATCCGGCGACTTGCTCCGCTTCACTTTCGAGTTGAAGAACCCGCCGATCCAGAACACGACCACTCAAGGGGTCGTCAACGGCGATCAAATCGAATTGACCACCACACTCGCCGGCCGTACCGACAAACGGCGCGTCCCTTGGGAGGCCGACGCCAAGTCCCCGGCCTATCCCGATCGCTGGCTGCGAGACCATCCGCTCAAGCCGGGCGAATCGAGGTCATTCAAAATCTATCTGCCGGAGTTCGCCAAAGTCTCGCAAGCCAGTTTTGCGGCCGATGACATGCGTCCGGTCAAGCTGCTTGATGGCAAGGAGGTCTCGTTACTGCGAGTCAACGCCCGCTTCTCTGCCATCCCGGAGAATAATTCGCGGCAGTATGTCGATGCCGCCTGGCAGACTAAGTTGACCGAGACTGACATGCTCGGCTTGGTGGCTCGCGCGTACGACGTCCCGCGCGACGTCGCCTTGCAAGCGATCGCCGGAGCCGAGCTTGACCTCGCCGTGAACACGCTGGTCCGCATCGACCCGCCGATCATCGACGCGCATCGCAAAAAGAAAATTGTCTACCGCGTCTCCATGAAAGAAGAATCCCCCGAACCGTTCTTTGTCACCGGCGGCACACAGCAAATCAAACGACTGGTCGAGAAAGACTCGAAAGAACAAGCCATCGAACTGACCGTGACCGCGAAACCGATTCCGCCCGTGAATTCGCGACTCGCCAAGGCGGAGGACCAATTCCTCGCGCCGACTCGTTTTTTGCAGACGCGCGATCCGGCCGTCGTCGAGCATGCGGATCGAGCCGCTGGCGGCGAAACTGACCCCAGCCGCATCGCGACGCGAATGGAAAAATACGTTCGTGACAAACTGACGAAAAAGAACTTCTCGACCGCGATGGCCTCAGCCGCCGAAGTCGCCCAGCGGATGGAAGGGGATTGCACCGAGCACGCCGTGCTTTTGGCCGCGATGCTGCGAGTCAAGAAAGTCCCGTCGCGCATCGCCGCCGGTTTAGTTTATGTCGAGTCCATGAATTCCTTCGGCGGCCACATGTGGACCGAAGCCTTCCTTGCCGGCGAATGGATTCCGCTCGACGCAACTCTGGGCAAAGGAGGCAT
>VGZH01000099.1 GCA_016872645.1 Planctomycetota bacterium | reverse complement strand
TTCGTAGTTCGGGCCGAGCATCGCGATGTAGGTGCCGCGCCGCAACGGAATGTTCTGTTCGCACGCGATGCGTTCTGCGAGTGACATCAGCCTTGGATCGTAGAACGAACGGGAGGCTGCGGTTGTAGGGTGCGTGCTCTTGTCCCTCTCTTCCGGGCGGACGGGCAAGAGTGCCCCTCCACCGGCACCCATCAGGTTGATGTGGTCGTCGATCAGCAGGATGTCCCCGGAACGGAGTTTCGGATTCAAACCGCCGCTGGCGTTCGACACGATCAAGTGTGACACACCGAGTTCGGCGAAAACTCGAATCGGATACGTGATCTGCGAGAACGAGTAGCCCTCGTAGGCGTGAAAGCGGCCGTCCATCGCGAGGATCGGCACGCCGGCTAAACGTCCGGCGAGCAGTCGGCCATGATGACCGTCGGCTGTCGAGCGGGCGAAATGTGGCAGATTTTGGTAACTCCATTCGGCTTCAAGGGCGATGTGTTCCGCGAGCGAAGCCAATCCGGTGCCGAGGACGATCGCCGTTTGCGGACGCTCTGTCCAACCCGCGCGGATGACGGCGATGGTTTCCGCAACGGCGGCAGCCAATTGGTCGGCAAGGAGCTTCATCGCGAGCGTTTCCTCAACGTCGGCGGTTGCGGACGCGGCATTGCTGCTCCAACTGTCCAAGCTGCGATTCGATGAGCCGCTGCTCATCTGGCGACAGCGATTCGCCACCGAATCGGACTCGATAAAACTGCGCAACGATTTCCATGGGCAGTCTCGACGAGTCGTCCGCCGCGAGTCGCTCTGACCACTCTGTTTGCGAAGTCATCAGGAATTCTCGCGCGGTTTGAGCTGGGTGAGGTTCGAGGCCGGCGGTTCGTAGCAGCCGCAAAAAACGTTCATAAAATTCGACGCGCAGTCGCTGCTCGGCGGGCTCGCCACGTAGTTGTTGCAGCAGGCTCAACCACCAGCGCGACCAGCGTGAACGCCAACCATCGCCGTTGTTCGATAAGCTCTCTTTGGGAAGCAGCCAACTCAGAAAGTTCATCAGGCTGACTAGCCACGGCGACCGCACCCCGGTTTTCAGCTTCGATCGCGCCGCAAACAGCAGCATCCCCGCGAGCAGACTGATCGCCAACGCAAACAGGGCAACAACAATAAGCTGGTAGGGTCGCCACGATGAGCCACCTTCCGCCGTCTTGCCATTCAGAAGACTCTCGATGTTGGCTTGGAGATTCCTCCAAACCGTCGTGCCCAATTCCTTGAGCGGCTCGTAGAGGTTGCTGCTCTGGTCGTTGAATGACAGGCCGACAATGTTATGTGACCAAATGTTGGCGAATATTTCTGCCAGTTTGCCAAACACACCCTTTTTTGCGGCGAGCGATTTGACGCTGTCGGATCGACCAGCGGGAGTCGCATCGATCACACGCCAGCGGTTTTCCAGAAAGGCTTCCACCCAAACGTGCGCATGCCGGCCCTGCACCACGTAGTACCCGGTACTCGTATTCAAATCACCACCCTTGAAACCGCTCACCAGCCGAGCAGGAATACCGACAGCTCGCAACATGAGTCCCAAGGCCGAGCCAAAGTACTCGCAATGACCTTGCTTGCGGTTGAAAAGGAAGTCCTCGACAGCGTCGATCGAGGGATCATCCACCGACATGTTCAACGAGTAGCCATACTCGCCCGAGTCCCGTAGGTGATGCAGAATGCGACGCGCCTTCTCGGTGGGATTTGAGTTCGGAGCTTCCGTTGGTTCGGCGATCTGTTGTGCCAAAGTTTTTAACCGCTCCAGTCCGGCGGGCAGGACTCGGTAGTATTCGAATTCATTGCGGTAGATCAAATTGCCGGTCGTTGCTCGTGGAAACGGCACATCGTATTCCGGAAGCGGCTTCTCCGAATAAATCTTGTACTGCAATCGTTCACGGCCTGAGATGCCTTGGTCACGGTACAAGACCTTTGTGACTCTCCGTTCGCTGAGGTGCGGCAATCGATGTTCCAGCACTCCGCCCAGGTGTTGTGGCATCGCGAACACGATGCCCGAATCCATCGGCTCCATCCGAATCTCTTGCCGGACGCAATTTTCGAAGGGAATCGATAACACATTTCTCTGCTCGGTATTTCGTCCGAGAGAGCCGATACGCCACTTTCCGTTTTCGTATTCTCCCAATACCGAACCACGAAAGAGGGGTTCATCGAATCCCTGCTCGACCGCATGCGCGACGATGTCGACCGGTTGATTGGTCTTCTGTTCGAACAACCGCACCTCCAGCACGGTGTTTGTTCCTTCCAGAATCTGGCCGATATCGCCGAGTTGCACTTCGTCAGCAAATCCGCTTTGCAACGCTCGCAACGGCAGATCGGGAGCTTCTCCAAACGCCGAAAAATTGCCGATCCAAATCCGGGGCGTGAACACAAAAAAGAGCATTCCGATCACCGCCGAAAACATCACGTTTGCGAACACTCCCGAAACAAACGGCAGGCTCAACCAGTTTCGTCGAGGATCAATTTGCACCGTGCTGATTGGCCGGCTGCGCTGGTTCCAGGGGAAAGTGCCCGCCGTTTCTGAACGGCTAGGTTTGCCACGAGCACTACTCTCCTGAAGAGCGGCGAACAGCACGTCATCCTCGGCTACGTATCGTTGTCGAGCGCGGATGACCGTGAAGATCGTCAACGTCCAAACGGAAGCAAACAGGAAGAGGACACACATCAGACCAAAACCGCCGGCAGAGGTGAGCACAGCACCAATCGCGACATGCAACACCGACAGCAAACACAAATTCCAGTATGTCCGCGACGTCTTGGACATGAACAGCACGATCCACGTCAAGTAGACCAACAGGTGCGCCAGCGACAACAACCGAGCTTCGATCAACCCACTGCTCAACTCCCAGCCCGCCAGGCAAAACGCCGCCAACCCCAGGACGTTGGCCCAACGGACTCGTAGATGAAACAGCTTCCAGCGTTCGGTCAGAAACAGCGCCAACAATGCCATTGGAATCGTAAAGGCATTCGGAAACGCCGTCCCTTCGGCGAACGACAGCATGCCACTCGCCAGCATCACCAGCCCGTATAAGCTGACTTGCAGAGCCGCCGTCATGCCAGCTCCTCCAACACAAAGTACGGCGACAAGTCGCAGACCTCAGCTGACAGGCACAACAACTCGCCGGGTCCGGCAACTTCAAACGTGCGCATTTGCAGTTCGTGGTGCGGCCGAGACGACACGACAACAATTCGCGAGCTTTCCGATGTCCGCTGCATCGCCTCGTCGATCACTGTTCGAACATCTGCCGTCGGCGAGGAAGAGGCCAACGCTAATTGATCCAATGCTTGTTCCAGGTTCGCATGCTGATCCCAAGCAAACGTCTGGCCACCGACCACGATCATCCGCAACCACGATTCGTGCGACTGCCGGGAATTCTCAAACAACACGGTTGCCGCAAAGCTGATCGCTAGCTCAACGCGGTCCAAGTCAGTCGTGCTCGCCTGAGCCGGCTGCCACAACTCGACCAGCAACACCAGATCACGGTCGCGCGTCTGCCGATACTCCCGAACCATCAACTCGCCGCTACGAGCCGTCGTTCGCCAGTGAATCGCCTTGGGATTGTCGCCGGCCCGGTACTCACGAATGCGATGGAATTCATCGTCGAAGAGTCCGGCTCGCATCCGCCGCTTTTCGGCCAATTCAGCAGCATTCCACAGATCGCTCCGCCAGCGCGCTGTCATGCGGCCGACTCGCGGATGCACGATCAGCTTGGCGAAGTCATTGAAAAGTAATCCGCGTTCGACCAGCCCCAACGGAAAGTGAGTGGTCAATTCAAGAGGCCCAAACGAGTACTCACCCCGCTGGCTGAAACGCACAAAATAATGACCTCGTCGACTTTGTCTCGCTGGAACCCGAACAAACAGCGCCGCCGCCTGAAAGCGATCACGAAGATGCGTGATTTGATCTCGCGCGGCCAACAACCAGGAATTCAAAAACCATTTGTGATTCGCGACCACAAGTTCTACCGAAACCATCTCGCCCGCCATGACACGCCTTGGCAAGAACCGCTTCGCGTGCGTGCGACGCAACATGGAAAACGCAATCCAGCCGTTGAGCACCCATGGGCCAATCATCATCGCGAACACAAACATCAGCATGTTCGTCCGCCCAATGATCGCGCCGAGAAACATCACGCTCATGATCAAAACGTAAACGATTCCTTCACGCGTGATCGCCATCCGATTTCGATTCCAAACCGGCCGGCGCGGCGCGATCTGACGCGAAAGCCCCAAAGCAACCAGTTGCGTGATTCCCCACAGCAACAGGCCTATCGCCAACACGACCAGCACCCAACGACTGAAACCGGACCAGTGTTGCGCCACAGACGGCCAACGCAGCAAACTAAGCAGTAAGCCACCACCACAAATAATCGCTCCCGCTCCGGCCAGCGTGGACCGGCGCTTCTCATCAGCGTTGGGAAGCGATCCGTTCATCGAGTCATTGGATTGGATTTTTGACAAATCTCGACAGGGATGTGATGGAGTCGAAAGTCTAGGCATTTGCGCGTGAGACACCAGCGCGGCCAATTCGCACAGGGGAATGGCCTTTACGCACAAACTTGGTAGTTGCAAGACAACTTCGCGCAAATTGCCAATCTTCCCAAGCTGTCGACTATAGCAATTGCACCGAAAAAATCGGGCAACTAGACTGCGTAGGCTAAGTAAGTACGGAGGTTCGACGAAGAGTTCAACCGGATGCCACAACCTGTTTGAGCGGGAACGGTTCTGTGTTGAGTGCACCTTCGTGACGACGCCAAATCCTGCCCAAAGAGCCGCAGAACGTCTGGCGAAGTCGATACCGGTCTTGGAGAGCGAGCGTCGATAGATAAGGGAGAGCCGATCGCAACCCTTCGCCAACCCGCGGTCGAACTAATTTTCAGGGAGTATTTTCTGTGACTGAGCGACAAATGTTCGGAGTGAATGGCAAATCAAACCGCCGTTGGATCGCCCTTTGCGGGACCTCGGTCTTGGCCTTAGGTACCACGCTGGTTTCTGGAACTTGGGCTTGGGACGACGCAAAGCCCGTGCAGCCCGCAGGATTACGAGGCGTTTTACCAATCGATGTGCCTGAGACGCTGGGGGAAGACGCATTCGCGGTCTTGGACGGAAACTGGAAAGAGTGGAGCGAAAAGACTGCCGCCGAAGTGGCCAAGCTGTATTCTGAAGAAACACTCAGCGTCGAGTCCCAGCGACTGCAAGTGGAAGTTTTGAAAAAGAAGTTGCAGACGATGGAGACGTCGCTTCGGGATGCTCGTTATCGCAGTATTCACGAGCCGCTGGGAAGTCTTTATGCCGCACTCAATCGCCGCGTGACCCTTGCCGAAGCAGCGCTCGAAACGCTGACGATCGATCCTCAGAAAGTGGCCAGCGAGCAGCTCGATGGGGCGCGGCAACAAGTCGCGAAGTCGCTGAATGATCTCGAAATCGAGTTGAATTCGGTCAAGAACGGACCCGCGTGGTTGGACTATGTTCGTTCTGCCGAGATCACAAAGTTGGTCGGTGAGAAGAAGGGAATGGAAGCGGTCCCGGTCCTTTCGGCCGTCCACCAAAAGCTTTCTCCGTCGGATAACATGTCGCCGGAGATTCGCAAGTTCCTCGACGGATCGAAATTCGTCGCGTTGCGGCAATCGCTCGATGCGTTTGTGAAGCACGCAACCGCCGTGGATCAGCCGTACAACCCCGAAAAGCTGCGAGCCGAGGTGGCAGCACTGGTCACCTCAATCGAGAAATTTGAGGAGTCGCAATCGTCCACTGATGCGGATGCGGCCCGAAAAGCGTTTGACGCCGTTCGAAAAGCCTCACCCGACCGTGGGGACCGAATCGCTGCGGCGATGTCCACGCATTACTTCAACTTCAATCTGCGTGTTGTGGTCAGCGAGACGTTGCTGTCAAAGCTCGCGTCCGAGTCGACCACCAAGCAAGGACCCGTGAAGGATGTCATCCTGGGGGCGAATGTCAGCGGAAATCAGACGACCACCGTGACAACGGGCATCGATCTGAAGCCCAGCAACGACGGTATCCGCCTGAATCTGGTGATCGATGGAGTCGCGAGGTCGAATACCGTTGGCACCACCGATCAAGCTAATGTTTACACGTCCGGAAACCACGTCTTCAAAGCCTGGAAGCCAATCCTGTTTGACGGGAACAAGTTCACAACCGGTGCTGCGGATATTTCTGTCCGACCCAACAACCAGACGACCGGCATATCGACCAGGTACAGCAACATTCCGCTGTTTGGCGGCTTGGCGGATTCGATCGCCCGAGGCGAAGTGGAGGACCGACGTGGTCAAGCCGAGGCCATCGCAGCACAACGAATTTCCAGCAAAATTCTGCCGGAGTTCAATACGGAAGTCGAAGCCAAGGTTGAGGACCTCAACAAGAACTATGAAGCCAAGGTCAGTTCTAAATTGCGTGAGAAAGATTTGTATCCGTCGGTGGCCAGCTACCGTTCTTCCGAGGACGACCTGCGGATTAACACGCGATTGATGTCTGATCATGAACTGGCTGGCGGTGACGGTCCATTTGTCGGCGTTCCCAGCAGCGGCTTCGTGTTGGCCCTTCACGAATCGCTGCTCAACAACAGTCTGGACCGCCTGAAGATCGCCGGACGTACGCTGTCCGAAGATGAACTCGGCAAGGAAATCGAAAATTCCTTTGCGGACCTTCTCGGCCGCAAGCTCAACATCAGCAAGAAGATTGAGGAGGCGGGTGAAAGCTCCAAAGAGCCAGCAACCTTCGTCTTCCCCCAAAAAGATCCGCTGCGTTTCCGAGTCGACAAAGGTCAACTCACGCTCGCCATTCGAGCCGGGCTGAAGCAAAAGGACGAGGACATTCCGACCCAGGAAATCACCGTGCCGTTGATGTTCCGCATCGAGGGCACCAGCTTCGCTGTTGAGAGTGGAGAAGTGGGTGTCTCGCCGGTCGAAGCGCCAGCAAACGCTGGACTCCAAATCGCGCGGGCCGGAGTCGTGCGCAACAAAGTGAAGAGCGCGTTGCCGGCCCGCAAGTTCGACCGGTTCATTAATATCGACAAGGACCGACAGACGCCCGTTCAGCTCGGCCTCGCTCAAGTCAAAGCCACGGGCGGATGGTTGACGCTTTCCTTCGAGTAGCTCGACAGCATCGCTCGGATTTGTTGACATCTTGCAGGACCGGAATCGCTCGGCGTTTCCGGTCCTGCTGTTTTTGAATGAGACCCCGCATGTCGCACGTCGATTCCGATTTGATTGTCACCGGACTCTGCAAGGAGTACGTCACGGCTGCCGGTTCACTGACCGTCCTGAAATGCGTCGATCTGTCACTGACTCGCGGTGACGCGTTGGCGATCACCGGCCCGTCGGGCTCTGGCAAAAGCTCGCTGCTGTTTGTGCTCGGCGGTTTGGAACGGCCGACACAAGGTGCGGTGCGACTGCGCGGACGAGACGTCTTCGCTGCAACTGAAACAGAACTGGCCGCGTGGCGACAGGAATCCGTTGGCTTCGTCTTTCAAGAGCATCACTTGCTGCCTCAGTGTACGGTGTTGGAGAACGTGCTGATCCCGCGATTGGCTGGTTCCGGCACAACGGCGGAAGATGTCTCCCGCGCGACGAAGTTGCTCGAACGAGTTGGATTGCGGGAGCGTCTGGAGCATCGTCCCGCGCAGTTGTCTGGTGGCGAAAGGCAGCGAGTTGCTGTTTGCCGTGCGCTCATCAATCAGCCCGCGTTGTTGCTCGCTGACGAGCCGACCGGCAGTCTGGATCGCGAGAATGCTGACGCCATCGGCGGCCTGCTGTTGGAACTCAGCCGAGACTTGGGCAGCGTGTTGATTTGCGTCACTCACAGTTCAGAGCTGGCTGCTCGCTTTCCGCGCCGCGCGGAACTTCGCGATGCCCGGCTGACATCACTTTAATTCTGTTTCTAGGAAGGGTCCCATGATCGACTCTGGCTCCGGCCATCGTCACTTTGCCAGTGACAATTATTCGGGAGTCTGCCCCGAAGCCTGGGAGGCAATGTCCCGCGCGAATCAAGGCCACGCTCCCGCTTACGGCGATGACGAGTGGACTGCGAAAGCCTCGGACCTGCTGCGTGACTTGTTCGAGGTCAACTGCGAAGTCTTCTTCGCGTTCAACGGCACTGCCGCCAACGCGCTGGCGCTGTCGGCGATGTGTCAGTCGTATCACAGCATCTTGTGCCACGAACTCGCTCATGCGGAAACCGACGAATGCGGCGCGCCGGAGTTCTTCTCGAACGGCTCGAAAATCCTGGTCGTATCTGGCGAGGACGGCCGCATTCGGCCGGAGGCAGTGTCGCACATGGTGCAGCGCCGTTGCGACATCCACTACCCAAAGCCGAAAGTCCTGAGCCTCACCCAAGCCACGGAACTGGGCACCGTCTATTCGGTCGATGATCTGCATGCCTTATTCGAGGCGGCGCGTCGTCACGAACTGCGAGTCCACATGGACGGTGCGCGTTTCGCCAACGCGGTCGCTGCGCTCGGAGTCGCTCCCAAAGAGCTCACTTGGAAAGTCGGCGTCGATGTCCTCTGCTTCGGCGGCACGAAGAACGGCATGGCTGTCGGCGAGGCGATCATCTTTTTCAAAAAGGAACTTGCGCACGAATTCGCCTACCGCTGCAAACAATCGGGACAACTCGCCTCGAAGATGCGATTCCTTGCCGCGCCGTGGGTCGGATTGCTGGAGTCAAACGCGTGGTTGCGAAACGCCTCCCAAGCCAACCACATGGCTGAAAAGCTCGAAGCGGCGCTGTTGGAAATCCCGGGTATTGAGTTCATCTCGCGCCGCCAAGCTAATTCGGTCTTCGTCCGGCTGCAGCCCGATGTCGCGACCGCGCTACGGGCTCGAGGTTGGCGGTTCTACACCTTCATCGGAGCCGGCGGCGCACGCTTCATGTGCTCGTGGGATACGGCCGAGTCCGACATCACCGCGCTCGTCAACGACGTGAAAGAACTGACATCGGCAAAGTCAACGTAGCTTCTCGCGAGCTGTTGCCGAGCCGTACTTCGCCGCCATTTGCCAATGCAGCTTCGCGACCCCGGAATGTTTTTCCGCTTCCGCTTTGCAGGCGAGTCGCTCGAACTTCGCGGCACGTTCAGCGAGGGACTCCACGTCGCGGGTTGGCTCGCGCGGACTCTCGGAACGTGAGCCATTGATTGCCGCCGCATGACGCGAGTATCGGGATCCTGGCTCCGGCTGATTGGAGGCCGAGCTCAAGATCGCCTCATCCATCTCGTGGAGGTCGATGACGGTCACGCCGACAGACATTGAACTCGATGATCGCGACCAGCCCAGCGAAGAACCGGGCTGGCCAAATCCAAATCGAGACCGCCCCGATTGGCCGGACGACACGCCGCCCAAAAAAATTCGGCCGCGATCCGGCACCGCAACCGTAGTCGACAGCAAGATCGTGCCGACAACCGGTTGCTGCACGACCAACTCCTGTCCGAAGGCGGGTACGCTCTGAGCCACCCACATCAGAAATGCCGGGATCAGCATCCGCATCGCGTTTTCCTTTGTGGTGAATAAAACCTCGAATCTCTTGACGACGGGCGATCAATTCTGAGGCGGAACCGTGGTTGGTGGCGTGACTGCCGGAACCGACCCTGAGGGAGATGTTCCAATGGGAAGCGTCCCGGGTGATTGTCCGGCAGCGCCGGCCCCTGGCGACTGCGATGCCATCTGCTTCATGCGGTCGATCATCGTGCTGGGTACCGAGACCGACACATCCATTCCCATGCCGCTCTGATTCACTTTGAGCGAGTTGAGCACGCCGTCGATTTCCGGTATCACGAACTTCAAGAGTTGAGCTTGCTGCTTAAGTGCGTCGATCTCCTTGGTCGCTTCGGTGTGAATCTGTTGTGCGGCGGCGTCGGACTTGCAGGTCAGCGAGACTTTCAAATCCACGCCGGCTGACATGTTGGCATCCATGCGAATCATCGAGACCTCTTTCACCAGCTTCTGCAATGTCTCGTTCTGTTGCAGGGTTTGGCTGAACTGCGGCGGCAGATTCGTTTGAACCTCGGTCCCTTTCTGGATCGCCACAAGCGAAACGTGCTGCTCCTTCGCGAAGTATGCAAGCAGATCGTTGTTCTCAGCCTGGTCTTTGCGATCAATGATTTTCTCGATCTGGGATGGCTCGCCGATCACGACGTGTCGTTCGTCTCCGAAGAAAAAAGCTCCCCCTTTGGGCTCGGCGCTGACGTGATAGCTCACGTCATTGTGAGTCTTAGGAGGAGACTGCTGACGAATCTGGTCCAGCGTCTTGCCGCCATAAGGCTGCTTCAGCCGGAGGATCACCACGCTCTCCTGAACTCCGCTGCCGTTACCGCCACCCATCCCCGGCATTCCCATCATGGGGTTCCCCGCCATCGGGCCTGCCGGTGCTCCGCCTTTGCCAACATTGGGGTCCATCTTGATCGCGGTAAAGACGTGTTCGATCTCAGTCACGGGAAATCCCAGAGACCTCTCCATCTCCGTCAGACCCTGTTTCACATTCGGATCTTGAACGACGGACGCCAACAGCGGCGAAGCCATCAAGTCCGCCGGCCGAGCCGCGACAAACAACTCTGCATCAGCAGGCGCGAACGCGATGAACTCCCCCGACACACTGCGAATGACTTTCGCCCCGCCCGGCAGGTTCATCAGTAAATAGACCAAACCAACAAGCAGCGCAAGCGCCGCCACACTGCCACCGATAATCGCCAGCAGTGGGCCCGCTGAACTCTTCTTCGAGCGGCCCTTCTTCCCTTTGCCACCTTTCGTCGTCGAGACACTGCTTTTTGAACGCTTCACGCTGCGTGCCGGCGGAGCGTCCTCGTCGTCTTCCTGCGACACCTCATCTTCTGGAGCTTCGTAGTCGTCTTCGGCCAGACTGTCGAGCGCGTCGAGGAAGTCGTCATCGCTCTCCTTCTTTTTGGGTGGAACCTTCACCGGAAACGGCTTTTTACATTTTGGACAGCCGATTTGTTTGCCGGCGGGTGGAGCCGCTTTGAGCTTCAGCTTTACTTTGCAGTGCGGGCACTGGATGGAAATTGGATCAGCCATGTTGGCGTCCTCGGCACGAGAGTCAGGTCGAATTGCGTTGGATGCTACGTCCAGCGTGACTCGCTCACAAGCGGCGGCTTGCTCGACAGAGTCAGTTCGCGACGATACGAACTCGGTGCGCAGGGGCGCCGCTCTCGGTCGAAAACTTTGATCGCATAGCCATGCCGGACGGCCAAGGCTAGCCATCCGACTTGAACCACAGGAGTCGTCATGTCTCAGTCTGCTTCAGCCATTGTTTCGCGTCGAAACCTCTTCAAATCCGCCGCGATGGCGACCGGCCTCGCGATGCTGTCGGAAACCGTCGCTCAGGAAAACAACCCCGCCGCGAACGTTGTCGATCGAGGAGTCGATTGGAAAATCAAATCGCTGCGCGGATTCCGAGTCGGCACGAAGGCGTACCTGAAAATCGAGACGCAGCAGGGCATTACCGGCTGGGGCGAGGTGACGGGGCTTGAGCCGAACGTCGCGGTCGCGCTGGCTCAGTCGCTGTTTGAGTTGCTCGACGGCGAGAACCCGACGCGGATTGAGCATCTGTGGCAGAAGCTGTATCGGTCGCACCGCGACATGCGCGGCGGGCCGTTCATGACGCATGTGATCTCGGCCATCGACATGGCGCTCTGGGACATCACCGGCAAAGCGTGGGGCGTGCCGGTCTATCGGCTGCTCGGCGGGCCGACACGCGACAAGGTCCGCATGTATCCGCACGCGAAGGCGCAGAAGCTCGGTACGGGTGGGCCGCATCCCTATTCAGGAAATCCGAACGACATCGACGGGCTCGTTCGGGGCGTGCGGCAAACGCGGGAGAAAAACGGGCCGGACTACACGATCATGTTCGACGCGCACTGCGCGATCCCGCCCGCGATGCTGATTCAATTCGCGAACGCCATCGAGCCGTATGACATCCTGTTTCTGGAAGAGGTCGCCGTCCCCGGCAACATCGAAGTCTTCAAGCGCCTGAAGCAGCACATCAAAATCCCGATGGCCACCGGCGAGCGCGATCGCACGATCTGGGAAATGCTGCCGTACCTGCACGAGCGTTGCATCGACATCCTGCAACCCGACTGCGCTCACACCGGCGGCATCACGCAGATGAAAAAGATCGCGACGCTCGCCGAGGCGTACTTCGTCCCGCTGGCCCCGCACTGCACCTGCTCGGAACTGGGTCTGTCCGCCAGCATCCACGCGGCGTTCGCGGTTCCATTTCTCTTGATCCACGAAGGCTACCTCGACGGCCACCTGATGCCCGCCGGAGTCGCTCGCAAAAGCTGGGACCAAGACAAAGACGGCTACGCGACCCTGCCCCAAGGCCCTGGCCTCGGCGTGACGATCGATGAGTCCATGTTCGAGAAGGTCAACGCCGACCCGAAACGAGTCTTCAAATGGCCGAAGCCGACGCTGCCGGATGGGGCGGTGCGGGATTATTAGCACTACTGCGCACTTTCGTAGCTGAACTCGTCAGAGTTCAGTCGCGACAAACCGGAATTCTGGCGAATTCCGCTACATGGTGCGCAGTGGTGTTAGGCGCGGGACGTTGAGCGGGCTACTGGCATGATCTGGTTGAATCGCGACGCATGCCCTGTGAGAATTCCGCCCAATCGCTAAGATTGCGAGCCGGTCGCTTGAGTGGGGGAAACGATGCCCGCGTCGGAACTTCCGAAGAATGTATCGACGCGGATCGAACCGGGAGATGATCGGGAAGTCGTTCAGCCGCCCGGTGCGGTGCCATTGCCTCATAAAACGCCCGCAATGCCTCCGAACTTGGAGCCGCCGGCAATGCCGGCCGCTCAGCATGATTTGGCGGCGCACGAGGAATCCATTCGTTCGATCGGCCGCTATCGGGTCGAGCGGCGATTGGGGCAAGGGGGATTCGGCGCGGTCTATCTGGCAATGGACGATGAACTCCAGCGTCGCGTCGCGATCAAAGTGCCCAAGCGGATGGCGGCGGCACAAGTGGCCGAGTACCGTGAAGAGGCGCAGAAGCTGGCCAAGCTGGAGCATCCGGGAGTCGTGCCGATTCACGACATCGGGCACACTGACGAGTTTCCGATCTTTCTGGTCACAAAGTTCGTCGAAGGGGGCACGTTGTCCGATTGGGTCCAGCGCGTGCGGCCCGATTTCTTGACGGTCGCGAAGTTGCTCGCCGACGTCGCCGACGCGCTGCATGCCACGCACTTGAAGGGCATCTTTCATCGCGACATCAAGCCGGCCAACATTCTGGTCGATGGGAACGGCAAGCCGTTTCTGGCCGACTTCGGACTGGCGCTGACCGAAGGTCACGAGACCGCATCGGGAGTGCTGGGCACTCCGGCGTACATGAGTCCTGAACAAGCGGCCGGCGAAGGGCATCGCGTCGATGGGCAGACCGACATCTTCAGTCTCGGCGTTGTGCTGTATGAACTGCTGGCCGGCGTGCGCCCGTTTCGAGCCAGCGAAAAGCTTCCGCCGCGCGAACGGAACTCGCAGCTTTTGGAATTAGTCAAGACGCACGACCCGCGTCCGCCGAGGCAGGTCAACGACGACGTCCCGAAAGAACTCGAACGCATCTGCTTGAAAGCGCTCGCCAAGCGCAAGCCCGATCGCTACACGACCGCGCGCGACATGGCCGACGACCTGCGGCACTTCGCGATGAACCCCGCCGCGCAAGAAGCCGCGTCGGTGCGCGTGCAACTGCCGCCAGCGCTCGGCGCGGGCCTCCCGACCCCGCCGATCGCCACGCCAACTCCCGGCGCGTCCAACACACCGATCATCAGCCGGAACGCGTTAGCGTCCGGTTCACCCGGCTCCGATCGCGAGCCGCTCAAAATCGTGCCGAAGGGGCTGCGTTCGTTCGATGCCAGCGACGCGAGTTTCTTTCTCGATCTCCTCCCCGGCGCGCGCGATCGCGACGGATTGCCTGAGAGCGTTCGCTTTTGGAAGACGCGAATCGAGTCGCGTGATCCCGAGGTCACGTTTTCGTCCGGCGTGTTGTACGGCCCGTCCGGCTGCGGCAAGTCGAGCCTCGTCAAAGCCGGATTGATTCCGCGACTGGCGGCCGACATTGTCCCGATCTACATCGAAGCCAGCGGCGACGACACTGAGCAGCGGCTCTCGCGAGCGATCCGCCGCGCTTGTCCCGAATTCGGCGATGACCTGTCGCTGCCACTGCTGCTGAAAAATTTGCGGCGCGGCGTCGGCTTGCCCAGCGGCAAGAAGGCGGTGCTGATCCTCGACCAGTTTGAGCAATGGCTGCACGCGAAACGCGGCCAGGCGAATCTGGAACTCCCCGCCGCGCTGCGGCAATGCGACGGCGAACGCCTGCAATGCCTGATCCTCGTGCGCGACGATTTCTGGCTGGCCATCAGCCGGTTCCTGGAAGTATTGGAAGTCCCGCTGATCCAAGGCCGCAACTGCGCGATGGCCGACCTGTTCGACCCGCCGCACGCGCGGAAAGTACTGGAAGCGTTCGGAGTCGCGTTTGGGAAGGGCCAAGGGCTGAGGGCTGAGGGGCAAGGTACTGGACAAGGGCAACCGCCTTCTACGGCTCCCCTCGCCGCTCAGCCCTTAGCCCTCAGCCACTTCCTCGACCAATCCGTCGCCGCGCTGACCGAGGAAGACAAGATCATCAGCGTCCGCCTCGCGCTCTTCGCCGAAATGGTCAAGTTCAAACCCTGGACGCCGGAAACACTGAAAGCCATCGGCGGCGTCGAAGGTGTCGGCGTCACGTTCCTGGAAGAAACCTTCTCGGCCGGCAACGCGCCGATCGCCTATCGCACACATCAAGTCGCTGTGCGCGGCGTTTTGAAATCGTTGCTGCCCGACGCCGGCACCGACATCAAAGGCCACCAAGTCGCGCGCGAAGAATTGCTCACCGCCAGCGGCTACGCCACTCGCCCGCGCGACTTCGAAACGCTGCTGCACATGTTGGATCGCGATCTGCGCCTGATCACGCCGGTCGACGTGGAAGGGATTAGGGATTTGGGATTAGGGGTTAGTGAAGGCACAGAGGTTGGGGATTGGGGATTAGGGGTTAGCCAACCGCAGAAAGCGCAACAAAGCAGCGTGCCTTCACCAACCCCTAATCCCCAACCCCAAACCCCTGCCCGCAGCTACCAGCTCGCCCACGACTACCTCGTCCCCAGCATTCGCAACTGGCTGACGAAGAAGCAGCGTGAGACGCGCAGGGGGCGGGCCGAGTTGCGGTTGGAGGAGCGGGCGGCGAGTTGGAACTCGAAGCCGCTGAATCGCCATCTGCCGGCGTGGTGGGAGCATCTCAACATTCGCTGGTTCGTATCCAAGAAGTCGTGGACCACGAAGCAGAAGCTGATGATGCGGCGTTCGGCGCGGTTGCATGGGACACGCGGTGTGTTGGGATTCGTATTGTTGGCCGCCCTGCTCGGCGGGGTTTGGGAGACGTCAGGTCGGGCGCAAGGCAAGCGGTTGGTGCAGGCGATTTACGCGGCGTCGCCGACGGAGTTGCCGGCGTTGATCGAGAACGAGTTGCCGGCCTATCGGCGTTGGACCGATGCCACGTTGCGCAGGGATGCGGCGGACGCACGGCCGGAGCGGGCGGCGGTTCGGCTGCGGGCGAGCTTGGCGCTGGTGCCGGTCGATCCGGATCAAGTGCCGTTCTTGCATGAGCGGTTTCTGGAATGTTCGTTCGACGAGTTCGCGGTGATTCGGGATCGTCTCGCGCCGCATCGCGGATCGCTTGCCGAACAGTTGTGGCCGATGTTTCGCGATACGTCGCAGCCGGACGCCAAGCGATTTCGCGCGGGGATGGCGCTGGCGGGATGGCGGAACTCGGCGCTGGCGTCGTCGTTCGAGCCGGCCGACTTAGCGTATCTCGCGCGGCAACTGGTGGAAGCCAATCCGATTTTTCAGCGGACGTTGCTGGCCAACCTGCGGCCGGTGGCAAAGGAATTGTTGGAGCCGCTGTCCGTGCTGTTTATCGACGACAAGCTGGGTGAGACCGAGCGTGTCAACGCGGCGTCGGCGTTGGCGGAATACTCGGCCGGGGATGCCGAGCGGTTGGCGACGTTGATCTCGCGCGGGACGCCCAAGCAGTTTTCGATTCTGTTCCCCGTGCTGACGGCCACGCCGGAGAAGACTGCGGCAGCGCAAGCCTTCTTGGAAAAGTTGGCCGCTCAACAGCCGGAGTCCGATTGGGACGAATCGCAGCGCGTGGAGTTGGGCCGGCTGCGAGCAGGCGCGGCGACGACGCTGTTGCGCACGAAGGCTCGCGCGGCGGCGTTGGATTCGCTGCGCGTTGCCGATGACCCCGAATCGCTCACGCAGTTCGTGGCTCGTTGCAAGGAGCGCGGCGCGAAGCCGGAAGAACTGCTGGTCGCGCTCGATGTCGCGACCGCTTCGAGCCGCGACCGTGAGGGAGCGGTTGTGGAGAACGTCGCGAAGCCCAACGTACCGCTTCCTGACGTGCGCGGCTCCAAGTCGCAGGACAGCGGTACTGATCCCTCGCGGCAGCGGGACGTGTTGCCGCAGTTTGCTCTGTTGCTGGCCTTGGGTGAGTTCGCCTTCGAAGACTTGCCGGAGTCGCGACGTGAGACCTTCAAGGCGGAATTGCTGGAGGGATTCAAAACGCATCCCAGTTCGGCGATGCACGGGGCGTGCGGCTGGTTGCTGCGGCACTGGGGGTTCGCGAAGGAAGTGGCCGAGGTCGAAGCCAAGGTCGCGGTCGATGCGATCGACCAACGGGATGCGGATCGCGAGTGGTTCGTGTTGCGGGTACGGACGAAGCAGCCCGATCAATTGGGCGGATTGATCAAAGGGGGGACGGCCGAGGATTTCTATTCGTTCGTCGTGTTCCAGCCGGGCGAGTTCGATCAAGGTTCACCGGATTCGGAAAAGGATCATCAAAACGACGAGCGGCGGCATCGGACGCGATTGACGCGAGCGTTCGCCATGATGGATCGGGAAGTCACGCGGTCGCAGTTTGAACGGTTTCAGATCTCCACTGGGCAGCGGCCGCTCGCGATTGATGAATTTAGTCCGCCAAATACCAACTCGCCGATGGTCGCACTGAATTGGTTTGATGCGGCGGCCATGTCCCGCTGGCTCACGACGCAGGTGGGGTTCCACGAAGACGATCAGGCGTACGCCGATCCCAAGGACTTACCCAAGAACGCAGACGGCACCCCCAAGGATTGGCCGGTGCGGTTGGATCGCCCCGGGTTTCGGATGCCGACGGAAGCGGAATGGGAATACGCCTGCCGAGGGGGCACGCGCACGGCCTACAGCTTTGGCAGCGACCGGACGTTGCTGGGCCGGCATGGGCTGGTGTTGGAGGCCAATTCCGGCAAGACTCAGCCGGTCGGCGTCCTGTGGCCCAATCTCCGTGGACTCAGCGACATGCACGGCAACGTCTTCGAGTGGTGCAATGACGTGTACGATTCGAGTGCCTACGAGGAGTCCGATGTTGCCAGCGACCCGTTCACGACGCGTGGATCAGACTATCGTGTGTTGCGTGGCGGTTCGTGGTTCGTCAACTCCAGGATCGCCGGCTTTCAGTACACCGGCTTCGGCGTTCGGATTGTGGTGGTGTTGTCGAGCGTGAGGACTCCGTAATGGCTTGTGTTCCTTACCCCTTTACTGCTTAACCTTCCGGCCGATTTGCCGACCAACTCGCGACGTGCGCAGCACGGCGCGCGATTTTTTTGACGAGGCACGCCCTCGTTCCGAGGACTGCAATGCCCAAAGCCGAAACGGAATTGGTCGTGATCGAGAAGGCGTACGCGCTGTTGGTCTGGTCTCTGAACCACATCGCCAAATTCCCGCGCAACCACCGTTACGGGATTGGTCTGCGCTTGGAACAGAGGGTCCATCTGATTTTGGAACTGTTGTTGGCGGGCAAGTATTCGCGTGAACGGCTGCCGCTGTTGCAACAAGCGAACCTGGAATTGGAACTGCTGCGTTTTCAATTCCGGTTGGTGAAAGATGTGAAGTGTTTATCGCTCGAAAGCTATGGCTCGGCCGCACGGTTCGTGAACGAAATCGGCAAACTGGTCGGCGGCTGGATCAAGCAGAGCGGAACGAAGCCGCCGGCTAGTGCTGCGTCACCACTAGAAATTCGGGTGAAGAAATCAGCCGGAACGCGTTAGGGTCCGGTTCAAACCGGGGGCTAACGCCCACCGGCTGATTGGTCGAACCCGAATTACAACCGGTGGCGCAGCACTAGAACTTCGGCAAACTGACGAATCGCGTGCCACGATGAAACGCTACCGAAACCTATGGGACGAACTGGTCGAGTTTCGCAACCTGGTGGACGCGGCCCAGAAGGCGGCTCGCGGTAAACGAGGGCTGGCCAACGTTGCACGCTTCCAGTTCAATGTCGAACGCCAGCTTTGTGACTTGCAGGACGAACTGATTTCGCAGACGTACACACCCGGCGCGTACCGCCGGTTTGAAATCCGCGAACCGAAACCCCGTTGGATCAGTGCCGCGCCGTTCCGCGATCGTGTCGTGCATCATGCGCTGTGCAACGTGGTGGAACCGATCTTTGAACGCTGCTTCATCCATCACAGCTACGCCTGCCGCCGAGGCAAAGGGACTCACGCCGCGGTCGCACAGTGTCAGCGTTGTGTACGCCGCAGCCGGTTTGTCCTGAAATGTGACCTGCGCAAATTCTTTCCGTCGGTCGATCACACAGTGCTCAAGTCGATCGTGCGGCAAAAGATCAAAGACGACAAGGTGCTTTGGCTGATCGACCGCATCATCGACCATCCGCACGACCCCGCGCCACTGATCGATTGGTTTCCCGGCGACAATCTGTTGTCGCCTTTGGACCAGCCGCGCGGATTGCCCATTGGCAACCAGACGAGCCAGTTCTTCGCCAACGTGATGCTCAACCCGTTCGACCACTTCGTCACCGAACAGCTTCGCCCGGTCGGATACATCCGGTATGTCGATGACTTCGTGCTGTTCTCTGACGACAAGCATTGGCTGACGGAAGCACGCGCACGCTGCCGCGAATTCCTGGAAGCGATGCGGCTCCGTCTGCATCCCCATAAGTCGGTGATCTCGCCCGCCGCATGTGGAATTCGATTTCTCGGCTACCGAGTGTTCCCGGATCGAATTCGCTTGCCTCGCGAACATCTGGTCCGCTGGCGACGCAAGCTCGGCCAGTTACAGCACGGCTTCGCGACCGGCGAAGTCAGCGCGGCTCTCATCGGCCAACGGGTCGCCAGTTGGAATGGACATGCCTCGCTGGCGAATTCCTGGCGATTGCGTACCGATATCCTCGACAACACACTCTTCCAACGGAGGCACTGTATCTGCACAGACGCGGCGCTTCCGGGAACATGAGGGAATCGTGTGTTGCGTGGCGGTTCGTGGAACAACAACTCCAGGAACGCCCGCTCCGCCAACCGCAACAGGAACACTCCCGACAATCAGAACACCAACAACGGCGTTCGGATTGTGGTGGTGTTGTCGAGCGTGAGCACTTCACGGAACCACGTACTCCGGGACGGGTTCATCGCCAGAACCGGCAAGTCCATGGACTTGCCGGGCGCGCCGTCGTGCAGTCCACCTCGTGATCCCGCGTCGGGAGAAACGAATCCCGGCCAAATGAAACGCTGGTCGTCGGGGGTTAGTCGCCAACGCAAACGCCCCCGGCGACTGGTGTCTCAATCAACCTGCTCCTGTTTCTCGAAGAGGTCGCCGTCCCCGGCAACATCGAAGTCTTCAAGCGCCTGAAGCAGCACATCAAAATCCCGATGGCCACCGGCGAGCGCGACCGCACGATCTGGGAAATGCTGCCGTACCTGCACGAGCGTTGCATCGACATCCTGCAACCCGACTGCGCTCACACCGGCGGCATCACGCAGATGAAAAAGATCGCGACGCTCGCCGAGGCGTACTTCG
>VGZH01000098.1 GCA_016872645.1 Planctomycetota bacterium | reverse complement strand
AAGAACGACAAGTCGGTGATCTTGATTTGGCTTGATGGCGGACCGAGCCAGCTCGAAACCTATGATCCGAAACCACATGCGCCTTCTGACTACCGCGGTCCGTTCAGTGCGTTGCAGACCAACGTGCCGGGAATGATCGTTTCCGAAACGTTGCCGCTGCACGCGAAGCTCGCCGACAAGATGGCGTTTGTCCGCTCGGTGCATCACGACAACGGAGATCACTTCGCAGGTGCTCACTGGATGCTGACCGGACGGTTCGGTTCTAACGCGGCCAGCTTGCCGCAGAAGTATCCGGGAATCGGTGCGTACATTTCGAAGCTGCGCGGGCCCAATGTCGCCGGGATGCCCGCGTACGTCGGACTGCCGGCGGCGCAGAGCGTTTACCTCTTCCCCGGCTATCAGGGAGCCGCGTATCTCGGCGCGGCATATAACCCGTTCGATGTGGACACCGAACAGAAATACTTGCACTACACGTCGCAAGTGACGGTTGGTCGCCCGAAGTGTCTCGACAGTTTCGGCAAGGTAGAGTCGGCTCGCGCGGGTGACCGCCAGTCATTGCTCAACGGCCTCGATCAGATCGAGCGGCAAGCCGATCAATCGGGCTTGATGAAAACAGTCGACCGGTATCAGCAGGATGCGTTCTCAATGGTGCTGGGAGGGAAGGCTCGCGAAGCATTCAACCTCAATCTCGAAGACCCGAAGGCGATCGACAAATATGGCAACAATCCGTGGGGCCGCTACACGCTGATGGCTCGGCGGTTGGTCGAAGCGGGAACGACATTCGCCACCGTCGACATGCCCCACTGGGACGATCACTCGAACATCGAAAAAGGGCACGGCGGCAAACTGGAGGCAGTCGACCGCGCCGTCGCCGCGCTGATCGATGATCTCGAGGTGCGCGGCATCCTCGACCGCACGCTGGTCATCGTGATGGGCGAGTTTGGCCGTACTCCGAAGATCAACAACGGCCAACCGGGCATCCCCATCCCGGGCCGAGACCACTGGGGCAACGCGATCAGCGTGATGATGGCCGGCGGCGGCTTGAAGGGTGGCGTGGTTGTCGGAGCCACAAACTCAAAAGCCGAATTCCCGATCGAACGCGCGCTCAAGCCCGCAGATATTCTCGCGACCGTTTACCATGTTATGGGGATCGATCCTGCGACGTCGTTCAAAGACTTTGCCGGCCGTCCGGTGCCAATGCTCGATGAAGGCGCTCCGATTGCTGAGTTAATCTGAAATCTACGCTGGAGACAGTGATGTTCGGCTTCATTCGCGTTGGCTCGCGCCGTTGGTTCCTCCAAACAGGTTTGGCGGGGGTTGGGGGCATGACGCTTCCGTCGCTGTTAAGAGCGAATGAAGCAACCAAGGCATCGGATCGAAAAGCAATCATTCTATTTTGGCTTTCGGGCGGCCCGAGTCATCTCGACATGTGGGACCCCAAGCCCGATGCGCCGCGCGAGATTCGGGGGCCGTTTTCGTCCATCGAGTCGTGCGTGCCAGGTGTTCGCTTCGGCGAGCATCTGCCCAAGCAAGCCTCGATCATGGACAAGCTGACAATCATCCGCTCGGTCGATTGCAAGGCGAGCAATCACACGCCGATCACGATGCAGGCGGGGAACCCGTTGGCTCGACGACTGGACAAAACCAAGGACGGCGACGGCTATCCGTCGATGGGTTCGGTGGTCGCGAAGTTTCGCGGTTCGAACGACCCGCGCATGCCGGCGTTTGTCGGGCTGGCTCCCAGTTGGAAAGCGGACGTGTGGGAGTCCGGACACATGGGGTCAAAGTACGCTCCGGTCGATGGTGGTGAACTTGCCGGCCGGATCGCGCTGCCGCAAGGGATTCAGTTGGATCGGCTCGGCAACCGCGATGAACTGCGGCGGCAGTTCGATCAACTCCTGCGAGACCGCGACCGCACCGAAACGATGGCGAACGCCGATCGGTACACGGCTCAGGCGATGGACCTCGTCACGTCAGGTCACGCGGCGAAGGCGTTTGATCTCAGCCAAGAAAAAGACTCGTTACGAGACGCCTACGGCCGCGATTCGATCGGCGAGAAGGCACTGCTCGCGCGACGACTGGTTGAGGCAGGAGTGTCGTTCGTGTTGGTCAGTGCGCGCTGGGGCTACTTCGACAACCACGGCGACAACGTTCCGCCGTGGGGTGGCATCGAGAAGGGACTTGCTCCGATTCTACCGACCGTCGATCGCACGGTTTATCACCTTGTCACCGACCTTGCGCAGCGCGGACTGCTCGACCAGACGCTCGTGCTGATGATGGGTGAATTCGGTCGCGGGCCGATCATGACGAAGGATGCCGGCCGCGATCACTGGCTCAACTGCATGAGCATGATTCTCGCTGGCGGCAATTTGAAGCACGGCCAAGTCATCGGCAGCACTGACTCGCGCGGCTACGACATCAAAGACCGGCCCGTGCGACCGCAAGATCTCGCGGCGACGCTGTTCAAGTACGCGGGGATCGACCTGGCATCCCATTGGGTCAATCCGCAGGGCCGGCCGATTCCGATTGTCACCGAGGGTGGACAGCCGATTTCTGAGTTACTGTAGGCCAGCCTTTTCAGGTGGATCCGATCGGCATGCGACTCGGATTTTCAATTCGGCTCAGACTCGAAAGCCTGACCTAATCGCCGACCACGAATACGGTCATCGAACGTGGGCCGTGAGCGCCGATCACCAGCGACTGCTCGATGTCGGCGGTCTTTGACGGGCCGGAGATGAATGCCCCGAAGCGCGGCGTGTCGAACGACAGGCGGCGATACGCCTCGTGCATGTTTGACACGATGTCGCTCACTGAGACCACCAGCGCCAGATGCTGAGCGATGAAGTAGATCGCCCTCTGCTTCACGCCGTTGTCGCTGACCCACACGGCTCCATTTTCGGCGACAGCGAACTGACCGGGCAGAATCGCGAAGTCGATGTCTTCGGTCGCGTGCGGATCGTCAATCAGTCCCAGGTCCGTGTTGCCCTGAACTCCCGCGACCTGCGAGACCCTCTTCTTCGCATCCCGCCATTCGGAAATGGAGGACAGCTCGCAGTTCACTGCCACCGTGTCGGCAACCATGACGACTCGGCCGCCGACCGATTCCAAAACTGAGGCGAATTGCGATCGAACATCGCTGAACTGAATCCATGGCTGATCGAGGCTGGGGAGCGGAGCTTCGGGGAGGTGGTGCCGGCGAATGGCGGAAAGGATCTTGGCTTTGGCGTCAGTCATTTTGAGTCCGGCTGTCTCGACAAGAAACGGTACTACGGCTGTCGGTCATCGGCATTCGGTGAACGGCCGATCAAAACAGCACGCGGGTTTGCAGGAATTCGAGCAACTCTCGCAGCCAAACGTAACCCAGCGAGTGTCGCCCGCAGTCAAGTTTGGCGATCACGCTGGAACCAGGACGCAAATCGGGAATCTCTTTCGGATTCAACGTGACCTTCGCGAAGGTGGAAAGTTCTCCATCTTGATCCAGATCGGTCGCGAGGTTCACGGTGTCGAGTTTCGCTGAGTACGTCGTCTTGGGCGACATGCGAAACAGAAAACGGACGGGCAAACCGTTCAACTCTTTCGCAGCGGCCTGAGCGGCGAGCACATGACGGACATGCCGGTCCGGGATCCGCAATTCAATTTCCCACGGTCCGGCGGGATCGACCACTTGCATCAGCAATTGACCTTGTCGCACTGGCCGCGATTCCAACGAACGGATCAAGTCCCAGCGGACGACCTGTCCGGCAAGCGGCGACTGCAGCGTCAATTCGCTGATTCGACGATTCACGATTTCGAGTTGGCGATTGAGGCTCGCGAGCGACTGCTTCAACTCTTCCTCGTCCGCCGCGAGTTGTCCGGCACTCGATGAATTGGAGCCACGACGATCAGGATCGCCGCGCGAGGCTCGGACAGCCGCCAGTTTCGCGTTCGTCGTCGCGATCTCACCGCGAACACGTTGCTCTTCGAGATCCAGTTCCGGGTTTCGCATCACGGCAAGCGTTTCACCATCGACGACTTGAGCCGCGTTGCCGACGGCAACTCGCGTGATGATTCCGTCCGCCGGAGCGTACACCGACCGTCGTCGAGCCGGTTGCACTTGGCCGTGAGCTTCCAAATCCAAGTCGGCGGGAATGATTGCCAACGCGAGCACCACTGCAGTGATCGCAATGGCGATCGTGCGTGCTCGACGCGATTGAGCCAATGACTTCCATCGCATCAAGCGGCCGCCCAGCCCGTGAGCCTCGAAGGCCGCCGCATTTGCCAACGCGGTTGCCGCATGCCGGCAAACTTCCGCGACTCCGTCGTAATCGGGATTGACCGATTCCGTGCCGAAAGACTCCAACACGATCGCACCGTGCGCACCTTCCCAGGAACCGGGCTTCGGGCCAAGTGGTTCCACTCGCACACGAATTGACCCTGATTCCAGCAAGTAGGCCTGAGCGGCTTCATGTGCCTGTTCGGCAGTCGTCCACGGCAACGAAGTTCCCTGTCGACCAACTTCGAACACAAGCTGCTCGATGGCGCGACTGGCATTTGCGCGACGATTCAACTCTTGAACCGCGGTCGCAGACTCCAAACGAAATCCGGACGCATCCGCCAGCAACACACTGACGCGATCGAGACAAAGTGCCGTCGCCCCGTCATTGGCCAAATCAAGAGCGATGCGTCTGCGTTCCAACGTCGAGTGCAGCGTCTGACACAACCCAGCCACGCGATCTCGCTCGACCGACACCGAAAACATCCGCGTGAGCTGTCGGCCTCGATGGAACTCCACGATGACCGCTGCCACCGCCGCAACGATCTCGGCAATGTTTTCGCCACGTGGGGCTGCCGTCGGCAACCGCACATCGATCGCCAGTCGCAGTGCCGGAGCCACGGACACGCAAGCGATGCACCGAGCAAACTCCGTCGCATTCGGCCAGCGGCCACCGACACCGGGAGGAACGATCACCGTTCGATCCGTTTCCAAACGCCCGACAGGTTCCACGAACGCCGCATTGCGATCCACGACAGAGTTGCCCTGTGTGTCGAAGAGCAGTGACACACTCTCCTCGCGAATGGACCACGCCGCGACACTGTGGGCTTCCAAAATGTCTGACAACTCACCCAGCACCTGACCGTAGTACTCGGAGGGTGCCACCGGCGTTTGCCCCAAGGTTTCGGCGTGCTCCAACAGACCGTCGACGCGGATCATCTGCGAAGCGGATTGGATGACCGGTTCGGGTTGGTTGGGACTATTCATCACGACTGCCAAATGCTCGATTGCAACGTGTCTCTGCTGCGGCGGCGAACGGTAAGCCTTAGCCAGAACTGATGCGAGCCGTCGTGACGAATTCCCCACGACCGGCTGTTTTTGCATGAGCTCCGGTAAATGGCGGCTCACCCCAGCTTATTCAAATTCGCCGCTTCCCCTGGATTAACGGTGTCCTAAATCAGAAAAGGTTTCACTAACAGTTTTAACCGGCAGAATCGAAATATTTTCTCTAATCGTCAAAGTCAACCGCCGATTCTTAGACCGTGGGATACTCGCAGTGACTGCGTGCGATCTTGCGCGCACTTGTCACTACCGATGGATTCAGTGGGGTAGCCTCCTCCCTAGTCCTGGAAACGGCTCGGATGACTGTCAGCTTCGGAAGTAATCGATCGACAACGACGCCGTGCCGCTTTGCGGTTCGGCGTGCTGCCGCGTTGTTGATTCTTTCAGCGACGTTGTCGTGCTTCTTGGGTTGCGCTTCATACGACACTTACAAAAAGACGGTTGGCAACGATACCAGTGAAATCGACACCGTCACCGCGGAAGCCGAAAACCCGATTCCCGATGTCTATCAGGCCGTTTACTCATCCGCCCCGATTACCTCAAAATCGCTGCGGGACGGCCAAGAGATTCAATATCGCGACGTCTCTGTCGGCGAAGTGTTGCAGATCGCCTTGGAGCACTCGGAAGTTTTGCGTGAACTAGGTGGCACGATTCTTCGAACTCCGGAGGCCATCCGCACACGCTACACGGCCGGTTTGCAGCAGACGGATCCACGCTTCGGCACGCATGCCGCTTTGAGTGCGTTCGACGCGCAGTTCAAGGGATCGGCGATGTTCAATCGGAACGACCGCATCTACAACAACTCGTTCTTCGCCGGCGGCATCAACTCTTACATGCAAGACCTGCACGAGTACCGGGCCGAGCTTTCCAAACGAGCCGCCACGGGTGCGCTGTTGGTCTTCCGAAATGTGTCCGAATCTGATCTCAACAACGCACCTGGCAACTTGTTTCCCGGTGCTTGGAATTTCTACACCGAGGGCGAGGCTCGACAACCGTTGCTGCAAGGCAGTGGGTTGCAGTTCAATCGCATCGCCGGTCCCAGTGGCGCGCCGGGCCTTTACAACGGGATCCTGATCGCCCGAGTCAATACGGATATCACACAGACAGACTTTGAGATTGCGGTACGAGACTACGTCAGCAACGTGGTCAACGTGTATTGGGATTTGTACTACTCATACCGGGACTTGGACGCTCGTCGCCGAGCCATGCACACCGCGTTGGAATCGTGGCGAAAGGTCAAGGCGCAGGTTGAAGCCGAAGGTCTCTCGGCCTCGAAAGAAGCTCAGGCTCGGGAGCAATACTACCGCTTCAAACAAGAAGTGGATGACTCGCTTTCCGGCCGACTACTGCAAGGCACTCAGACTCGCAACGGCAGCACCGGTGGAACGCTGCGAGCCAACAGCGGCGTGCAAGTCAACGAGCGCCGCTTGCGACTGATGATCGGACTGCCGATCACGGACGGCACACTGCTGCGACCGTCACAAGAACCGGACGAAGCCGAGGTCGTCTACGACTGGGAAATCCTCATGCAAGAGTCGTTGGCTCGGCGGCCGGAGTTGCGACGTCAACAGCTCAAGGTCAAACGCCGCGAGATGGAATTGCTGGCCGCGCAGAACTTCGTCATTCCACAATTGGATGCCATCGGCCGTTATCGTTTCCGAGGCTTTGGCGACAAACTTATCGACCACAACGGGCCACAGGGAGGTGGCACACCGGTCTCTGCACTGGGAAATCTTGCAACCTTCGAACATCAAGAATGGATGCTGGGCCTCGAGTTCTCAATGCCGATCGGATTTCGTCAAGGTCATGCCGCCGTGGCGAACGCTGAACTCGCCCTCTGTCACGAACGAGCCGTTCATCGCGAGCAGGAACGTGAGATCATCCATGACCTCAGTAATGCACTGTCCGATGCGGTCCGAGCCTTCGAATCGTGTCAGAACAGTCTCAATCGTTACATCGCCTCGCGTGAAGTGCTGCTGGCGCTGGAGGCTGAAGAAAAGAACGGCCTGCCCATCGACATCGACCGCATTCTGGACACGCAACGACGCGTCTTGGAATCCGAGATTCGTTATTATCAGTCGCGGACCGAGTACGCCATTTCTCAAAAGAACGTGCAACTCGAAAGGGGTGCCCTCGCTGGTGAAAATGACTTGTGGATCATCGACGGAGCCGACTCGTCGGCCGGCGGATATCAGCCAATCACACTGCCAAAACAACTGCCGCCGGCTCCGGAACCGGCAGTCGACGATGCAAAGCCGACGCCCCGATCCGAGGGCGCCAAACGAATTCCCGACGTGGATCCTGCGGTTGAACCTGTTTCGATAAGGGAGCGCTCGGCCGGTCCGACACCTTCCGAGAAGTTGGCGATTGCCAGGTCACTGATGCCGCAAGTTCACCACGACCTGGCGAAAGGCGATGTCGTAGCGGCACGCGAGAAAGCTGAGCAGGCCGATGGCATCAACTTTGCCGACACCGTCTTCGATGAACGACCGGATCAGCTTCTGACGGAAATCGATCGGCCAGAGAATGACACAGGCGATGGTAAACCTCGCGTTCGAAGTCTCGCAAAGACAACGAAGTCGGACGAGACATCCGCCAGAAATCTCCACACCAAGAACAAGATGCAACCCGCATCAGGCAAAGAAGGAGTTTTGCCTGCTCAGGATTTGGAGTACTTGCCAACTGAGCCGGCAGACGACGCAGAGTTTGTCGTACCGCAGCCTCCCGAACTCGACGATTCCATCGCTGTGCCACCGGAGCCAGTCTTCGATGATGATTCGCCGATCCCGTCGAAACGAAACTTCGGCGACGCACTGCTCGTGCCGTCCAACTCAGACGATGAAGATGACGAAACGTCGGATGCACTTGGGGACAAATAGCGACTCGGCGTTCGCTGGCATTTTCCGCTTCGCTCTCAGACGATCCTGGCAATTGGCGATTTGGCGTTCAATTGCGAGGAGCACCCCATGCGGCGGTCTGTGATTCTCACGGTGTGTCTGGGCTTGTTCAGCATTCAGCAAGTACGAGCGGATGATCCGCCGAAGTCGGTTGATCCGCGACTTAAGGTTGAACTATTTGCCGAGCATCCGCAGATCGTCACACCGACGGGGCTCGACATTGATCATCGCGGGCGAGTCTTCGCGGTCGAGAGCAACACGCACTTTCCGCCCGAAGGCTACAAGGGACATCCGACCGACCGAGTGCTCGTGATGAGCGACACCGACGGCGACGGTAAGGCCGACAAGATCTCGGTCTTCACGGACGGGCTGAAGTTCTCGATGAGCGTCGCGGTGCGACCTCTTTGGTATCCGGTGCCTGTGGCAAAAGAGGCACCTGCCCCGAAGCAGTCGGTTTATGTCGCGACGCGCGCTGAGATCTTCCTCTTTCATGACGATGACGGCGACGACAAAGCCGATCGCAAAGAGTCGATTGTGCGGCTCGACACGCAGGGGAATTATCCGCACAACGGACTGGCCGGCATTGCGATTGATGCGCTCGGCTGGATGTACTTCGGGTTCGGCGAAAATCTGGGGGCCGACTACAAGATCATCGGTTCGGACGGCACGACGCTCAGCGGGGGCGGCGAGGGTGGCAACATTTATCGGTGCCGGCTGGATGGTTCGAAGCTGAGCCAGATCGCGACCGGGTTTTGGAATCCGCACGCGAGCTGCTTCGATGCGTTCGGGCGGCTCTTCACTGTGGACAACGATGCCGACAGTCGCCCGCCGTGCCGCTTGCTGCATGTGATTCGAGGAGGCGATTACGGCTACCGCTTCCGCAACGGCCGCAAAGGTCTGCACCCCTTCACGGCGTGGAACGGCGAGATTCCCGGCACGCTGCCGATGGTCGCGGGGACCGGCGAAGCCCCCTCCGGCATCGTGGCCTACGAATCGGACGGCCTGCCGGAGGAGTATCTCGGCAACCTGCTGGTCACAAGCTGGGGCGACCACCGCATCGACCGCTTTCGTCTGCAACCGAAGGGAACGAGCTTCACGTCGCTCGCCGAACCGCTCATCACCGGCGGCGAAAATTTTCGACCGGTCGGCCTCGCGACCGCTCCCGACGGATCGCTGTTCTGCACCGACTGGGTACTCCGCGACTACAAGCTGCATGGCCACGGACGAATTTGGCGGATCGCGCCGAAGGAGGCTCGAAACCAATCGGTCATCAAGTTGCCGGAGGTTGCAACTGCATCGCTGAGCGTCGCGAAAGAACTCTTGTTTTCTTCCAAGCGAATGGATGTTCGGCGCACCGCGATTCGCCGAATCTTTCAGGACGAGTTTCCATTTTCGTTCTTGACCAACAAGACCTCCACAAATGTCAGTCCGCGAGTCCGGCTTGAGGCGGCATGGCTCGACGCGCCGTTTGGCTCTCCAACTCCCAAACAACTCCCCGAACTTCGTCCAGCAGAGGAAGTCGCCAGTTGGTCGCACCTGATTCCAGCGCTAAAAAGGGACCGGTTCAACCCGGCTAACCAAGACAAGAGCCCGTTCCAAACCATGCTGATGGAGGCAATCGCCGGCAAGGAATCTCAATTTATCGACTCATCGTCGATGCTCTCGATGGTAGGGAACGCGCCGTACAGCAAACATCCCGAATGGGTTCCGCTCGTCATGTCTCTCGATGACCCATTTGCGTTCTCAACGGCGGTGTGGGCATTTTCAATCGACTTCAATCAAGACGGCATTGCGAAGTATCTCATCCCCGATGCCACGCCCGACGTGAAGGCAAGTGCTCCGCGCGTTCGGCAGGCGATGTTGCTGGCGGCGCGGAAGCAGGCTCCGAAGGAAGACCGGTTGTTGCGAGTCGCGTTGGCCGATCACGATCCGGACGTGCGGCGGCTGGCCGTGCAGTGGGCGGCCGAGGAAAAATTGACGGACCTCAAGCCGCGCGTCGAAGCGATCTTCGACGGCAAAGGGATGACGCCAGACTTGTTCCTCGCGACGCTCGCCGCGCTGGAGATGCTCGACGGCAAGAAGCCGGAAGATTTCGACAAGACCCCGGCCGGCCAGTACGTCGTGCCGCTGCTCAAAGACGAAAAACGCTCCCCCGCCGTCCGAGCACAAGCCCTGCGCTTGGTCTCGCCGACTGACAAATCGCTCGACGCCCCGTTCTTCGCCAGCCTGCTGAAGTCCGACAACGAACCGCTCCGCGCCGAAACCATCCGCACCCTGCAACTCGCCCCGCCGAATGTTTCGGGCGACCTGCTGCGTGAACTCGTCGCCAACGACAAACTCGACGTGCAACTGCGAGCCGAAGCAATGGTCGGTCTGGCCGCCGTCGCAAAGAGCGAACCAATCGGCGGACCAACTCGCAAGTTGCTCACGACCTTCTTGAACAACCGCAGCCTTGTCCCTCTGCGTTTCGAGGCGCTCCGAGGCGCCCGCCCGCTGATCGCCAGCGATCCCGAACTGCGCGAAGGAGTGAACGACATTGCCAAGACGCTGATGAAACTCGCCGACGGTGAAATCGGAGCGCACCTCACCAATCAAGTCGCCCTCGCGTTCGCCGAAGCCAAACTCGACGCGCCGCAGTCGCTCAAGCTCAACACAAATGAGAAACCGAAGACGCGGCAAGAATGGATGGACCAACTCGCGCGCGGCGGCAATGTCGATCCCGCCGCTGGCCGAAGAATCTTCTTCCATCCCAACGGCCCCGGCTGTTTCAAATGTCACACGATCGACGGTCGAGGTGGCCGAGTTGGCCCCGACCTCTCGCGAGTCGTCGGCACGATGAACCGTATCCGACTCATCCAGTCGATCCTCGAACCGAGCCGCGAGATCGCTCCGCAGTTCATTTCGTGGACGTTCGAGTTGAAGGACGGCAAAGTCGTCACCGGCATGGTCGTCCACGAGAACGAAGGCAAAACGATCGTCGGCAACGCCGAGGGGCAACTGATCGAGATCAGGACCATCGACATTGAGACCCGCACGCCGCAGAAGATCTCCGTGATGCCCGAAAAACTGGCGGACCGCATGACGCTGCAAGAAATCCGAGACGTGATCGCGTTCTTGGATTCGCAGCGGTGATCTTGATCGCAATGAATACAGAACACGGAATTGTTCACTCGCAGCTCATTCCGACTTCTGTATCCCTTATTCAGCATTCCGCATTCCTTATCATTCTGTGAAAGTATCTGTCATGCCAAATTCCAGATTCTGGATGGTGAGCGGCTCGATCTTGGCGGGCCTAGCGGTCGCATTGGGCGCGTTTGCGGCGCACGGGTTGGATGCTGTCTTGAAGTCAGTCTACTCCGAGACCGACGTCCGCACGATTGCGGGATTGTCGGTGCCGGCGACGTGGAAATATCTGCAAGATTTCAAGACCGCGGCTGAGTATCAGCTCACGCATTCACTGGCGCTGTTGGTCGTCGGCTTGTTGGCGCGAGACGGTTCGCGGCGTTCGTTGACCATTGCGGGCTGGTCGTTTCTCGCCGGAATCACGTTATTTTCCGGCAGTCTGTATGCCCTGGCGGTCACTGGCGTCCGAATTCTGGGAGCAATCACACCCTTCGGCGGCGTATTTTTTTTGATCGGTTGGTCGAGCTTGGCTGTCGCCGCAATGAGACTACGATGCTCGCCCATAGCCGCTTCCGAGGAGCGGCCAAGTAAATGAATGGAGTGCTGGGAACTTGGACTTTGCAAACTCACAACGTACGGAGAGTGGAGTGCTTCATGGAGTTTCCTCAGATCGTCGCGTACCACGGGCCAAATCGTTGGTCGGGTGTGCCGACGTTGGAAGTGCTCGTGGACTTGGGGGATCTGCGGATGTGGCGGTCGAACGCAGATCCGTCGATGGTCGCACGTCTGCTGTCTTGGCTGCCGGCGCTGGATGATCCACCGCAACAGGCTCCTTCGCAGACTGGTTACGCACCGCCACAAGAATCGTTTCACAAGCTCGCTAAAGACGGCCTGTCGCTGGGTGACTTGCTACAACGAGTGACCTGTGTGCTCGAAGCCGCAGCCGGGACACCGGCACAGTACAGCCGTTGCCAGGCGATGGATGACGGCACAAGTTGGCGGCTGACATTCCAGTTCGAGGAAGAATCTCTCGGCCGAGCCTGTTTGGAAACCGCGCGGCAGTGTATTCAGGCGGCGTTATCAGACTCGGCATTCGACGCGCCGGCCGAGATTCGCAAGCTGATCGATCTGGCAGACGACGTGCGACTGGGTCCCAGCACCCGCGCGATTCTGCGAGCGGCAGCGGCCCGCGGCCTCCCGTGCCGCAGGCTGACAAAGGGCAGTCTTGTGCAGCTTGGCGAGGGGGCGAAGCAACATCGTATCTGGACGGCCGAGACGGACGAGACCGGCTCGATCGGCGAGGACATCGCTCAAGACAAAGAACTGACGAAGACTTTGTTGCGGCAAGTCGGCGTCCCCGTACCACAAGGCCGAGTCGCCCAGACCTCGGAAGAGGCTTGTCAGGTGGCTCATGAGATCGGCTTTCCTGTCGTCGTCAAACCGCGCGACGCAAATCACGGACGAGGCATTTCGTTCAACCTGACGACCTGCGAAGGGATCACCGAAGCGTTCGATCATGCGCTGCGAGAAAACTCAGCCGGCACAACCGGCGTGATCATCGAACAATTTGCGCGTGGCCCCGCTCACCGGTTGCTGGTTGTCGGTGATCGGCTGATCGCGGCCATTCGTGGCCAAAGCGATGTCGTCATCGGCGACGGCCACAGCACGATTGCAGAACTGATCGAGGAAGCGAATCGTGATCCACTGCGCGGTGAGAACTACACCGACAAACTGGATACCATGGCTCTCAACAAAGCGGCTGAACTGCGGCTGAAACGCGAAGGACTGACACCCGATTCGGTTCTGGAAGTCGGGCGAGAAATTGTCGTCTGTTACAACGGCGATCTGACGACCGACGAGACCAGTGAAGTCCATCCGGCCGTAGCAGAGCGCGCAGTGCTTGCTGCGCAAACCGTGGGACTGAACATCGCCGGCTTGGATGTCATTGCCGAAGACATCAGTCGACCTCTCGAAGAACAAGGGGGCGTAATCATCGAGGTCAACGCCGGCCCCACTTTATCGATTCATGTCGAGCCGCTTTACGGACATCCTCAGCCTGTCGGTGATGCGATCGTCGAGTTGATGTTCCCTGGCGGCGAGGATGGTCGCATTCCCATCGTCGGCATCGCCGGGGGATTGGAAGCCAGTCAAGTTGGTCTGTTGATCGCCGGTCTGCTGCGCAAGCTTGGCCGACGAGTTGGCATCACGCTGGGTTGTGAGATTTCCGTGGACGGCCAACGTCCGTACGTTCTGCGCGGCTCCGATCAAGATCGCATCTGCTCGCTGTTGCTGCACCCTCATGTCGAGGCCGCGATTTTCGAAAGCCAATCGGAAGAAACGCTCGCCATTGGCTTGGGCTGTGAGCGATGCGACGTCGCCGTTCTCACGAATCTCGCCTCCGCCAGCGATGTGACGTCGATCGACGGAGTGCTGTCGCTCGTTCATGCCATCCCGCCCGAAGGGGCGGCGATCGTTCCCGCCCGAGCACCGCAGATCGATCAACTTTTGTCCGCCTGCCGAGGGCACACATTGCTTTACTCAATTGAGGGTGAGACGGATCAGCTGCGCGACCATCAAGCCCGTGGTGGCCGAGTCGCCTTTTTCTTACATGACAGTTTGATCCTCGGCACCGGCCCGAATGCGTTCTTCCTGCCAATCAAGGGGATTGAGTCTTCCGGCCCCGTTGTTCGCGAGCACTTGCTGCCTGCGGTCGCCGCCGCCTGGTCCGCCGGTGTCCCTGTCGAACTGCTGCGAGACATTCTCGCTCGAACGGGGCTTTAAGAGATTTTCCACACCAGCACGACGCCACAGCGAGTGATGATTCGAGAGAAACAAAACACTTGCTGGCGCATCGTGCTAGCCCGATTGGCCAGCTTTGAGTTTCGTCTCGACCTGATGAATCTCGTCCCGTATCGATGCGGCTCGCTCGTAGGCTTCGTCCGTCACTGCCGCTTGCAGTTCCTTGCGGAGCTTGATGAGCCGGAATTGCTCCTGGCTCGACTCGCTGGTTTGGTAGGGAGCCTTGCCGCAATGCTGCGTGTCATCGTGAATGTTCTTGAGCAGCTCGTTCAACTCGGTCTCAAAGACTTCGTAATCATGCGGACATCCGAGCCTGCCATTTGCTCGAAACTGGCGGAAGGTGATGCCACAGTGCGGGCAGACCAATTCATCGACGGCGTCAAATGACTCGTCTGTCGCCCCATTTGCCAGGGCTTCCTCGTCGGGCTCTTGGTCCGACCGCAAATATTTTTCAGCACATGTCTCGCACAAGTGAAGTTGCTGCACTTCACCTTTGCGAATCTCCGTGATGTGCAGAGTGGCAGGCTTGGAACAACGACGGCACTTCTTCATCATGTCACCCGTGAGTATTGGCCGCTGGAACTCCTTTGTTGTGAAATGTCACAGTGCGGCGCTTGGATTCTAGTCGTCGCCTGTGCCTGGTCAAACATGCCGAACCATCTTCCTGACTTCGACACCTTTTGCCGCATGGCCGGACAAGGCGAATTGATTCCGGTCTATCGACAGTTGGTCGCCGACACGCTGACTCCGGTCAGCGCCTTCTGCAGGCTGCAGTCGGGATCGTGCGCGTTTTTGTTCGAAAGCGTCGTCGGTGGAGAGAAGATTGGCCGCTACAGCTTCGTGGGCACCGATCCCTTCTTGCGACTGGAAGCCTTTGGACACGACATCTCGCTAACCGAATGCAGAAATCAGAATCAGCCCGAGTGCGTCACTCATCGACAGGTCGCTGATCCGCTGAAGGAACTCGAAACTCTGATCGCTGGCTATCGAGCCGCTCCGCATCCGAAGCTGCCCCGATTCTGCGGCGGAGCGGTCGGTTACTCCGGCTACGATATCGTTCGTTACTCCGAGCATTTGCCGAATGCGCCGCATGACGATCGCAACCTTCCCGACATGTCCTTCGCCTTCTACGATCGCATGGTGATCTTCGATCACGTCCAAAAGACGATCCTGGTTGTCGCCCATGCGCGCGTGGGGCAGGCGGCCGGTCTGCCATCGGCCGATGCAGAACGGCAGGCGGGAAGTCTGGCTCACTTGCGGCAGGCCTACGATGAAGCGTGCGGCCGAGTTGATGCCACGTGCCAACAACTGCAAACCGGCAAGGCCGATCTGACCCTCAACGACATCGATCTTTCCGGCGAGCCGCAACTGGCCTACCAATCGAACTTCACGCAACGCGAGTTCGAGGCCGCCGTCGAGAAGTGCAAGGAATACATCGTCGCGGGCGACATCTTTCAGGTCGTCATCAGCCAGCGGCTGCAATTGGAAACGAAAGCCACACCGCTCGACATTTATCGCGCCTTGCGAATCGTGAATCCCAGCCCGTTCATGTTTCTGCTGAAGACGCCGCACACAACACTTGTGGGCAGCTCACCCGAAATCATGGTCCGCGTCGAAGACGGCGAGATCACAATCCGCCCGCTCGCCGGCACTCGCAAACGGGGAGCGACCGACGAAGAAGACAAACGCCTCGAGCAAGAACTCCTCGCAGATCCGAAAGAGCGGGCCGAGCACGTCATGCTGGTCGATCTCGCCCGCAACGATGTCGGCCGAGTGGCCCAGTACGGCAGCGTCAAACTCAGCGACGTGATGACCGTTGAGCGTTACAGTCACGTCATGCACATCACTTCTAATGTGCAAGGCCAACTCGTCCCCGGACTGACCGCCCTCGACGCCCTGCGGGCGGGCCTTCCGGTCGGCACCGTCAGTGGCGCTCCGAAAGTCCGCGCCATGCAGATCATCGACGAACTCGAACCCACCCGCCGAGGCCCCTACGCCGGAGCGGTCGGCTACATCGACTTCACCGGCAACATGGATACCTGCATCGCCCTGCGAACGCTCGTCCTGCAAGGCCAAACCGCCTCGATCCAAGCCGGAGCGGGCATCGTCGCCGACAGCGTTCCCGAGAGCGAATACTACGAAACCCTCAACAAAGCCAAGGGCCTCCTCAAAGCCATCGACATCGCCGAGCGGCAGTTGTGACCCTTCAACGTTCAACCGTCGATGACGCCAATCGACCCGCCTGACTGAAATGCAGCGTAGTTGCGTTCGAAGGACTCAAAGAGCTTCCGCGCGGCAGACTCGTAGGCTGCTGGATCAGACCAGGCTCGGCGAGGTTGCAACAGGCCATCAGGTGCACCGGGGCATTGCGTGACGACGTGCAGTCCGAAGATCGAATCGGTGATTGTCGGCGCAGACGACAACGCACCCGAATGGATCGCATTGACGATCGCTCGTGTGTGAGTGAGCTTCATGCGGCTGCCGACGCCGGGCGGTCCACCGGTCCAGCCAGTGTTGACGAGCCAGACTTGGGCATTGTGTTGGCGAACCTTCTCAGAAAGCAGTTCGGCATACTTGTTCGGATGCCAGACAAGGAACGGGCCGCCAAAGCAGGGGCTGAACGTGGCTTGAGGTTCCGTGACCCCCATCTCGGTGCCGGCGACTTTAGCGGTGTAGCCGATGACGAAGTGAAACATCGCTTGCTCGGGAGTCAGTTTCGAGACCGGCGGCAAAACTCCGAACGCATCACACGTCAGAAAGATCACGTCACTCGGGTGCCCAGCCACGCACGGAATCTTTGCGTTCGGCATGTAACCGATCGGGTAGGCTCCGCGCGTGTTCTGCGTGATGCTGGCGTTGTCGAAATCGACATGGTGATGCGCGTCGTCGTACACAACGTTTTCCAGAACCGCTCCGTAACGCAATGCCTGGAAGATTTCCGGCTCACGCTCGCGTGAAAGGTAGATCGCTTTGGCGTAGCAGCCTCCTTCGACGTTGAAGATGCCGTCGTCGCTCCAGCAGTGCTCGTCGTCGCCGATCAGCTGCCGGTTTGGATCAGCGGACAGCGTCGTCTTCCCGGTCCCAGAGAGCCCGAACAAAATCGACGACTTGCCCGTGCGCGGATCGCACGTCGCCGAGCAGTGCATCGACAGCACTCCGCGCGCGGGCATCGTGTAGTTCATGATCGTGAAGACCCCTTTTTTCATCTCACCGGCGTACTCGGTGCCGAGGATCACGAGTTCGCCCAGTTCGAAAGAAAGGTCAACGCTGGTACGAGATGTCATCCCCGTCGTGTAGCGGTTCGCAGGAAACCGGCCGGCGTTGTAGATCACGAAGTCCGGCTCGCCGAAGTCTGCCAGTTCAGCATCGGTCGGAGGGATGAGCATGTTGTGCATGAACAGCGCGTGGTACGCGCGCGAGCAAATGACTCGTACCTTCATCCGGTACTTCGGATCCCATCCGGCGAAAGCGTCGATGACGTACAGCCGTTCCAGCGTGTTGAGATAATCCTTCGCCCGCTCACGATTGATCATGAAGGTCGGTTCGTCGAGCGGAAAATTCACCGGCCCCCACCAGATGTTCGCCTCCGACTGCGGATGTCGCACGACCCGCTTGTCCTTGGGAGAACGTCCGGTCTTCTCGCCGGAATATGCGATCAACGCACCTGAATCTGCAATCGTCGTCCCGACATCGTGTCGGATCGCCTCTTCATAGAGTGTCGCGGGAGATGGATTACGAAGCACTTTTTGGACAGTGACGCCATGAGCGGACAAATCAAACGACTGAGCCATCGCAATTCTCGAGGGGAAGAAATGACGTGAACGATTTTCCGCCAGCAATTCGAACTGAAAGATCGTGGCAGGTCGTCGCGAGCACGTCTACCCCATTGAAAAAGCCCCGGAGGAGCGACATCCGCGATTGCGAAGGTTGCACCACCGAGGCTTGGATTCTTTGATGGGATTCCTCGTTGCCCTACACCAATTCGCGCATTGGCTCGCGGTGTTCGACGAGGTATTGCGGGCGACCGGTCGGGTCGATCAGTGTTGTTGAACGGGGATCAATTCCAAGGTTGTGGTAGATCGTGGCAATGACTTCCTGCATGTGCGTCGGGCGGTCCTTGGCAACTTCCCCTAAACGATTCGTACAACCAATTGCCTGACCAGTCCGCATTCCGCCACCGGCGAGCAACGCGCAACTGACCTGCGGCCAGTGATCGCGTCCCGCACCCGGATTGATTCGCGGTGTGCGACCGAACTCACCCCAGACCACCACGGTCACGTCGTCGAGCATTCCACGTTCTTCCAGATCCTGAACAAGCGCCGTGACCGCCTGATCGAGCTTGCTGCCGTGATCGCGGACCAATTGGAAATTCTGGCCGTGGCTGTCCCAGCGTCCAAACGTGAGCGTGACGCAACGGACACCCGCTTCAACCAATCTGCGAGCCATCAAGAGATGGTCATTACAGGTCGGCGCACCGTCGTACTGGAACTGATAGGGCTTGCCATCGCCGTACTTGGCTCGGGTGGCCGGATCTTCTTTCGAGACGTCGAGCGCATCCGCCAGCTTGTTGGAGGTCAGCACCCCGAACGCCGCCTGATTGAACGCATCGAGTCCTCGCAACATGCCGCTCGCATCCGCTTCACGCTTGAGCAAGTCGAGTCCGCCGAGCAATGACTTGCGATCTTGCAATCGATCGAGGGTCACGCCATTGAGCGTCAGATCGGCCATCCCCTGGCCATCCGGTTTAAAGGACTGACATGTCGCACCGAGGAATCCGGGGCCGCCCGGTTCGGACCACGGCACATGCTGCGTCTTCGCGGCGAGTGCCACGAATGGAGGCATCGATTTCGTGACCGGGCCTTGCATTTTCGTCACGACCGCACCGATGCTCGGCCGACCGCCGATCGAACGGTCTTGGTTGCGATGCCAGCCGGTCAGGCATTGATATCCGTCGTGGTTATCGACGCAGCCGACGACCGCGCGAACCGCCACAAATTTGTCGAACGCTGCGGCGATGCGGGGGAAAGCTTCACCGATTTGAATGCCGGGGACTTTCGTGCTGATCGGCTCAAACTCGCCCCGGATCTCTTTCGGTGCGTCGGTCTTGATTTCCCACATGTCCTGATGCGGCGGGCCACCCCCGAGGAACACGTTAATCACGGCTTTGTGTCGATTGGCCGTCTCGCTGCCGTTGGCTCGCATGACGTCGGCCAGGCCGAAACCGCCGGCGGCTCCCAATGAAAAACCACCGATCTTCAAGAAGCTACGGCGATTGATTCCGTCACAGTATTTCTGTTGGCGTCCGAAGAGGGTGAGCATGGCTGGCTCCGTTCGGAAAAAAGGCGGGAATTTCTGCCAGTGGGATAAGGACGGTATCGGTCACATCAGCATCCGTCAATTGATGAAAACCGGTCAGGAAGTTGAAACGGCACAAGTCCACCGGTTCAAGTCTGCCGAGAGCCACAGCATCAACAAACGACATGACCTGACTTTATGATTTCCCCCGCACAAGCCTTTAGCAAAATGATCCGCCAACCGCTTGACCAGCAAAGAAGGGACGTCGAGCAATGACTCAGCCACAACCGGAACCAATCAACCCGGCAATGTTGCCGGAGCTAGCCTGCGCCGTCATCGCAGCGGATCACTTCCCCTACTTGGCAACCATCGACGGAGATCAACCGCGAGTCCGGCCAGTCTCCCCCGTGCGGACAGATGGCTTCACGGTCTACGTCGCAAACCTCCGCATGTATCACAAGACGGCTGAGATTGCCGCGAACCCAAATGTGGAGTTGTGTTATCTCGACGAAAAGCATGACCAGGTTCGCATCACGGGTGTCGCGGAGGTCGTCACCGAACGGGCCATCCTCCAAGAAATCTGGGACGCGAATCCGCTGCTAAGGCAGTATCTCGGCAGCTTGGAGAACCCGGCGTTGATCGTGTACCGCATCCGTCCCAAGCAGGTCCGCTTCATGCGCGAGTGGGCACTGAGCTACCACGACGTGCCGTTGCCGTGACGGCGGACACATGGAAGCAAAGCCTCTCGCCTGAGCCCTTGCGGATCGGTCGATTCAATTCACGGACGAATCATCCAGGCCACAAAGGCCTGGGCTACTTGCCGCAC
>VGZH01000097.1 GCA_016872645.1 Planctomycetota bacterium | reverse complement strand
AATGCTCACGGTGCCGAGTGGGTTGTTGTCACTAACGGTGGAAACGAAGTCTTCGCCTCGCGACTCGAAGAGCGACTTCGCTATCAACCTCCGCGGGTGAACGTCGTAAATCCAATCGGCTGCGGTGACTGCTTCACCGCTGGACTCGCATGGGCGCTGCAACGCGGCGAGGACATGCCGGCCGCGATTCGCGCCGGTATCGCTGCCGCCGCCCAAAATGCGGAGCAACTGTTGCCCGCACGGTTGGACGCGAAACTCGTCGCGCTGTCGCTCCGCGGCAGGACAGCCGAGCGGTGAGAAAACGTCGATGCGTTCACCGCCTTTGAATGAGAAGAGGCCTGATCGAGCGATCAGCTTTCCTGTCGCAGAGTGACCGGGCTATGAATTCGGCCACTCGCTTACCGCGTCGATGGCCCGATGAATCCCGCTGTCGATCGCCCCCGATGCCACGCCAACGAGTATCCAGGATCTCTGCCGGCATCATCTCGCTGAGCAGAGGTACGATTTGGTCGTCCAGTGACAGGCGGCCTTTCTCGACCGCTCGCATCACCACAATGCCGGTGATGGATTTCGAGATGCTCGCCAAGCGAAACAGACTGTCTGGTTGAACTGGCTTCTTGGCCTCGATGTCCGCCCGATCGAATCCGCGGGCCTAAAGCACTTTTCCACCACGCCCGACGGCCAGAGAGGTTCCCGGCAACTTGCGCTTTTCCAGGAGACCGGTCATCAAATCATCGAGCGGTCGCAGACGTGCCTCAGTTGTTCCAGTGACTGGAATCTCAGCGGGTGTTTCTTCTCAAGCTTCATGGCTCAACGCGGATACCAATCGCGAGTTGGCGACCATCCAGAAAAAATACGTCGTGCAAATAGTGGCGACAGGTTGTTGCGGATCGTTGGGAAGAAGATCACGGCAAGCGGCTATCGGGGTTCGGTCGGACAAATCGCGGCGAGTGCGTCGGTCACGCGAATCGTCCCTTCGTAGATCGCGCGGCCGATGATCGCTCCGATCAGTTTTGGATGCTGGCTGCTGACTTCGACGAGGCGCTGCACATCGCACAGTGTTGTCACGCCACCGGAGGCGATGACCGGCAGGCCGAGTTGGGTCAGAGCGATCATGTCGCGGATCGTCCCCTCATCCACGCCCTGCATCATGCCATCGTTGGCGATGTTCGTGTAGACGACCGCCGCGAGGTCGAGGTCCGTGTACGACTTCGCCAGTTCAATTGCCGAGGTCTTGGACACGTCGAGCCAGCCTTCAGTCGCAACCAAACCATCACGCGCATCGATGCCCAGCACCAATCGGCCCGGCCAGCGCCTTGCCATCTCGCGGAACCAGTTGGGCTGCTTGAGAGCTTGCGTGCCGATGATAACTCGCTCAACGCCAACGTCGTCCAACATCAAACGAATTGCCGCTTCGTCTCGGATGCCACCACCGAGTTCGCACTTCACGCCGGTCGCCCGCACGATGCGGCGAACGACTTCATGATTCACCGGCCGGCCCGCTTTCGCGCCATCCAGATCGACGAGATGCAGCCAACGTGTCCCCTCGGCGGCCCAACGCCGAGCTATCTCGGTCGGATCGTCACCGAAGATCGTCTCTTGAGCGTAGTCTCCTTGTCGCAGTCGGACGCACTTTCCGTCTCGCAAATCTATCGCCGGCAGGATTTCCATGGACCATCTTTCGTGGCAGTGTTGTGGAGCACGCTTCTCACATGCTCGGCCTGTGAATACTGCAGGGTACGTTGCAAGCGTGCCCCACGTCGCGACGATAACGGTTGTTCTCTGGATCGTCACCGCTCATCATGCCCGCTCACGCAGCCTTGAGGAAATGCCATGTACGACTTTGTGCTGATCAACGGAACCGTGATTGACCCCGCCATCGGATTGAATGCTCGCCGCAACGTCGCGATTCAAGGCGGTCGGATCGTGGCGATTCTTGATTCGACGGCTCCCGTTGTCGCCAAGCAGACACTTGATTGTTCCGGGCAGTTAGTGGTGCCGGGGTTGATCGACTTTCACGTCCACGTCTTTCCTGGAGTCAGCAACTTCGGCGTCGATCCCGACGAGACTTGCTTGGCTCGCGGAGCGACGACCGTGCTGGATTTCGGCACAGCGGGCGGACTGATCTTTGACGGCTTTCGGAGGTTCGTGATCGATACAGCGAAGACGCGCGTCAAAGCGCTGATGCTGATTGCCGCGCAGGGACTGATCAGCAGCAACGACACGAAACCGGCGCTCGGTGAACTGTGGGACATCGCGTACTGCGACGTCGACGGTTGTGTCGAGGCGGTTGAGAGGCATCGCGACTGCGTGGTTGGCATCAAGGTGCGCTGCATGGCAGACATCTCGAACGGAGGCCGAAATGAGGCGGAAGGCTTGCGGCTCGCTCGACTGGCGGCCGACGCGACGAAACTTCCGCTGGTTGTCCATCCGGCGAACTCGTCACTTTCGATCGAGCACATCCTGGAAACGCTGCGCCCCGGTGACGTGCTGACTCACTGCTTCCATGACAAGACCTGCAAGCTGGTCGATGACTCGCTGAAGCTCAAGCCGATCGTGCGGGACAAGCAACGGGACGGAGTGCAATTCGACGTCGGTCATGGTTGGGGGAGCTTCGCCTGGCGAGTCGTCCGGCCGATGCTCGATCAAGGATTTGATCCGGACTTTCTCGGCAGCGATCTGCACTCGTACAACACGAACGGCCCGGTGTTCGATCTGGTCACGACGCTCGAAAAGTTTCTGCACCTCGGTCTGAGTTTTCCGGAGGTCATCCGCCGCTCGACCGCCACCTGCGCCAAGTGGCTTGGCATGGCGGACGAAATCGGCACGCTCAAACCGGGAGCCTGTGCCGACATCACGGTGTTGGAGGTCGTCGAGGGTGAAAACCCGCTGACCGATTCCGAAGGCTTCACCGAAGTTGCGAACCGCCGGCTCGACGTCAAAGCGTGCTTCCGCGCCGGCAACCGCGTCGGTGTGTTGCCGAAGCCGGAACCGCAAGCTTCACGGATTTAGGCCAGCACATCCCAGATCGGCTCTCCGCCGTGGGCGATGTGGATGGGGCGGCCCAGTGCATCGGGGACGGTCAGGTGTGGGTCGATACCGAGCAGTTGATAGATCGTCGCGACGATGTCCCCGGGGGAGACCGGATGGCTGATCGGATACGCGGCTTGCTTGTCCGATTCGCCGAAGATGCAACCTTGTTTGACGCCGCCGCCAGTCAGCAGGCTGAAGCCGCATTGCGGCCAGTGATCGCGGCCCGCTTTGCCATTCACTCGCGGCGAGCGCCCCATCTCGCCCATCACGACGACCAGCGTGCTGTCGAGCAGGCCGCGGGCGTCGAGGTCTTCAATCAGCGCGGGGTACGCTCGGTCGAGGATCGGCAGGTTGCATTGCTTGAGCATTCCGAAATTGTTCTCGTGCATGTCGTAGGAATGTCCGTTGTTGCCGAAGATCTCGGCGTGGACGCTGATGTACGGCACGCCCGCTTCAACCAACCGCCGAGCGATCAGCAAACTGGAACCGCTGAGAGTGCGGCCGTAAGCATCGCGTGTCTGAGCCGACTCACGCGACAGGTCAAACGCTTCGCGCGTCTTGCTGGTGATGAGCATTTCGAAGGCCCGCTTTTGGAAATGGCTCAAGCGGTCGATTGCTCCAGAAGTCCGGGTCGTCTCAAACTGCGCATCGAGTTGATCGAGCATCGAACGGCGGCGGTCCAGCCGATTGATCGTGATGCCCGGTAGTTCGTCGAGCGTCGGCAGTGTCGGCTCGCCCATCGGGATGACGGGATCGTAGTGCGGCACGGTCGGCTTGCGATCGAACGTCGGCGAGCAGACGCTGAACAGCGGATCGTATTGATTGCCGAGAAACCCGCCGTACGGACCGGGTCGGCGGATGCCGGGATAATTCACGCTCTCGCCCCAGCCGGGATAGCACGGCATACAGACCGCGCCCGGCATGTCGCGCGGGCCGAGCTTGAGATACTGACAGATCGCACCGATGTCGGGCGGGTCGGTCGGCTCTGACCGCAACTGATTGAACGCTCCGCCGCTGAAGCCGGTCACCACATTGAGCGGGTTGTGTGCGTTGTAGCCGTGCGTCACCGATCGGATCACACACGCCTTGTGCATGACCTTCGCAATGTTCGGCATGTATTCGCTGACGTGATAACCCGGCAGCGATGTGCTGATCGGCTGAAACTCGCCGCGCACTTCGACCGGCGCGTCCGGCTTCATATCGAACATATCCTGTTGACTTGGACCTCCAAGCAAATTGAACAGGATCACGGACTTCGCCTTGCCCGGCCTCACCGACGAGCCGGCCTCCGCCGCGTGCATCAATCGCGGCAAGCTCATCCCCGCGAACAGCGACAACCCGCCGACACGCATCGCTTCCCGACGAGTTACTCCGTCGCAGAGTTCTCCAGATTGGCCAAGCACGCTGAGCATGTGTCGATCTCCGAGGATTGCATTTGCGCGATCGCGCAAGCACTTTACTCATCGACCGTTCGTCGCTAAAGCCCAAATGGGATTTTGTGCTTGTACTTTCACGTTGTCCGTTTCGATTGAGGCCAACATGTTTGCCAGCAAGTCCACACCGCCTGTGCCACCTTTGGCGGGACTGTGCAATTTTGCGGTGGCTCAAAGGCCGGGATTGTCTGTGGCCGAATGCGTCGATTGGCTGAAGTACAACCATTATCTGTTATCTCGGCTGCACGAAATCTTCACCGCTCGGATCACGTCCGAGCCGTTGTATGAATTGAAGACGGCGTTCAGTCATCACGCCTATCTCTGCGCCGAACACATCACAGCGATTCGTTCACGGGTATCGGAGATGCGTGAGCCGCCGCTCGGTCTGGAGAACATCCCGCATCCGGCATTGAAGCTGTTGTGCGATGAAGTGCTTTGTGCTCCGACAACACTGGCATTGCTCGACGGCATCTACGGCGTCATCGTGAGTGACTTGATCTCGTCGTTTGAGGCCTACCTCGAAATCACCAACCCGCTGGCGGATGCCCCCAGCGTGCGCATCGCTCGCTTTGCCCTGCTCGAATTACGAGAGATGGCACAGTTCGGCATTGCAGCCATCATGGCCCTACAGGCAACCGACGCACCACGCGGTGTCGAAAAATGGGTGCCATTTCTCCGAAAGTGTTTGGCGGCAGCGTCACGGCTGCGCGGTCACGAATCGAACGATTCAGGAGAGCTGGAACCAGTTTACTCCGCGAATGCGTTCGAGTTTGATCCGGTGCCGAAGCGGGACTCTCGGTTTCTCGATTCGTTCAACGGCGGCGTGAACCCGGAAGCATTTTTGTACGACGAGCGATTCTCGCCGCGCGACAAGGTGCTGATGTTGTTTTACAAACGCCTGCGCGAGATCGACGTGCCGGAGATGATGGCCAGCATTATTCATCAGACTCCGGGTAAGCCGTGGAAATATTACCGGGACATGTCGCGGCAACTGTGGGATGAGGCTCGGCACGCGATGCTCGGCGAGGTCGGCTTCGTCAGCCAAGGGATCGACTGGTCGAGCATCCCGATCAACTTCACCTGGTCGCGGAACTTGAACACGCAGCTCTCACCGCGTGATCGGCACGCGGTGCTGTATTTCATCGAGCAAGGCTTGATGCCCCGCAACGGCAAGCGTTTTGAGTGGGAGGTCGCGACCGAATCTGGCATTCCGCTTGCCAAGCTGATTCAAGACTTCGATTGGGCGGACGAGGTGCTGCACTCGCAGATTGGCCGTGAGTGGTACGTTACTGAATTTTCGAATCTGAACACGGCGCTGAGCTACGGGGATCGCTGTTGGTCTACGATTTTGAGTCAGTGGCAGCGATACCTCGACGAAGGGCTGACCGAGCATCGGAACTGGTGGCCGGAGTTGTATCGGTCGGCATGCGATCGTTGGGGTGTGACTCCCGATCCGGCGGCACTCGCATTCAATGAGACCTATGCCGAAGTCCGTGCAGATTTGAAAGCGATTACTGGATCGGCCTGAAGCCCGACTCACGGCGAATCCGACAAAGCCGGCAGGATCTCGTGCTGCCCGTCGAGGGGCCACGAAATCCCGGAGTTGTTTGCGGAAGGCAGGTTCCGGGTGCCGACAGTCAAATCAGGTCTGCTCGTGAGGCGATCCGATTGCGTCGAGAATTCCTTTGGCAACGATCGCTCGTGCGGATTACCTTGTGCTCCACACGTCTTGCAGCGCAGGCAGTCCGTCAGCCAGGATGGAAACAGACTCGGAAACTCACGCCGTGCTTGCTGTTCTCAAAGTATTCTGTTCGTTGGAACGACTGACGCGAATCGGCGTCCATTGCCGAATTCGGTGCCGCCGGGCAATTCGATCTGCTCGACTTCCGGCGTGGGTCGATCGTCCGTCGAGCCGGGCGTTCGCAGTGTCGTTGTTGATCCACCTGGGGTTGGCGGTCTGCGCAGCAGTTTCGTTACTGCCGAGCGGCGTCCAGTTCCGCGAGATCGTTTTTGAAACCGGTTGGGTGACGCCCGAAGATTCGTCGGCGAAATTCGTGGAATTCTCTGCCGGAGAGTTCGCCGCGACACCGCCGGCCAGCGATGGGGGATCGGTGGGTGGATTCCTGCCGGAGTTTCGCACGGCCGAACCGGATGTTCCGAACCCGACTCAGACGGCACTTGCCAGTTTGACATGGAACGCCGCTGCGGAAACGGACCTCAGTCGTGCGGTGGGATCACCCGTCAATCGAGTTGGCGCCGGGATGGGACGCGGTCAGGGTCAGGGAGTCGGCAATGGCAAAGGCCATGGACGCGAAGGTGGCGACGGCAAATCGTTTTTTGGAATGGGTTTGGATGGCAAGTCGTTCGTGTATGTTTTGGATTGCTCGCTGAGCATGAACCACCCGCATGACAGCGATGCCAAGACTCGGTTCCGAAAGATGAAAATGGAACTCGCGAATTCGGTGTCGCACCTGCGACCGGATCAGGAGTTTTTCATCGTCTTCTTCAATCACGAAGCGGTCCCGATGCCGGCGGAGCGAATGGTATCGGCGGCACCGGAAAACAAGCAGTACTTTCTCGACTGGGTCGAGCAAGTCCCGGCACAGGGCGACACAGATCCCACTGCCGCACTGCTGATGGCACTGCGAATGCGGCCTGATGTCATCTATTTTTTGACCGATGGGTGTTTCAGCGGTGCAGCGAACGACATCGTCAAGGGCGTTCAGCAGTCTCGAACGACTATTCACACGTTCGTTTTCGAGACCTGGCTCACCGAAAAACAGCAGGCCGGACTGGAATTGATGCGCCAGAAGAAAGTTAGTGCAGCCATGGCCAAGCTGGGGGAGGCGACTTATCGCCGGTTGCGTGAAATTTTGGTGGCAGAACAAGTGATGCAGGGTTTGTCGCAGAACAATGGTGGCAAGTATCACGTCATTCCGTAGCGTGATGACTCCGCTGATATTGCCATTGAGCAAGAAAAACAGCCGCGTTCATCACGCGGCTGCTGAGAAGTTTCGGCGGTGATCGAATCGGGTATCAAGAATTGATGGCGGCCGGTTCGGTCTGCTTCTTTTGGATGGCTTGATAGACCTCTTCGCGATGGACGCTTACCTCGCGCGGCGCTTCGATTCCCAGGCGAACTTTGTCCCCTTGGATATCCACGATCATGATCGCGATGTTGTCACTGATGATGATTTTCTCGTCTTTTTTACGGCTGAGTACCAACATGGTCCTGTCCTTGGTCCGAGAGGGTTTTGCCCGCGACGGTAAATGAAACTCAACCATGAGCCCCAAGCCGCAAGCTCCGAATTGATCCTTGCTGCGAGTCGTGTCGGGACTTGTCATGACCCGACGCAGTTTGCCGAAAAGATAGGTCGCCCCACATCGATAGCGAGCAGCGAATTGAAAGAATCTCGAGAATTTGGGTCCGGCTGTAACGATCACGCGAACCTTGCCACGACCGACCAGGAGTCAGGACAATCTGAGCCATGCAGACAACGATTTTGATGTCACTGATTTGCCTGGTCATCGGCTTTGGAGTCGCTTGGCGAATTCGGGGCCGCCAAGCGCTGGCGACATTTGCAAGAGAAGCTCGCACCGACATGTTAACCGGATTGAAGAATCGACGAGCCTTCGATGAGGAACTGGGGCGTCAATTTGCACAACGTCAACGACAGGGAATCCATTTCTCGCTGATCATGATCGACGTCGACCATCTCAAAGCATTCAACGATGTCAACGGCCATTTGTCCGGTGATCTCGCTTTGCGAACGGTCGCCCAGGTGTTGTTCGCAACGTTGCGGGAGATGGACATCGTGTGTCGTTACGGCGGCGACGAATTCGCCGTCATCTGTGCCGGGGCGAAGTTGCAGGAGGCCGCCGTTGCTGCCGAACGGGTTCGACAGGCCGTCGCTGCCCATGCGGTCTCTTTGAAAAAGGGTGACGCGCAGGTAACGGTCAGCCTGGGAGTGGCCGAAGTGATCAATCCGGAGATCTCGGAAGGACTCATACAGCGTGCAGATGACGCTCTGTATGCCGCGAAACAATCCGGCCGAAATCGCGTTCATTGGCACAACGGGCATGAATGTCTCGCGGCGGAACTTCATTGAGGCCGACCACGAATGGATCAGCCCACAGCGCCGCATATCAGGTCAAAGGCTGACACCCACAGTCGCGGCTTGCGATCTCGATGCCGTCGCGCCGCGGCAATCCCAACAGAGAGTTTGGAATCCACCTCGCTTGCAATGAAATCGAAGCACTGCTTGTTGGAGATCTGATTCTGCAGGTCGAGCAAATTCGAAGACAGACCTTCGTGCTGGCGATGCAAGCGATCAGTCATGTTCGACTAATTGGGATTCTGCTCACAGATGTCCGCAAAACGGCCTCCTTGGTCTTCGTGCTCGAATTCGTTGGGCAGCAAATTCAGCAGTTCATCCACGATCTTCAATAGCCCGCGGCGCGTTTCGTCATCCGGAGAGTCCTCGAGCAAATCACGCAAATCGCCAATCAGCAGGCACTCCAACACGGAATAACGCGTGCACGCATCACGAGGCGGAGCAGGGCGAGACGGAGTCATGCGACGTCCGTTCACAAAAGAACCCTGGAAACTGGTTAGAAACCTCGTGACAAGGGCCAACCGCTCAAGAGGGTTGTTGGAGATGATGCCGTATGAAGTGATGGGATTTCGCCAGTGGTTTAATTCCGTCATCTGCACGATTTGCAGGCCGGTCTCAGGATGGTCAGAGGAATTCCGCCTGCAACAACGTTTCCCAGAATTTTCGGTTCACGAGGAAACTGCTATGGTTGGCAAACCGCCTCGTGATTCGACGGTTGGAGTATGAGGCGCCGATCCCACCGAAGCCGACGGAACTTCTGATGAGTGAATCTTCGACGACGACACTGATGACCACGCTCCCCGTGGCGACTCCGACGGTCACTCCATCAGTTGGCTCCACGGAAGTTGGCAGCTACTTCGTCTCGAACTATCCGCCGTTTTCGCAGTGGCAGTCGGAGTTCGTGTCGGAGACCCTCTCGGCATTCGCCGGCGAGCCGAATCGTGATGTGTCGCTGGGGCTTTACCTGCACATTCCGTTCTGCCGAAAACGCTGCAAGTTTTGTTACTTCCGCGTCTATACGAATCAGAATGCCTCGGCGATCGAGCAGTATGTCGAAGCGCTCGGCCGCGAGATTGAATTGCTGGGGCAACAGCGAGCGGTCGCCGGACGCCGATTACAGGTTGTGTATTTTGGCGGCGGAACGCCGTCGTATTTGAGTTCCAAGCAGTTGCTGTTTCTTCGCGACACGCTCAGGCGGACAATCTCGTGGGACCACGCGGAGGAAGTCACCTTTGAGTGTGAACCCGGCACACTCAACTTGGAGAAAGTCAAAACGCTAAAGGAAATCGGAGTCACGCGTGTGTCGCTTGGTGTCGAGAATTTCAACGATGCGATTCTGGAGGAAAACGGTCGAGCACATCTCTCACCCGAGATCTTCCGGGCCTACGACTGGTTGCAACAGGTTGGCTTTCCGCAGATCAACATCGACCTGATCGCCGGCATGATTGGCGAGACTGACGAGAATTGGGAGCGCTGCGTCGGGCAGGCTCTCAAACTTCAACCGGACAACATCACCGTCTACCAAATGGAACTGCCGTTTAACACGCTGATCTCCAAAGAGATGCGAGAGCACGGTGTCACGTCGCCGGTGGCGGATTGGCCGACGAAGCGCCGTTGGGTCAGCGAGGCGATGGATTGTTTCCTGGCCAACGGCTATCAGATTTCTAGCGGCAATGAATTCGTGAAGAGTCTCGACACCGACCGATTCGTCTACCGCGACAACCTGTTTCGTGGGACGGATCTTCTGGCGGCGGGAGTGTCTGCCTTCGGTCATTTGCAGGGTGTGCATTACCAGAACTTCGACCGGATCGAGGAGTATCAAAGGGTTGTTCTCGAAGAGGGACGCCTGCCGATCAATCGCGCGCTGCGACCGACGGCCCATCAGTCGCTGATTCGGGAGTTTGTGCTGCAATTGAAGGAAGGACATCTTGACGCTGCGACCCTCAATCGAAAGTTCGGCGTGGATGTGCTGAATGAATTTGCCGAGCCGCTTCGCAACCAACAAGCCGCCGGCTACCTGGAAGTCGATGACAGCGATATCCGGCTGACTCGCAAGGGTCTGCTGCAAGTCGATAGCCTCTTGCCGGAGTACTTCGAGCCTCGACATCGACAAGTCAGATACACCTAGCGGTACGGCCTGCTGATCGCGTGCGGCCCAAGGATGCAATGAAACCACACGACGAACTCCAATCATTGGTAGAACTGTTTCCCAGCGTCTCGCCGTTGATTGAACGGGCCGAGCATGTGTCGTCGGCGATGACGCCGGAGCCGTACAAGTCGTTGCTCGCTCACGATCACCACATGACCGTGGCGATGGAGTCGTTTCACAAATCTCCGGTGGAAGTCCGTGTCTTGGCCAAGCGGTTGGATGGAAACGTCTACTGCCGCGAGATCGTGTTGCTGAAGCACGGAACTGGGGAGATCGTGCAATTCGGCATCGTGCGATTCGATCTGGAATCGGTTTCCGAGCGAGTCCGCGAGGAAATCTTGAGTGAGAAGACGCCGCTGGGTCGAATCTTGATCCAGCACAACGTGTTCTTGCAGATTGCACTCGGAGCCATTTTGAGGGTCACGGCCGGTCTGGGGTTGAGTGAAGCGTTGCAGATGCCGCTGTATGGGCAAACCTTCGGCCGGCTCGCGACGATTTTTTGTAACGGCCAGCCAGCGGTTGACCTGTTGGAGATTTCAGCACCACTCGAGAGACGTTGACGTCCGCGCATCAGAATCCATCGAATCGAATAACCACATGACTGCTCAGTTCATCACTACTCGCCGCGTGGAATTCGCTGACACCGACATGGCGGGGATCATCCACTTCGCGAATTATTACCGGTACATGGAGGAGGCGGAGCACGCCTTCTTTCGTTCGCTGGGACTGCGCATCATGCAGTCACAACCGGACGGTTCAGTGATCGGTTGGCCGCGCGTTTCGGCCTCCTGTTCGTTTGAGTCTCCGGCCTATTTCGAGGACTCCCTTGAGGTCCGGCTGAACCTCGTGCGAAAGGGAATCAAGTCGCTGAACTACGAGATCGAATTTTGGCGAGGCCAAACGCGGCTGGCTCATGGAAAACTGAAAACCGTGTGTTGCCTCTGTCGGCATGGCGAGTCGCTGGAGTCGATCGTGATTCCCGCCGAGTATGCCGACAAACTCATCGAGATGCCTGGTCGGGCTGGCTGAAAATCGCGAATCCGAGACTCCGCGCTCACGATTCGTCGAGCGGTTGCGTATGATCCGCCCCGCTCGCGAGGTATTGCATAATCGGATTGGCGTCGCGAGCAGGCAACAGCTTCAAACCAGTGGTGCGGTGGACTACGTGAGCGGCGGCGAATTGACAATCTCTTGGGGCTTGAGACGAATGATTCGTGCGTTGCCGTTGTTGTGCGTGGCCGCGCTGATGCTGGCCGCTTGGTCCGATTGGGCGATGGCCGATGATCCGCTGACAGTGCGTGTCGGATTCGATCAGAGTATCAAAGTTGGTCAGTGGACTCCGATTGTCGTCGAAAACGTCTCACCGAAGGCAGAGGTGTGTGAGGCGATTGTCATCGATCCGGATGGCGTGGGAGTGTCGCATCGGCTCACAAGACAAGTTGCAGATGGCACGACCCGTTGGACCGGAGTTGTTCGCAGCGGTCGATTGGACGGCGGCCTGGAGGTACGTGTTCGAGGCGATGGCCCAATCCCGCTTCAGTCTCTAAAGGTGTTGGCGTCGCGAGTCCCGAAAAGTACCGTGGATGACTCCGATCCCAGCGTCCCGAATACCTGTTTTCCGTTGCGACAGTCTGAGCCAGTTTGGTTGGAGATTGGCACTGCGATCGAATTGTTGAAGCCGGTTGGCGCATTGCACGCGATTCGATTGAAGGCACTTCCAAACATCGTCGAGATTCCTTGGGCATTGGATGGAATCGATGGAATTTGGGTGCCCAGTAGCGCGACTTTGACCGATGCGGCACGCATGGAATTGGAAAGGTGGCTGCGTCGCGGTGGTCACCTGGTTATGACGATTTCGACGGACGTCGAGGAGTTTCAACCAACGCAGTGGGCGGGTTTGCTCTCTGGCGTCGTCGAACCACGTGCGCGGACTCGAACGACGGATCTCAGCGGCATCGAAAGCTTCACGGTTCATGGTCGAAAAATTCTCGGCACGAATCGCGCTCCCGTGTCCATCACGACACTGTCGCGGAGCGAAGGCCAAATCTTGGCGTCTTGCCTGGAAGGTCCGATTCTGACGCGAGTCAGTTTTGGATTTGGATTAATTACCGTGTTCGGAATTGATCCGTGTGTCGCGCCGATTTCTCGCTGGGATGGCCGCAACAGTTTTCTGAAGCGTTTGTTGCTCTCACGGACCGATACAGAGTCCACAAGGTCCCCCGTCCGGTCATCGTTGTCGCAGAGCGGCATCACCGACCTGGCATCGCAATGGCGAGCGGCGGCGATTCATATTCCGGAAGTCGCGCGTCCCACTTTGTGGGGGGCCTTGGGATTGCTTTTGGTGTACGCGGCCGTGATTGGTCCGCTCGATTACTTGCTAACGCACAAGATGTTGAAGCGTCCGCATTGGACTTGGGCCTCATTGCCGCTATTGGTGGCGCTCACGAGCGTTGGCATGGTCTGGTTGGCCCGCACGGCAAATGGTGATGTAGAAAAGCTGACGCAGTTGGACGTCGTTGATATCGATGCTGCCCGGCAGGAGGTGGTTGCTCGATCCTGGGTGACAGCCTATGCGACGGAGAACCGGTTGTGGCATGTTGAGGCAAATCCAACTCGGCTGTCCGCCAATCACCCGCAGAAAATTCTCAGCTGGCTGGGCTTTCCGGAAAACGCCTCAGGTGGAATGTATCGCGACAGTGGATTCGACACTGGACAGGCTGTCGCTCGTTCCGAGGTGGATCGATCGTCGCTCGACGGTATTCCTGTTAGGCAGTGGTCGTCGAAGTCGCTGACCTCGGAAGCGATCTGGATTGCGGAGGCACCGCTGTTTGAATCGGAACTCACAAGCACGGTAGCGGGCGAATTCGATGGCCGTGTTGTGCACCATCTGCCGTTTGAGTTGCATGATTGGGTCGTCGTTTTCGAGAAATGGATCTATCGTCCGCACCCGCGATTCGGCGAGGCGGGGACGATTTGGCGCGCCGGTCAAACTTGGACTCCCAAGGATGAACGCAACTACGGCCGCGAACTCAGAGGCTTCCTGCAACGAGCGACTGTGTCGAGGAAGCTGGCCAAAAAAGGCTCGGTTCAAGAGGATGTGTTGGTTGAGAAAGAACGCTACAACCCAATGAATCTCGATCCAACGGACATCCTGCAGATGATGAGTTTGCATGAAGCAGCCGGGGGCAAAGCGTACACAGGATTGGACCATCACAGCTTGAGTGCTTTCGATGTGACGCCGTTGCTCGCACTGGATCGCGCGGTTGTGATCGCACGCATCACTGAGCCGACCACCGAGTGGCAGTTCAACGGCGAAGCTCGCCGCCCGACGCGGCACCACGGTTTTGTCCGGTTCGTTTTGCCAGTTCGACGAATTGGCGATGCGTCCGGATTTCGATTTCTGCCAAAGCTGGAACCGGGTGCGCCGACTCCGCAAAAGACGGAACAAAAGCCAAAAGACAAAGGCGCTGCCCCCAACGAAACTAAGACGCCGTGATCGAAACCAACCAACTCACGAAACGCTACGGTGACCTGATCGCCGTCAACAACATCAACCTCAAACTCTCCGAAGGTGACGTCTTCGGGTTCATCGGCCCCAACGGTTCGGGCAAGACGACCACGATGCGGATGCTGGCGACGTTGCTCAGCCCCGATTACGGCGAGGCATACGTCTGCGGCAAGTCCATCTACACCCATCCGCAGGAGATCCGCCGCCTGGTGGGCTTCATGCCCGACTTTTTTGGCGTTTATGACGACATGACGGTCATCGAGTACCTCGAATTCTTCGCCGCCGCCTATCGCATCAACGGCCCGGCTCGACGAGCGGTTTGCGAAGAGAAATTGGAACTTGTGGACATGGCCTTCAAGCGGGACGCGATGGTCAACCAACTGTCGCGCGGCCAGACGCAACGCATTGGCCTCGCTCGCGTGCTGCTGCACGAACCGCAAGTACTGCTGCTCGACGAACCGGCCAGCGGACTCGACCCGCGTGCCCGCATCGAAATCCGCAACCTGCTCAAAAAACTGGGCGAGATGAAGAAGACCGTCATCGTCAGCAGCCACATCCTGCCGGAACTGGCCGACGTCTGCACGCGAGTCGGCATGATCGAGAAGGGAGTTCTCATCGTCGATGGCTACGTCGATGAGGTCATGCGCAAAGCCCGTCGCAGCATCCTGCTGCTGATCCGAGTGAAAGATCGCGCCGAAGCCGCCGCTGCGCTGCTCGAAAAACATCCCGGCGTGCAGTCGCTCGAAATCAAAAACGGAACCATCTTCGCCACGCTCAACGCCGACGTCCTCGATTACAGCGAACTACCGACTCTGCTGCTGGAAAACGGCTTCAAGCTGACGCTGTTCCGCGAAGAAGAGGTCAACCTCGAAACGGCGTTCATGGAACTGACCAAAGGTTTGGTGCAGTGATGATGTCGCATCGGTACGCGGAATGAAGGCTCCGCGTCAGTGGGCCGCGAATCGTCTCTGGGCATACGACTCCAGAAAGCCGCACGACGAGGAACGGAACGTGCCAATCGGAATCGCTGGACCGGCTTTGGTTTTAAAAACAAAGGAAGTCTGCGGAGCCCCGGGAATCCAGCTCGCAACAAGACGAGCACCATAAGTATGGTCGACGACGAAGCCCTGCATCATCTCGCCATCACACTTTGGGCAGCGTTTCCCAACCTCGTCGGATTCAAGAATCGGTTCGCTCATTTCATTCGCCCAAACAAACGAGACTTCCGTCGTTGCCTTCGGCTCCGATCACCAGGCAGCCTTCGCCGACGGCGGGGGAGGCGGAGATGCCTCGGCCGGGGACTTGGTGCTTTTCGATCAGCTTACCGTCGGCGAGATTGGCTTCGTAAAGAAAACCGTCTTTCGAGCCGACGAAGACTCGGTTGCCGACCACGACCGGAGAACTGTTGACCTGGCCGCGAGTCGCCAGCTTCCAGACCCCTTTACCGGTGGCTCGGTCGATGGCGTGAAGTTGCTTGTCTTGGCCACCGATCAGGACCAGCTTGTCGGTCAGCGCGGCGGATGAATGATACGGCTGGTCGCGCTGCTCGTCGCTGTAGCGCCAGGCGATCTCTTTTTTGCGCCAGTCAAGGCAGATGACTTCGCTCTCGTGCGTGCCGACAAACAGCAGGTCACCACTGACCGCGGGAGACGCGATCAGGAATCGTTCCAGAGGCATGTCCGTCTCTTGCTCGCCGGTCTCGATGTTGATGACTCGCATGTGCTGATCGCAGCCGGTCACGAACGTGTGCTTGCCAGACACCGCTGGCGAGCCGTTCACGCGGTCCTCGGTTTGGTACTGCCAGAGCTTCGTGCCGTCGGCCGCGTTCAGGCAGTACAGCGAACTGTCATACGAGCCGAAGATCAGCCGCTCGCCGACGACGTTCGCCGAGGCGATGATTTGCCCGTTCGACGCGAAAGACCATTTCTTCTTGCCGGTCTTGCGATCGATCGCGTGAAAGACTCCGTCTTCGTCACCTGCAAACACGCCGTCGGCTGTTACGGCAGGAGACGATTGAAAGCCGGGCAAAAACGTGTTCTTTTCGACTTTGTCGAGCGTTCGATACGACCACACCTGCTCGCCGGTCGCGAGTTTCAAGCAGAGCATCTCGCCGCTGAGCGCCCCGACAAAAACGTGCTCACCCACGATTGCGGCTGTCGAGGTAAAGCCATCCTTCGAAGTGATCTTCCATTTTTGTTTGAGCTTGCTCGGCAGCGGACTGCCCGCCACGCCGGCCAAGTCCGCCGTGCGACGAAACGTTGGCCAGCTTACGTCGAGCTTCCGTGGCTTGGTCTCTTGAGCCGATGTCACCAGCGATGACGCCCACATGATGACGATGACCGCAGGCAAAAAACGGAATGACGGCCATCGGCTTTCGGCCATCGGCCTTCGGTCGGATTGCGGTTCCGTAACCATTAACCCCCAATCCCTGACCCCTGTGCTTACATCGCGCATTCGTAAAGCTCCTGCAAACTAGTGACGTCTACGGGTCGTGGATTGAACTTGCCAGTCCATTGAGCGGCTGCCTCGTTTGCCATGACGGGAATCATTTTCTGAGTCACACCGCAGGCCGCCAAGCTCGTTGGTAGATCGACCAGGTTTGCCAATTCGACAACGCGCGCCGCCAGAATTGCCCCGGCCTGAGAATCATCGGCTGAGCACAGTCCCGCATCCGCCGCAAGTTCTCCGTAAAGACCGCCGACTGTGCCGGCGTTGAAGCGGATCACATGGGGCAACATGACGGAAATCGCGATGCCATGAGCCAAACCAAAGTGTGCCGACAGCGGATTCGCCAACGCGTGAGTCGCTCCCAGCATCGAGTTCTCAATCGCCGCGCCGGCAAAATGGGCTCCCAACAGCATCGCCCCGCAATCGGTCAGCAGAGTTTTCCGGTCGGTGTGACCAGATTGTTCTTTGCTAATCACGGCGGGAAAAGCCCGTGACAACAACTGCCACGCTCGGCGGCTGAATCGTTGCGAAACGGGGGTTCGCGCCGTTGTGACGTGCGATTCGATCGCATGGCTAATGGCATCGACCCCGGTTGCGGCTGTCACGGACGGAGGCACGGAGAGCGTCAGTTCCGGATCGAGGATCGCAATTCTTGCGGAGGCCTTTTTGTCGCCGCACGCCATTTTCATGTGAGTCTTGGAATTGGCGATGAGTGCAAACGACTGCGCCTCGCTGCCGGTGCCCGCCGTCGTCGGGATGGCGATCAAAGGCAACATCGGTTTCGACGCTTTGCCGAACCCCCAATAGTCCTCCATCCGTCCGCCGTTGGTCAAAAGAAAGTTGATCCCTTTTGCGCAGTCCATGCTGCTGCCGCCACCCAGTCCCACGATCAAGTCGATGTTCGCCTGTTGGGCAACCGCCAATCCACGATCGACGTCCGCGGTGGTTGGATCGTGCTGGACTTCGTCGATGACGGTTACATGCAGACCGGCAGCTTTCAGCGAATCGACCGCATGCTGTTCGTGTCCCGCTCGCGCCAAGCCCTGGTCCGTGACGAGCAACACTCGCTGGCCGTTCAAACCGCGAGCCAATTCCCCCAGATACTTCGCCACCCCAGGGCCAAACAGGACTTGTGTCTGATCGGAATTCAACGATACGGGCCTCGTCGAATCAGCCAGGTTGTCTAGCAAGTCCAGCGCAGTCATGCGGAAACTCGTCGGAGGGGGGAGGCGGACATCGTCCGGCAGGAACGCCCAGGAAGCGTCGATTGGATTCTACGGCGACGACCGAGCTGAGGCCAAGTGCTGCTCAATCGGTAAAGTTTGACAAGACTCGCTCAACCACGCCGATTCTGTGAATTACTCTGGCGGAACAACACGTCCCTCAGGCCGAGCAATGTCTCGGTGATTCGGGTTGGATCGTCCGGCGCGTGAAGAGATGCCGGTTGTCCCTCCGATACCGACTAGCGAACCCCAGCATGGCCGATGCGTCGCGCATCGGTCTGATTGGACGATCGGATGCGAGACGCATCCGCCACGATGACAGGGAAAGTCATGTCTGAGCCGCTCACTCCTCAAACCGAAATCGAAGCGCTGCGGCAGGAAGTCGCGATCTTGCGGCACAAGCTGCTGCAGTCGCAGCGGCTGAGTACCGTCGGTGCGCTCGCCTCGTCAGTGACGCACGAGTTCAACAACATCCTCACGACGGTCATCAACTACGCGAAGATGGGCCTGCGGCACAAAGACGCAAACTCGCGCGACAAGTCGTTCGACAAAATCCTCGCCGCCGGCCAGCGAGCTGCGAAGATCACCACCGGCATGTTGAGCTACGCTCGCGGCCGAGGAGATCGCCGCGAGCCGTATGACCTCGTCACCCTTGTCCAAGAAGTGCTGGTGCTCGTCGAGAAAGACTTGCAGATGCACCGCGCTCGCCTGGAAACCAACTTCTCTGAACACCCGCAAGCCGAAATCAACGCCGGTCAGATCCAGCAGGTCCTGCTGAATCTGATCATCAACGCTCGGCAAGCCATGCCCAACGGCGGGCGACTGCTGATCTCCGTCACGTCAAATCGTGAATCGGGCTTCGCCGAGATCGGCGTTCGAGACAGCGGCTGCGGCATCGCGCCCGAGCAACTTAAAAAGATCTTCGATCCATTCTTCTCCACCAAACAAGCGGATGAAAACGGGCAGGGGGGCAGCGGCCTCGGCCTCGCGCTCTGCCGCGAAGTCATCGAAGCCCACCACGGACGCATTCGGGTCGAAAGTACCGTCGGCGTCGGCACGCAGTTCACACTCAAGCTACCGCTGGTCGCAGCCACGGCCGGCTCGATCTGCCCCACGAAGCCGATGCAGAAGGTCGGCTGACCGTGGCCGACGCGTCTCGCTTCCGACGGATGCGAGATGCATCCGGCACGTTATGATGCCCCCATGCGACGCCGAGTCCTCATCGCTGGCCTGTTCCACGAGACGCACACGTTCCTCACGGAGCGGACTCCGTGGTCTGCCTTCGCAATTCGACGCGGCGAGGAATTCTTCGCCGCTCGCGGAGACGGCTCCCCGCTCGCCGGCGTTTTGGAGATCGCCAATGAGCGCGGCTGGCAGGTGATCCCGACCATTGACGCGCGAGCTACTCCCAGCGGCACTGTCGAAGACAGCGCGTTCGAGCAATTCTGGTCGGAGCTTCGTCCCGCCGCCGAGTCTGCTCTCCGGCAAGGCATCGGCGGCATCTTCCTGGTTCTGCACGGCGCAATGACAACGGACACGATCAGCGATCCCGAAGGAGAATTGGTGCGGCGACTGCAAGCGCTGCCCGGCGGTAGCGATGTCCCTATCGGCGGAGTTCTCGACCTGCACGGCAACATCTCGCGCGAGTTCGCCGAGGCCGCTCAAGCCTTCGTCGCGTACCGCAAGAATCCGCACACCGATGCCTGCGAAGCAGCTCGTGATGGTGCGCGTTTGTTGGACCGTGTCATGCAGTCGGGACGTTGGCCGACAACGCTGCATGCTGCCCCCGGAATCGTTTGGCCGCCGACCGGTGTGAGCACTCAGGACGAACCGATGCGCGTGCTCGAGGAGCTTGCCCGCGAGATCGAACGCAAGCATCCCGATATCGCCGCCGTGAACGTTTTCGCGAGCTATTCGTTTGCCGACACACTCGATACCGGCGTGTCCTTCACGGCCGTGACATTTGGCGATCCTGACGAAGCTCGTCTCGCGTTGCAGTCACTCTGCGACGAGGCAATTCGCCGGCGTGAGCAAGGCAATGTCGTCCCGCCGTCGCTCGAAAGTCTGTTGCCGACGATTCAAGCCGAGGTCGCACGCGGCGAAACGCCGGTCGTCGTCGTCGAGCCGTCCGACAACATCGGCGGTGGTGCTCCTGGCGACTTGACGCATGTGTTTCGTGCCCTTGCCGCGCACGGAATCGGAAACTCCGCCGTGATCGTCAACGATCCCGCTGCCGTGGCAGAAATGAGATCACGTCCGATTGGCTGGCGTGGATCGCTCACATTCGGCGGACGCAGCGATACGCGATTTGACTCGCCGGTCACATGTGAGGTCGAGTTGCTTTCGACGAGCGACGGCCGATTCACGCTCGAAGATCGGCACAGCCATCTCGCCTCAATGTGCGGAGTTCAGATCGACATGGGGCCGTGTGCCGTCGTGCAACACGCCGGCATCCGCGT
>VGZH01000096.1 GCA_016872645.1 Planctomycetota bacterium | reverse complement strand
CAAATTGCGAGTCGCGGACGTCCGGTTCAGAATGACAAGACCATGCTTCAACGAGCTGCAAGACCGTTCGACAAACACGCTGCAAGTTTCCCGTGGACGATCCTGGCTGCGGTCTTGTTGAAGTTTGGTGAGCTATTTTCTGCTGCTGCCGCTGAACCGCTGTCAGCCGCGCCGGATGCCGTCGGATTCCAGAAGGTGGTCGCGCCGTTCGTCAACATCCATTGCGTGCGGTGCCACGGCCCGGCGAAACAGGAGGGACACTTCCGCATCGATCAGCATCTCAAGAACGAGTTCACCGATCCCGCGACCAAGGGGAAGTGGAGCGAGGTCGTCAATGTGCTCAACAGCCACGAGATGCCGCCGGAAGGAGAACCGCAGCCGAAGCCGGAGGAAGTCGCGAAGGTCGTCGATTGGATCACCGAGCAAATGGTGCGGGCGGAACTTTTTCGTCGCGATGGGCAGATCGTCCTGCGACGGCTCAATCGGGACGAGTACCGCAACACGATTCGCGATTTGATTGGGATCGACTTTGATGTCTCCCCGTTTCCGCTCGACCCGCCAGCGGGTGGTTTCGACAACAACGGCAAGGCACTGACGATGTCGCCGCTGCTCACCGAGCTGTACCTCGATGCCGCTCGCAAAATTCTGGATCGAGCGCTCGTCGAAGGAGATCAGCCGCCGACCATCAAATGGCGGTTTGAGATCGACAGCGGCGACAACGACTCGAATCGGAAAATCTATGACAAGCAAAGCGTGATCGTGAACGGCGGCAACAACCCCGTGAAAAACGGCTTCAAAGTGCTGCATCACGACAACTGGGACAAGCACTTGAACGCTCGCGGGTACGCCCTCAAGCACGAGGGGGATTACATCATCCGCATCCGCGCGGCGGGCTTTGTTCCGCAGCGAGACGCGGTCGTCGAGTCCGCTCGCAAGGCGTTGCAAGGCCGCTTCGAGAAGCAGGTGAGAGAGAATCCGAAAGGAGAAAAATACCACCGCGAGCAGATGGAGCGAGATCTCAAACATTTCGCGACCCACCGGATCTATGACTATGGCCCGCCCCGATTGAGGCTGATCCAGAACCTCGGCGGCCAACCGAAGGTGCTCGCCGAGTTCGACGTCGATGCGCCGCTCGATAAGCCGCGCGAATACGAAGTCCGCGCCCGCTTCACGACCGAGCCAGCCGGGCTGACGATCGAGTACGCCTACGCAATCCCGCGCGTGTTGGAGAACTTCTGGTTTCAAGGCCACGACGCTTTCGCTCGGCCGGAGTTGTACGTCGACTGGTTTGAGCTTGAAGGCCCGATCCACGAATCGTGGCCGCCGCCGAGTCATCGTCGGTTACTTGGCAACTCGCTGCCGTCGAAAGACAAGGAACGAGAGGCCGCGAAGTCGCTGATCGCTCGTTTCTTGAGATCCGCGTATCGTCGCCCAGTGACGGCGGCCGAGATCGACGAGAAGCTGATGTTGTACGACCTCGTCCGAGCCGACTCACCGTCGTTCGTGCAAGCGATCAAGACACCGCTCATCGCCGCGATGGCCTCGCCCCACTTTCTGTTTTTGGCGGAGCCCAAAGTGGACGAGTCACTCGGTGACTCGAAAGTCCGGCCACGGAGTGACCGGTCGACTTTGACTCGCCAAATCTCCGACCATGAATTTGCAGCGCGGTTGAGTTACTTCCTCTGGTCGTCGTTGCCCGATGACGAACTCAGCAAGCTGGCCGACACCGGCAAACTGCGCGACTCGAAGACGCTGGCCGCGCAAGTCAATCGGATGCTGGCCGACGAAAAATCCGAGGCCTTCGTTCGCAACTTTGCCGGGCAATGGCTGGGACTGCGCGAAGTCGGCGCGAACCCGCCCGCTTCCGATTTGTACCCACAGTACGACCGGCATCTCGAAACGTCGATCACCGAAGAAGCGCGAGCCTTCTTCGCCGAGATTCTCAAGCACGATCTGAGCGTGCTGAACTTCGTCGGTTCCGATTTCGTCGTCATCAATGAACGACTCGCACGGTTCTACGGCATCCCCGAAGTGCGTGGCGATGAGTTCCGACGAGTCACCGTTCCGGCCGGCGTGCATCGCGGCGGAATCGTCACTCAAGCGTCGATGTTGACAATCACGTCAAACGGCACACGCACGTCGCCAGTCAAACGCGGAACGTGGGTCTTGAAGAACGTGCTCGGCATCGATCCCGGTCTGCCGGTTGCAAATGCGGGAGACATCGCTCCGAAAGTCCCTGGCATCGACAAGGCGACCGTCCGCAAGCGTCTGGAAATTCATCGAACGCTGCCGCAGTGTGCTCGCTGTCACAGCAAGATCGACCCGCTCGGCTTTGCGCTGGAAAACTTCAACGCCGCCGGCGAGTGGCGCGAGCAAGAAGGTTTCGGTTACAAAGGCCGCATCGAACGGAACGATCCGAAAATCGACGCCGCCTCAAAACTTCCCGACGGCACCGAGATCAACGGCGTCGATGAACTCCGAACAGTCCTGCGTCAGCGCGAAGACCTCTTCCTCAACTGCCTCGCCAGCAAACTTCTGACCTACGCCCTCGGTCGAGAACTCGGCATCGCGGATCAACCGACAGTCAAGGCCGCGGTCGCGCACACGAAAAAGAACGGCTACGCCTTGCGTTTGCTGATTCAATTCATCGTCACGTCTGGTTCGTTCGAATCGAAGTGACTCTGCGGAGATGCGTCAATGATGTCGATCATCAATCAACCTTTGTCACGCCGTCACGTTTTGCGAGGACTCGGAGCAAGCTTGAGCTTGCCGCTGCTCGACGCCATGTTGCCGCGGCTGTGGGCCGCGCCCTCGCAGTACAAGCCGCTCGACAAGTCGATGGGGACGCATCCGCGGTTGATCTGCTGCTACATTCCGAACGGCGTCAACATCTTGGAATGGGTGCCGAGCGATAAAGGCCGCGACTACGCGCTGTCCCCGACACTTGAGGCATTAAAGGAACATCGCGCCGACTTCTCGGTGCTCAGTGGCCTTGGTCATCCGGCTTCGCAAGGAGGTCACAGCGGCGCGGACACTTGGCTCACGGGAGCCGATCTGAAAGCGACTCCCGGAGCGGATTACACGAATCAAGTTTCGGCGGATCAGATTGTCGCTGAACTGCACGGCAAGCAGACGCGGTTTCCGTCATTGCAGTTGGCGGACGCCAGCGGGACCGGCTCAGCCGGGCATTCGCATACGTTGTCATTCGATCGCAGCGGCACGCCGATGCCGTCGGAGAACTCGCCGAAGCGGTTGTTTGAACGGCTCTTTGTTCCTGACAGCGCGGCTGATCGCACGGCGACGTTGCGACGTTACGCCGAGCGGAAGTCGATTCTCGACAGCTTGCGCGGCGAGGCGAAGTCGCTCAACGACAAGCTCGGTAAGCAGGATCAGAAGAAGCTCGATGAGTACCTGACCTCGGTGCGCGAGACTGAGCAGCGAGTCAGTCGGATGGAGTCGTGGGTTGATGTGCCCAAGCCGCAGGTTGAAGCCAAAAACTTGCAGCTCGGCAGCCAACCGGGAAATGCTCACGACCGGCCGATGTGGCTCGACGTGATGCTTGAATTGTCGTACCTCACCTTCCTCACCGACACGACGCGGGTCATCACATTCGAATGGTCGCGCGAAGCGGGGGGCTACGGTGGCGGGGGCGAGAACCATCACGAACTGTCGCATCATGGCGGCGACAATGAGATGCTCAGGAAGCTGGCCGTCATCGACCGCTTCCACCTCGAACGGCTCGGGCGTTTCCTGATGTTCCTCAAAGCAACGAAAGAGGGGGAAGGGAGCATGCTCGACAACACGTTGATCATGTTCGGTTCCGGCATGAACTCCGGCGCGGGGGGCGAGCACTCGCCGAAGAACCTGCCGCTGCTGGTTGCCGGTGGTCACAAGCTGGGCCTCAAGCACGGCCAGCACATCGCCCACGATCCCAACAGTCACCCACCATTGTCGAACGTGCTGCTGACGCTGATCCAAAAAATGGGGATCGAGTCCGACAAGTTCCGCGATTCAACGGGAACGCTGACCGGGCTGGTGTGACCGGCACGCAGTAGACCGGACGCCTACGTCCGGTCGAATCGTTCGGACGTAGGCGTCCGAACTACGGTTTCGCTTCCGTCATTCCCAGTGATTTCAGATACGCCAACAAATCGGCGACGGCTGCGGGTGGAATGTCTTTTTCAAAGCCTTCGGGCATCAGCGACTTTCCGCTGGTGACGATCGTCTCGATGTTGCTTCGCAGCACGACATCTTCTTTCGCTTCGGCGCGGCGGAGCGTGACGCTCGTGGCGGTGTCGGCGACAAGCAGGCCGTTGAGCACTTTGCCGTCTTGGGTCTCGACGACGTAGGTGGCGAAGTTCGGCTGCGCTTCGCGGTTCGGGTCGAGGATCGCGATCAACAAATCGGCGGGGGACTTGTTGGCCACGCTTTGCAGGTTCGGCCCGACGACGTGACCGACTCCGGCGATCTGATGGCAGTTGGAACATTTCTGCTGGAACAGCAGCTTGCCCTTCGCGATGTCGCCGGGTGTTTCGAGCGCGGGCTTGTAATCGGCGATGACCTTGGCGCGATTGGCATCGACCTCGCCGGCCAGCAACTTTTTCGCGCGGTCACGAAGTGCGGAGTTCGGGTGATTGGCGAGCAAGTCCTTCTTGTCTCTTTCGATCTCACCTCGGCCGACTTGACCTGCTTCGAGCGCATTGAGCAACGAGCCGACTCGATCGGTTGAACGGAGCAGCGAATCGACGATCTCGCGACGGAGCGCCGGCGAGTGACCGCGCCAGCCAGCCAGCAACAACTTCGGAACATCGGCATGAGCCAATTGCCCCAGCGAGTTGGCGGCGGCGAGTTGCAGTTGTGGATCAGTCTGCGGGCCGAGTTGCAAAGTCAGTGATTCGCGGCACGAATTGCAGTCGAGGAACGCCAGCATCCGCGCGGCGGCGATCCGTTCGGCAAGCGGTCGGCCTGCGTCATTCAGGACACTGATCGAACTGCCGAGGAATGTCGTGACCCGCATCTCGAGATCATCTGGTCCAACGAATTTCGACTTGAGCAACGAATCGAGCGTGGCTCCGCGGCGTTTGAGTCCTTCGCCAAGGGCGATCATCAGCGTCGAATTGGTGGACGGGGCGAACTTCTTTTCAAGGATTGCTATTAGCACGCTGATCCCCGACGCATTGTTCGTATCGCTGCCCAGCGACCGGGCCAGTTCGACCAGCCAGCCGTTGGCGTGCGGCTGTTTTTGGAATTCAGCGTCGTTGGCGAGTTGCTCGAACAGCGCCGACATCCGACCGTTGAGGGACGTCATCATCGCTGCGCGGATGTCGCCCGTGTTGCGCGGGTCGCGTGCGAATCGGCTGAGCGTCGCGACGGCGAGGTCGTTCGGCATTTCCCCGGCCGAGAACGCAAGTTGCCAGCGGACGAGATCGCTGTCGTCGGCCGCTCGTTCGGCGGCGGCCTCGGCGAGTTCGCGATCGTTGGCGAACAGCGGTTCGGCCAGTCGCAGGACGTGTGCTCGCAGTCGCGGTTCGGGATGCTTGAGGTTGACCATCAGCACGTCCGGCTTCATCGCGTTCAATCCGGCCAGCGTGTAGAGGCAGTGCAATCGCGCGAGCGGGGAACGATTGAGCGCGGCCATGCGACGCAACGATGGGACGACGGAGAGGTCGCCTCGTTCGACGAACAGCCGTTGAGCAGTCTCGCGGTTCCACGAATTAGGCGACCAGAACTGTTTGATGAGTTGATCTGGCGGCAGCTTGCCGATCGGTTCGACTTTCATGCGCTGACCATCGGTTCCAACGAGCCGCCAGATGCGGCCGCGATCGTGGCCGCTTTCGAGATCGACTTCGGCCTTGATATCTTCGGGAATCGAGGCCGGGTGCTCGATCGTTTCGCGGTACATGTCGAGCACGAACAGCGTCCCATCCGGTGCATTCACGAAGTTGACCGGGCGGAACCAGTTGTCGGTCGAACTCACGAATTCGGTCATCTCGTCGGCCCGCTTGGCGACGAAGCTCGGCCCCGATGGTGTGAGAATCTTGCGATGAATCAGATTCGCTCCGACGTCGCCGACGAAGGCATTGCCGCGAAACTCTTCGGGATACGCTCCGCCGCGATAAATCGTCACGCCCGTCGCGGACGTAAAGAAGCCGGCGGCGACCTTCTCGCTCTGAGGCAGTCCCGCGAACTTCGGATCGGCGTTGCGTCGCGCGGTGCGGACGATGCGCCACGGTTCCGGTGGACTGCGGCGAAAGACGGGAGCGGCTGCCCCCTCTGCCCCGATGCTGCGGATGACGCCGCTCGCGACGAACGTCGGGTTGCGAGTCAGATAGCGACGTGGCAACACGATGTGCTGGATATGATTGCTATTGTTGCAAACGAAACGGTTGCCCCAATCGTCGGTCGAGTGCCCGAATTGCTCGCCGCCGCTGAGAAGCTGAATCGAATTCGCGACTTCATCCGAGTTCGCATCGGAAAGCATCACCTTCGGATCGAACGCGAAGTCGCTCGTTCCCGACATCACCGGCTTGCCGTCGCGCGACAGTGTGTTCGGGTTGCGACCGCCAGCGACGAGGATGCGATTCTCCAGCCCCCACTTCATGTTGTTGGCCAGCGACTGCACGTTGTCCTTGCCAAAGCCAGTCAGCACGATTTTGCGAATGTCGGCCTTGCCGTCGCCGTCTGTGTCCTTGAAGTACCACAAGTGCGGATGCCCGATCACAAACACACCACCGTCGTAGCAACAGACGGACAACGCCCACTCGAAGCCGTCGGCGAAGACAGTGCTTTTCTCGAATTTGCCATCGCCGTCCGTGTCTTCCAGCAACCGGATGATTCCGTCGTTCTTCTTTCCGCCACCTTTCGGATGCAGCTTGGTCGGCTCGGCCGAGTACGGGTATCCGTGGAACTCGGCGACATACATGCGACCGAACTCATCGAAACACGCATCGACCGGATCGCCCACGAGCGGTTCGCCGGCGACCAGTTCCAGCTTGAAGCCACGCTCGATTTGAAATGTCTTGAGCGCGTCGTTGACGTCCGTCGCCGGAATGCGCGGCATCAGTTCCTTGAGCGATTTGCCCTTTTCCAACGGCGACGGTTTGTCCTGAGCGAGCGTTCGCAGGCCGAGTCCGCCAAGAGCCAACAGTGCCAAGAGACATAGCCCAATTCGCACAAGCATCGTCGCCCTTTCACAATCACAGAATTCGACCGATGGCCGATCACCGTCCACCGATGGCCGTTCTCTTTTTTAGCAAGAGAAAAGGATAACGTCTGTCGGCGATCGACTCACGGCGATCGGCCAAAATCAGAACACGACCTTCGTGGCGGGAAAGACCGGGCCCTCGAGGCAGGTGCGGCGGTAGTCCCATTCGCCGTCGTCCTGTTGAATCTTCGCCACGCAACTGAAACAGATGCCGATGCCGCAGGCCATCGGTGTCTCCAGCGACAACCAACACGAGACATTCGCCGCCGTCGCGATCTTTTGCACCGCGTGCATCATCGGCTCCGGCCCGCAGCAATAGATGAGGTCCGGCGGGCAATCGGAGGCCAACGATTGCTTGAGCAATTCAGTGACGAAACCGTGATGACCGCGACTGCCATCGTCGGTCGCAAGCCGCACGTCCAGTCCGTTGATCGCGAATTGATCAAGCCCGGCCAGGTAATCAGCGGAACGTGCTCCGTAGCATAACGAGACCTTGGTCGAAGAGGTCGTGACATCACGAGTTGGTGATCCGTATCGGCGCGACGTCAGTAGTTCGCGAGCGACTGCCAGGAACGGCGTCTGTCCAATGCCGCCAGCGACGCACATCAAGTGTTTCGTTCCCTTTGGGACCATCGGGAAGCCGTTGCCGAGGGGGCCCCAAACCGAAACCTCGTCGCCAATTTTCCAACTCGGCATTAGTCCCGTGAGTTTGCCGATGGTCACATAGCCGAAATCGAAACCGGCGGGCTGTCCCTGATCATCGTCATAGGTGTCGAACAGCGCGAACGGTCGTCCGAGTAACGGGTCGCTCCCGCGCGCCGGACGAATCATGAAGAACTGCCCGGGAACGATGCGGCTGGCAATCTCTGGGCAGTACAGGCGCAGTCGAAACGTGTTGCGAGCCATCTGCTCCTGCTCAACAACATGAGCGGTCGCTTGCGAGGCAGGACACGGCGGAAAAGCGGGTTGATTCATAAGGTATTGAGTACTCAGAACGGCACGAGATTGCCAGTCTGGCTCACCGAACCAGCACGATGCGCAAGCGAGTGGCGGCCTGCGAATGATCACTTGCTTGCGCGTCGTGCTGGTTACGACTTCGGCACTCGTTCCAAAATCGACCACAGCCGAGATTCGAGCATCGGCGCGCCGCGCAGGATTTCGGTCCCGATCTGCACGGCCCATAGCGGTCGGCCTTGCAATTCGGTTTCGCGAATCTTCACGAGGTCTTTGTGCGTCGTCAGCACGAGATCGGCGTTCACGGACTTCCCCTGGTCACCGAGTCTTGTGAGCTGGTCGTGTGTGAAGTGATGGTGATCAGGGAACGATTCAAAACCGACAATCTCAGAGCCAAGCTGCCGCAGTGTCTGCTCAAAGGACGCCGGGTTGCCGATGCCGCAAAAGCCGAAGGCTCGTTTTTGTGCCGCGTCGGCAAGCGGTTTCGTCTGGCCGGCGCTGTTGATGAGCTGGCTCGGCCGAAACGAGACCTCAATCACAGTGCCAATGTGATTCCGCCGGACCAGTTCGGCACGGATCGCCGTGAGTTCCTCTGCCGACACTTGGTCAACGCGTGTGATGATCACCAAGTCAGCGCGTTCCATGTTGCGGATCGGCTCGCGCAGCAGTCCGCGCGGCAGGCAATGCTTGTAGCCCCACGGATTCGTGGCGTCGATCAGCAAGACATCGAGGTCTCGATGAATGCGACGATGCTGAAAGGCGTCGTCGAGAAGCAGCAGATTGCAGCCATCCACGACCGCTCGCTTCGCCGAGAGAATGCGATCGGAGTTGAGCCAGTGCGGTACACCGGGACAAAGCTGGTCAAGCACCAGCTTCTCGTCGTTGGCCTGCGCATCGAGCGATTTGTATCCTCGGCTCAACAGGCCGACGTTCGCTCCTGCGTCACGAAACCAGTTGGCCAGGAACGCCACGATTGGCGTCTTGCCGGTTCCCCCCGTCGTCAGATTGCCGACGCTGATGACCGGCACACCGACTTCAAACGGTTCGCGCAGCCGGAAGTCGAACCCGAAGTTCTTGCACGCGACGCCGACGCGGTACGGCCATTGCGCCGACCACAAGCCGACTCGCAACAAGCACGCCGCGAAACCACGCGTCCGGCCAGACATCAATTCGCGGACAAACTTCTCGTTCACGAGTTTGTCGTCCTATCCAAGAAAAGGTTCTCTCAACACAAAGACGCGAAGCTCAGAAAGCTTCGCAAAGCGTGAGTCCTTTGCGATTGCTTTGTGCCCTTCGCGCCTATGCGTTGAAGCTGTTTTTGAAGGGCAACTACCCCAGTTCCGCCATCCGTTTGCAGATCGCATCGGCCATTTCGCGGGTGCCGACGGCGGTGGGGTCGTTGCGGTCGGGCTTCATGTCGTAGGTGACGTACTTGCCTTCCTCGATGATGCTGGCGACGGCTCGTTCGAGCTTCGCGGCGGCGGCGGATTCGCCGAGGTGTTCCAGCATCAGCTTGCCGGAGAGGATCAAAGCGGTCGGGTTGACCTTGTTCTGGCCTTTGTACTTCGGAGCCGAGCCGTGAGTCGCCTCGAAGATCGCAGAATCCGGGCCGATGTTCGCACCGGGAGCGACTCCCAGGCCACCGACGAGACCGGCGCACAGGTCGCTGAGGATGTCGCCGTAGAGGTTGCCCATCACCAGCACGTCGTAGTTCTCCGGCTTCTGAACCAACTGCATGCACATGTTGTCCACGAGTCGCTCGATGTAGTTGATGCCGGCCGCGCTGGGGACTTTGCCCGCGAGCGTCGGATCGGCTTTGACTCCTTCGGCGAGCTTCGGGTCTTCGTATTTCGCACCGTACGCAGTCGCCACCGCGCGGCTGGTGTCGTACCACAGGCCGTCGGTGAACTTCATGATGTTCGCCTTGCAGATCGACGTCACCGACTTGCGGCCGTACTTCACGGCGTAGTCAAAGGCGTAGCGGCTGATGTTCCGGCAACCCTCAACCGACATCGGCTTGATGCTGACCCCCGTGGTCTCCAAGCCGGTGCCGATCTTCTTGCCGGTCGCGATGGAGTTGATGAACTGAATCAGCTCCGCCGTCTTCGGCTGACCGGCTTGAAACTCGACGCCGGCGTACAAGTCTTCGGTGTTCTCGCGGACGATGATCAGATCGACTTTTGTCTTCTCGAAATACGACCGCACACCCTTGTAAGTCTTGCAGGGCCGCACGCAGGCGTAGAGGCCAAGTTCCTGACGCAGCGCGACGTTCACGGATCGGAACCCCTTGCCGATGGGGGTCGTGATTGGAGCTTTCAGAGCAACCTTGTTGGCTCGGATCGACGTGAAGACCGAATCGGGAATCTTCCCTTGTGCCTCGATGACTTCGATGCCGCATTCCTGCCGGTCCCAGTTGATTTTCACGCCTGTCGCATCGACGCATTTGCGAGTCGCTTCGGCGAGTTCCGGACCAGTTCCATCTCCAGGGATCAGCGTGACGTGGTGCATGCGAGCCTCGATCTCTTTCTGACGTTTTCGATGGTGATTGATTAACAGGACAAAGTTGAATTGTGGCCGAACGGAAACTATCAGACACCCTACAGGCGGGCAAGGAACGAAAAATGGCCAGCCTTGTATCGCAGGTGGTTCGCGTGCGACCACCCAGGGCCCGTGTCGATGCTGACTCGAACCAATCGCAAGCAAGCCAGGAGCGCGACCTCAGGAACAATCTCGCTGTCCTGCTTGCCGATCGCGTCCGGTTCTGTTCAGAATTACTGCTGTCGTGAGCAAAGCATCGAAGCTGAGAATTCGCCATGGCTAGCAGCAAAGTTTTGGAAGCCGTCAAAGCCGGAAAACAGGCGCTCGCCAAATTTCGAGCGACAAACCCGAATTTGATGCTCGATTTGACCGAGGCGGATTTGAAGGGGGCTGACCTGCGCGGGATGAATTTGCGTCGAGCGTTGCTGGTGGGAGCGAAACTGGCCCGGGCAGATTTGAGCGGGGCGAACTTGAGCGAGGCGGACTTGACGCGGGCGAGTCTGAAATTCGCCAACCTTTCGCGGGCGGACTTGCGGAAGGCCGATCTTTTCAAAGCGTTGCTCGGCGAATCGAACGGGACCGAGACGGATTTCACACGAGCCAGTTTGAATAGCTGCGAACTCTCGAAGGCGACGCTCACGAGAGCCATATTTCTCGAAGCGGACTTGAACAACGCTCAGCTCAATGAAGCGACCGTGCTGGGTGCCGATTTCAGTCTGGCTCGATTTGCAGCGACGCACGCTTCGCGGCTGACATGCGGTTGGACTCGTTGGAGTAACTGCGATCTCAGCCAAGTCATCGGCTTGGAGACCGCAACGCATCACGGGCCCAGCAGCATCGGATTGGACACTTGGCTCAAATCTCGCGGACAGATCCCGACTGAGTTTCTCAGCGGCAGTGGATTGCCCGACGACTTTGTGCTCGCGTTGCAGGCGGCTCCGCGCGAAGCGGTGGCGTGCTTCATTCGGTTCAGCCACGATGACCTGTCGTTCGCGGGACGGTTGGCCGAGGCACTGCGTTCCGTTGGCCTGGTTTGCTGGATGGACGAGATGCCCAACGCGGGCCGCTCGGGAAATCCGCTCGAAGCGCAGTTCGATTCGCAGCAACCGAACAAGGTGATCTTCCTCGCGTCGCGCAGTTCGTTGACGTCGCCGTGGGTTGAGGGTGAAGTCACACGGCTCTTCGAGCGCGAGCAACAGTGGAAACGCGATGTCGGCCAAGAGGTCAAACTATTGCTGCCGCTGACGCTCGATGGATTCCTCTTCGGAGGTGACGCAAAGGGAAAGCAAGACAAAGCGATCGCTGCACGAGTCGTCGCGGACTTTAACGGCTGGCGACGCAACGATACGAAATTCGACGAGGTCTTCCCGAAAGTGCTCGCGGCTCTGGGTGCGCAGCCGCGTAAATCAGAGACCAAGGAAGAAGAAGGCCGCTCGCCGTTCGCGTGGTTCAACCGCAAGCAGAAAGATGACGACGAGTAGGGGCCGGGGTTTTGGGGCGAGGGGCGCAGATGACAACAGCAGTTGATGAAGTGGCGGAAGCGTTGTCGGCACACATGCCGGAGGTGCTGCGCTGGGCCGGCGCGATTGCTCGGCAATTGAGAAAGCACAACATCGGGCTGAGCGGCAAGACGTCGGGGAGCGCGGAGACGGACGCCCTCACGCTGGCAGACCTCACGGTGCAGGAGTTGGTCATCTCCGCGCTGCGGGATCGGTCGCCCCTCTTTCGAGAATGCCGCATCGAAGCGGAAGAATCGAACGGTGATCTCGGATACTTCGCGACTGAGAGCGAGCTGACGATCGCGCTCGATCCGATCGACGGGACGAAGCAGTATCGCGATCACACCGGAAACGGGTACGCGGTCATGCTGCATCTGCGGGACCGGAATACGCTGCACTACTCGCTGGTATTCGTTCCGGAAGCGGGAGAGCACGGAACTTGGCTCGAAGCGATCGGATCGGACATCGTCGTCGGCGAGGACGATCCCAGCATTCCCGCCAGCGATGTGCTCGACGGCCTGACGCCGATCACGCGGGAGTCGCGGCCGAACTCGAAGAAGATTTATCTGATCGGTTTTCAGCAGCGAGATCGCGAACGCGCCGCCGCTGTGACCGCCGCCGGCCTGGAAGGGGTCGCTCCGGATGACATGCCAGGCAGTATTTATCCGCTGCTCGCCAGTGGTGAGTTCGGCGGTTCGCTGATTCACTCGCCCAACTTGTACGACTTCCCGGTCTCGCTGCACGTTGCCCGCATTTTGGGAGGAGATGCGATCTGGACCGACACCGGCGAGTCGGTTCACTTCCGCGAAACGTGGCTCGACGAGAGAGCCAACATGCTGCGACTCCCCCGCATCATCGCCTGCGCTGTCGAACGCGAGAAACTCGATGTCCTCAAGGGGGTCACGCAAGGTTGGAGCCCCAACCGGTACGATGGTTGAATACGAACGACTCGTCGAGGCGGCATTGGCTCGCACAGGTAATGTCGAACGAGGACGCAAGCGGTTACTCACCGTTGAGAAGTCGCAGTGCCTGAAGTGTCACCGGCTTGGTGATCAAGGTGAAAAGATCGGTTCAGAGCTGACGGGCATCGGCAGCCGCTTCTCGCGAGTTCACATCATCGAGTCGCTGCTCGAACCGCTCCGTACGATTGCGGCAGGGTTTCAATCGCAGACGGTCGCGATGAACGACGGGCAAGTGCTGAGTGGTCTGAAGATCATCGAGACCGCCGACACACTGGTTCTCGCCGACAATCAGAAGAAGAAACATTCGCTGCTCAAGGCCGACATCGAGGAATCGCAGGCTCACGCGGGCAGCATCATGCCCGATGGATTGGAGAAGACGCTGACGGTCGATGAGTTCGTGGACTTGATCTCGTTTTTGACCAGCGAAAAACAATCGGCCGGACGATAGGATTCCCCGCTCTGATTGCCGTTTTACTTGTCGCCCGCCGTTTTCCGCCCGACTTTGCAGCGATCGGAAGAAGCGGGCGGAAAATGGGAACATTCGCGTCATCACATTTTTGAGGAGACTCGTTCATGGTTCGTTTGCAAGGTCGTTGGATTTCGATGTTGGTTCTGTGGTCGTGCGTGGCTTTTATCAGCACTGCCGCTCGGTCGGTGGCGGAGGATCCGGCTCACGATGCCGTCAAGCCGGTGCCGCGCGATGGGAATTGGATGAAGCGACACGACTCGTTCAATGAACGGGTCAAGAAAGGGAACGTCGATCTGTTGCTGATCGGTGATTCGATCACGCAGGGTTGGGAAGGTTCAGGCAAGGCCGTGTGGGAGAAGTACTACACGCCTCGTAACGCGGTGAACTTGGGGATCGGCGGCGACCGCACTCAGCACGTTCTTTGGCGGTTGGACAACGGCAATATCGAAGGGATCTCTCCGAAGGCGGCCGTGCTGATGATCGGCACGAACAACTCGGGCTCGAATTCGTCGGCGCAGATTGCCGATGGTGTCGAGGCGATCGTTAAGAAGCTGCGCACGAAACTGCCGAAGACAAAGATTCTGGTGTTGGCAATTTTCCCTCGCGGCGCGGATGCCAATGACGCCAAACGCAAGATCAACATCGGAGCCAACGAGAAGATCGCCAAGCTGGCCGATGGCGAAATGGTTCACTACCTCGACATCAGCAGCAAGTTCTTGAACGCCGACGGCACGTTGTCGAAAGAGGTCATGCCCGACCTGCTGCACCTCAATGAAGCCAGCTACAAGACCTGGGCCGAAGCGACCGAGCCGAAGCTCAAGGAACTGCTGGGGGAGAAGTAACACAAAGCTGCCGTATTTCACGCTCGTAGTGACCTGATTCATCAGGTCGGTGTCGGCTTCATTCGACTGCTTCGACTCCATAAATGGGGTCACTACGAGCGGATACCAGCGGTGATCCGGAATAAGCGGCAGAATCGTTCGCAGGTGATGTCGCAGATTGTGGTGGACGTCCCAATCTGCTGCTTGCTGCGATCGGGTTCCAAGCGGCATAATGCGAGCCCGCCTAAATCGTCGATTTGCTGGATGAGCTATCGCAATTGTCGCCAACTCAGGAGAAAGTAGTTGGGTCACTCCGTGACCTGAAGTTCCGGTTACGGAGCGACCGGCCTAATTTCTGAAGGACACAGCAATGCCGCAGCTTTCCCGCCTTGATCCACTGTTCGGCCCCGGCCACTCGCTGGTCAATCGCCGCGATGTGCTGCGGGTCGGCTCGGTCAGCGTGGCCGCGACGCTGGTCCCTGCCGCGCTGGGAAGCGTGGCATCGGCCAATGAGACGCGCGCCGCGAGCTTCGGCAAAGCCAAGTCCGTCGTTTACCTCTGGATGGGCGGAGGAGTCACGCACCATGAGTCGTTCGATCCAAAACCGGAAGCTCCCGAAGAGATCCGCGGAACGCTCAATGCCATCGACACGAAACTTCCCGGCGTACAGTTCTGCGAAGCCTGCCCGAACCTCGCGAAGATCGCCGATCAGCTCGCCGTCATCCGCAGCTTCTCGCACGACAGCAACGACCACTTGCTGAGCCAGGCTTACACACTCTCGGGCCGCAAGGTGACGATGGCGCAGCTCTTCTCCGAGCCGAACATCGGATCGCTCGTGTGGCATCTGCAAGGTTCGCGAAACGGCTTGCCCGGTTACATCGCAGTGCCGGGGATCACTCGGCCCGGCCCACCACCGTATGCCTTGTTCGTCGGCGGTTGGTTGGGAGATCAATACGCTCCGTTCTGTGTCGGCGGTCAGCCGGAGCAGCCCGATTTCACCGTCGGTGTCAAATCTGAAAACCCGTCGCCAATCAGTGACGAAGATCTGCGTCCCAAACTGCTCGACATGCCGGAAGGAGTCACGTTCACACGACTCGATCGCCGAGCGGCCTTGCGACAGACCTTTGATCAAGCTCAACGCAACATTGAACAACAACGACTGGCTGAAACGGTCGACGGCAATTTCTCCAGCGCGCTGGGCCTGTTGACCTCCGGCAAGATTCGGGACGCTTTCGACATTCGCAAAGAATCGGACGCCGTTCGGGAAACTTATGGCCGCACCAAAATTGGAGGTCGCTGCCTGATGGCCGCGCGTCTCGTTGAAGCGGGTGCGCGATTTGTCATGGTCGATTACGGCTACGACCCGGACTACGGCAACCTGTGGGACAACCACAACGTCCCCGAACAAAAGTTTCCGCACATCAGCCAGATGGCGATGCGCGGCTATCACGTCGCTGGCATGGACAAGGCGTTCGCCGCGCTGATCAACGATCTCAAGCAACGCGGTTTGCTCGACGACACGCTGGTGGTGTTCCTCACCGAGTTCGGTCGCACGCCGAAGATCAACAAAGGTGGTGGGCGTGACCACTGGGGGGCCTGCGGTTCGATCTTCTTTACCGGAGCCGGCACGAAGGTTGGCCAAGTCGTCGGAGCCAGCGATAAGCAAGGTGCGTATCCCACAACCAAACACTTTGGCCCTGCCGATATCGCCGCCACGATCTATCATTCTTTAGGCATCGACCAGGAATCACGCGTCGCCAACAAAGAAGGCCGCCCGATGTTCGTTCTCGATCACGGCCACGTCATCGAGGAGGTCGTTGGCTAATCGGCAGGTGCTTTGGTAGACCCACGCGGCTGGCGTCCGCGAGTCAAGAAACGATAAAACTGCGATCTTGCGGTTACAGAGCTGCGACAAAAAGATAAGTCAATCAAAGAATCGGCGATTTAAGGAGTCGATCATGTTGCGTCTCGTCTCGTTGAGCCTGTTCTCGTTGGTCATCGCGTTGTGGTGTGAACCGATCAGCGCGGCACAGAACAAAAACAAAAACAACAAGAACTCCGCGCAGGAAAAGCGCGACGACCAACGGATCAAGGAGGCGAAAGAAGACGTGAAGGAGGCTCAGGACAAACTCAAAGACGATCAGAAGGATTTGCAGGAAGCTCAGAAAGCGTTCGGGGACGCCCAAGCCAAAGAGAAGGCGGCGCGGCAAAAACTGGAAGAAGTTCGCAAACGGATCGAAGCCAAGGTGGAGAGTGGTTCTGGCATCGACAACGCATTGGCCGCACAAGAGTCCGCTAAGAAGTCGTACGATGTGGCCGCCGCGCCGGTACTGAAGACGCTGAAGGAAACACCGGCGTATCAAGCTGCCGTGAAGAAAATCGCCGATGCCGACGCTCGCTTGAAAGCAGTCCGGGCTGACGAGTCCTTATCCGCCGAAACCAAACGTAAGGAAATCGCTCAGGCCAGCAAGGATAAATTGGCGACCAATGAACTCGAACAAGTCGCGCTCGAATCCGACTCCTCCGCGAAATCCGCGCGAGCGAAATTCGCCGACGCTCAGGATCGTGTGAATCAAATCCGAGCCAAGATTCGCAGTCAGATCGATTCCAATCCAGAGATCCAATCTTCTCTGCAAGCGATGCGCTCCGCCGCCGATGCGACCGAACTGGCCGGCCAAAAGATGCAACGCATTCGCGAAAAGATCGCCGCCGACCAAGCCAAACTGGTTCGCGAACAGCTGCAAGTCAAACAGGCCGAAGCTGCCGACAAAGCGAACGACAACAACAACAACAACAAGAAGCCCAATAAAAAGGGCAAGAAGTAATGCGAACGTTTGCGAATCGCGACGCGAGACAAATGGGCCAACAAAAAGATGTGGGACAAAAAAAGACGCCATTGTTTTGCCCCACATCTTTTTGTTCCATGCCTTTCGCATTCGCCAGCGTGCTGCTGATTGTCACCCTCGCGAATTCTGCCACAGCCGACGATCTGTTCCGCGACCGGCTCGTACCGCTCATCCAGAAACGCTGCCTGAGCTGCCATAACTCCGTCGACCACAAAGGTGGGTTCGCGCTGCAAACCGCTGACGAACTCACGAAAAGCGGCTTCGTAGAGCCGAGCAAACCGGCCGAGAGCCACTTGCTCAGCGTGCTCAAACCGCAAGACGGAAAGCGACCGGCGATGCCCAAAAACGGCGAACCGCTTCGCGTCGAGGAAGTCGCGGCCATTGAGAAATGGATCGCCGACGGAGCCAAATGGCCGGACGGTTTTCGCATCGAAGACGCCGTTGTCACCAATACCGATTGGTGGTCATTCCGGCCGCTGATTCGGCCGCGAGTACCTGAGATCAAAAAACAAAAATCGAATATCGAAAATCCACTCGACGCCTTCATCGTCGCCAAGCAGCTCGAACACGGCTTGGCGATGTCCCCCGAAGCCGACCGCCGCACGCTGATTCGCCGAGTGACCTTCGATCTCACCGGGTTGCCGCCAGCGCCGGACGAAGTCGATGAGTTTGTCAGCGATCCAGATCCAGCGGCCTACGAACGGCTTGTTGATCGGCTGCTTGCGTCGCCGCATTACGGCGAACGTTGGGGCCGGCACTGGCTGGATGTGGCGCGGTACGCCGACACCTGCGGCTACGACAAGGACAAGCTGCGGCCCAATGCGTGGCCGTATCGCGATTACGTCATTCGTTCATTTAATGAAGACAAGCCGTATGCCCGGTTCGTTGAAGAGCAGATCGCCGGCGATGTTCTGTATCCCGGCACGCCGGACGGAATTCTCGGACTCGGTTTCATCGCGGCGGGGCCGTGGGATTTCATCGGACATGTCGAAGTTCCCGAATCGAAAATCGATGGCAAAGTGGCTCGTCACAACGACCGGGACGAGATGGTCACGGCGACGCTCAACACGTTTTGCAGCGTGACGATCCAATGTGCTCAGTGCCACAACCACAAGTTCGATCCCTTCACACAGCAGCATTATTACGGCCTGCAAGCGGTCTTCGCGGCGGTCGATCGGGCCGAGCGGCCTTACGATCTCGATCCGTCGGTTGAGCAGCAACGTCGTGACTTGCTCGCGAAGCAACGCGATTTGCAGACGAAGATCGCGGCCCTCGAAGCGGACATCCGTCGCGACGGCGGCGAGGAGTTCGTTCGTCTGGATAAGGAAATCCGCGACCTGACTCTGAAGTCGCAACCGCTCGCGAAGAAGCCGGAGTACGGCTATCACAGCGGCATCGAATCGTCGCCGGACAAAACAAAGTGGGTGCAGATCGACCTCGGCCAGGTCGTCGAGATCGACCGCATTGTGCTGCACGCCTGCCATGATGAGTTTGGTGGCATCGGAGGCGGGTTTGGATTCCCGTTGCGGTATCGCGTCGATGCCGGAGAAACAGCCGAAGCACTCAGCCTGGTAACCCGAAGTGTCAGCGAGGGTGAGTCCAACCCCAACGTCGAATTGAAATCAAATGCCAATTCACCCTCGCTCACGCTGTCGGCTACAAGTGCCGACCAAACACAAAACGACGTTGCTAACCCGGGACTTGTCCCGATCACAATCACCGCGAAGGGGACAAAGGCTCGCTTCGTTCGCATCACTGTGCCGAAGCTTCGTGAGCGAACCAAAGACTTCATCTTCGCGCTCGCGGAGGTCGAAGTGCTGAACGCCGACGGCAAAAACGTCGCGTTCAACGCATCCGTCGCGTCGCTCGATTCGATCGAAGCACCGATTCGCTGGGGCAAAAAGAATCTGACCGACGGCATCTGGCCACAAGCTGGAGACTCCACCGCGATCGCCAAATTGGCCGAGAGTCAGAAACTGCATCAGGCGATCTTCGATCGCATCAACACGCCGGAACGACGAACTCTCCGCGAGCAGTTGGATAAAGACCGGCAGGCAATACAGCAACAAATCGCCGCGCTGCCTCAAGGCCGTGTAGTGCTCGCCGCCGCGACCGAGTTCGAGCCGCAAGGTGGATTTCAGCCGACAAAAGGCAAGCCGCGCGACGTGCAAGTCCTGCATCGCGGCAACGTCCTGCAACCGCGCGGAACCGCGAAGCCCGGTGTCGTCCCAATCCTGAAAGGTGTTCCTGTCGAGTTCTCGCTGCCGGCCGATCATCGCGAAGGTGACCGCCGAGCTGCTCTCGCGAAGTGGATCACTCGTGTGGATCACCCGACAACATGGCGCTCGATCGCGAATCGCGTCTGGCAATTTCACTTCAGCCAGGCGATCGTCGAAAGCCCAAACGACTTCGGCCGCATGGGCCGTGTGCCCTCGCATCCTGAGTTGCTCGATTGGCTGGCGTGTGAGCTGGCCAAAGGCCGTGAGCCGATGGTCGATGGCCGTGATCCTTTTTCTTCGGAGTTGGTTGGACAGCCATCAGCTCTCAGCCATCGGCCAACAGCCGGACTCAAGCGTCTTCATCGGTTGATCGTTACGAGCGCGGCGTACCGACAATCATCGGCTCACAACGAAGCGGCAGCAGCCAACGACGGTGGCAATCGGTTTCTGTGGCGAATGAATCGTCGGCGATTGGAAGCCGAAGAAATTCGCGACTCGATCCTCGCCGTCTCTGGCCGAATGCGGCGGACGATGGGTGGGCCGGGGTATTACTTGTTCGCGCTGGAGCAGACGGCTCACTCGCCGCACTACGAGTATCACAAGTTCAATCCCGAAGACGTGGCCTCGCATCGCCGCAGCGTGTATCGGTTCATCGTCCGCTCGCAGCCCGACCCGTACATGACGACGCTCGACTGCGCCGATTCGTCGCAGAGCACCCCGCTGCGCGACGAGACGCTGACGTCGCTGCAAGCTCTGTCGCTGCTCAACAACCGTTTCAATCTGAGCCTGTCGCGCCATTTCGCTCGGCGTCTGGAGGCGGAGAGCCAAACCAGCCCGGATCGCATCGATCTCGCCCTGCGTCTGATCGCCGGCCGCTCCCCAACCGCCGCCGAACGAGCCGAGTTCACGGCGTATGC
>VGZH01000095.1 GCA_016872645.1 Planctomycetota bacterium | reverse complement strand
TGAGCCTTCAAGTCCTCGACGGGGCGGCCGACGATTGTGCCTCGGTTCACGAAGAGGCGGCCGGAGTCTCCTTCAAACATGATGCCATCGCGGTTGTAATCGCCGCGCGGTGCGTCGAGGACTTCCAACTCGACGCCGTTCGCGTAGCGGTAGCGCGCGTGGTAATCGAGCGCAACGTTGTAGCCGTTCTCGACCGTTGGGTACCTGGCGGTTCCTTCGATCTCGACGGGGCCGGAGTGCTGCAAGCCCGCGCCCCACTGCGCGATGTCGAGATGATGGGCTCCCGTGTCGGTCATCTCACCGCCGGAGTACTCGTACCACCAGCGGAACGTGTAGTGGCTGCGCTCGGCGAGGTACGGCACGTCGGGGGTCTGTCCCTGCCAGAGGTTCCAATTGAAGTGACTCGGCATCGGAGTCGGCGTGAACGGGCCGCCGGTTTTGTTCTTGCCCATGACGACGGTCATCCGCCGAAGTTTGCCGATGCGACCGGCTTGCACCATCTCGACCGCAAGTCGGAACCGCGCATCGCTGCGCTGCCAGGTGCCGACTTGCACGACTCGGCCGGTTTCTTTGACGACATCGCAAACGCGCTGCCCTTCGGCGACGGTCAGCGTCAGCGGCTTCTCGCAATAGACGTCCTTCTTGGCACGGCAGGCGTCGATCAGCATCTTCGTGTGCCAGTGATCGGGAGTGCCGATCAGGACAACGTCGATGTCTTTGCGAGTCAGCAGATCGGTGTAGTTTTCAAACAGCGTCGCGGTGCTGCCGAAGCTGGCTCGCGCTTGTTCGCGGACGTGACGATCGACATCGCAGATCGCGACGACATCGCCGTAGGGCAACGCTTCGCGCGTGATGACCGAGCCTTGATACCGCAGCCCGATCACGCCAATCCGCCAGCGGTCGTTCGGTGATTTGGGAACCACCTTTTCGTCCGCGTTGGCCGTCCAAGTGTAGGGCGTGAAGACGCCAGCGGCACACGCGGCCGTGCCGGCAAGGAATGTTCGTCGTGAGGAGTTCAGAGTCATCAAAGTCTCCAAGTTCATTCCGAGTGATCGGCAGTGTGGCACGGTTTTCGGTGCGGTCAATCGTGGCGACAACGAGACCCAGCGACCAGCAAGGACATTGCCAAAATGGGGGATCGCTGCTAAATCCCACTCCATGACCTCTTGGCAACCTCGATCGCTGTCTCTGGTCTTGCTGCTGTTGGTGGCGAGTTCATCGCTGCTCAACCTGGCCGAGGAAGCAGCCGCCCTGACGACGTCGGACATCGCTTCGCCGTTGGTGTTGATCGAATTGGCGGAAGAGGCCGAGGCGGACGAATCGAGTGAGTTCCTGTTGTTCGCTCCTGCGGAGGGGTGCCAGGCGGCCTTGGAGATTAACTACGCCGCTCATATTGCCGAGGAGTGCGAGGACCTCAGAGCTTGCCAGCGCAAGGCGCATTTCTGGCGCGGACCTCCGGCCACGGACGCAGTCTGCTCACGTCGTTAGTTCGGCCATCGAGCGCTCAGTGCGATGGCGGACTCTTGTCGCTTTGCACTTTGTTCGGATGGTTTCTGCCTTGGACGTCTGCGCGCGCCAACTTGGTTCCGCCGCCGCATCGAGTCGCCTGGAACAGGTGATTGCGCAGGCATCGCAGCTGTTGCCGGCACAAGGTCCGATCACGGTCTTCATTCATCACAACACCTTGCACGCGTTCGAGGAATTGACGTTTGACGAAGGGGTGCAGGCGGGGGCGCGGACATTCGGCTGTCAGCCGTATCTGACCGAGGACCGGTATCGGCAGGAATTGGCTCGTGGGCGAATTCGTCTGGAAGACTTGGCCGAGATACTCGTTGACGACTTGAGAGAGCGGGCCGACGCGCTGATCGGGCCGTTGGGGACGAGGTATCACCTGCGGCTGGCGATGTTGCAACATCCGTTGCGATCAGGGCCGTCCGAGGAGCTGCGCTGGTTCATCGCTGAAACGGATGCACTGACGCGATTGCCCAAGAAGCTTCCGACGGAGTCGCGCGAGCGGCTGGTTCGGGAAACTCGGTTGTGGGTGTTGGACAACTTGCGCAACGGGCACGACCACGCACATCGAGAAATGCTCACCGACCTGTTGGCTCGGTACGGCGCGGCGTCGATGGAATCGTGGAGCGAGGCGACCTGGGAGTCGTTGGCGTTGCAGACTCTATGGCGAACTTGCCGCGAGGGGGTGCACTGCCTCGCAGCGGTCCCGGCGAAGTCTCCCGAATTCGTGCGACCTCGGGATTGGTTGTTGGAGGCGACGGGCGAAGACAGCGATCGGTTGGTCAACGAATTGCTGATTCGGTTCAGCGCGGCGTTTCTCGATCAGGGGATGGCTCCCTGGACGTTGCCGCACCGCGCGGAGGGATTCTTTCGAGCGTTCATCGCGTTGTATCGGCAGTCGGCGGGGCCGCCGGATCGGTGGTTGAGCGGATTGGCGGCGGAGTTAGATCGGTTGGAGGCTGCTTCGATCGGGCCGTTGGAGTCGATTCTCGAATCGTTGGATATGTTGGGTGTCGAGGAAGCCGATTGGAACGAGTTTCTGTCCGAGACGTTGCTGTCGCTTCGCGGTTGGGCGGGAATGATTCAGCAGATGGAGCTGCGAGCGGATCGCGTTCGATTTCCGGCTCAGCCGGGGAGCGTCATTGAATTTCTCGCGGTGCGATTGATTCTGGAGCGGTTGGCCCTGAAGCATGTTGCGCAGACGGCACTGCGATTGTCGGGCTCGCTGGGAGAAATTCCGGAGGTGGCTCGCCGACGGATCGTGCAGCCGCCGGCGGTCAGCGTTGATCAGCGAGCATTCTTGTTGTTTCAGTTAGCGCAAGGGCGCGGCTGGAGTGCTCCTGGTTTGTTGCAGATGCCGCGCGAGGTTTGGTCGCTGTTGATGCGGGAGATCGAAGCGTTTTCCAGCATCGAACGGCGGCGCGTGTTTCATCGGGCCTACGAGCGGAAGTTTCGCGTGCAGACGCTCGATGCATTGGCCATTCATGGCCGGAAGCGGTCGGCTCGCGTGGAGTCGCCGAAGTTTCAGGCAATCTTCTGCATCGACGAACGGGAAGAGTCGATGCGGCGGCATCTGGAAGAGATCGCTCCGGAGACGGAAACGTTCGGCGCGGCGGGCTTCTTCAGCGTGGCAATGTATTACCGAGGAGCGGCGGATGCGCACTTCGTTCCGCTCTGCCCGATCGTCATTCGTCCGCAGCATTGGGTGGTTGAGGATGTCGCGTTCACGGCGGCCGGCGTGCATCAACGTCGAGCTAAGACGCGCGAGATGATCGGCCGCGCGTCGCATCGGGCGCATGTGGGCAGCCGAGGGTTTCTCGGCGGAGCACTCATCACGGCAGGGTTGGGTGTGTTGGCTTCGATCCCGCTAGTGGCTCGCGTGTTGTTTCCACGATTGACGGCGATGATCCGAGGCAAGGCGACCGGGTTCGTGCAGCCGCCGTCGGGAACTCGGTTGCAGTTGGAGCGAACGTCGTCGCCGCCGAGTTGCGAGGAAAATCACATCGGCTTCACGGTTGAGGAAATGACGAACGTCGCAGAGCGGTTGCTGCGCGACATCGGACTGACGAGCGGATTTGCTCGGCTGGTCGCGATCATCGGACACGGCTCGAACAGTGCGAATAATCCGCACGAGTCCGCCCACGACTGCGGTGCTTGCGGAGGCGCGCGGGGCGGACCCAACGCACGCGCAGTGGCCGAGATGTTAAACGACCCGCGTGTGCGCAACCACATAAACTCGCGCGGGCTGCAGATTCCAAACGACACCGTATTCGTCGGCGCTTATCACAACACGTGCAACGAAGCGCTGACGTTCTTCGATCTCGACCGGCTGCCGCCGAGCCACGACGCGGAATTCACGACCTTCCAAAACGTCCTGGAGCAGGCCTGCGCGCAGAACGCTCACGAACGTTGCCGCCGGTTTCTGTCGGCTCCCTTGAACCTGTCCTTCGCGGCGGCACGGCGGCATGTCGAGGCACGTGCGGAAGACTTGGCGCAAGTGCGGCCGGAGTGGGGGCACGCGACGAACGCAATCTGCATCGTCGGCCGACGCGAGCGGACGCGCGGGTTGTACTTCGACCGCCGAGCGTTTCTTGTCTCCTACGATCCGCTGCAAGATGACGCCGAGAGCGCGATCCTGACTCGGATTCTGCAAGCAGTCGTGCCGGTCTGCGGGGGCATCAATCTGGAGTACTACTTCTCGTACATCGATTCGCCCGGTTGGGGCTGCGGGACGAAACTGCCGCACAACATCACGTCGCTGCTGGGAGTAATGGACGGTGCGGCGAGCGATCTGCGCACCGGGCTGCCGTGGCAGATGGTCGAGATTCACGAACCGGTGCGGCTGTTGTTCGTGCTTGAATCAACCCCGGCAGCGGTGTTGAAGATCTTTGATCGGAATCCGGCGATCAAGCGGATGTGCGTGCATGGCTGGGTGCAGGTCGCAACGCTTTGCCCGAACTCGGCCGAGATTCACGTTCTGTGCGGCGATCACTTCGAGCCGTATCGGGCCGAGGCGAACGAATTGCGACAAGCGGCCTCCTCGGCTGACTGGTATCGCGGTCAACGGGATCACCTGGAGTTCGCGGAGATTGTGAGTTGAGAGCGTTTCAAAGTGCCAACGTCCTGGTTCGAACAAAAAGGAGACGGGGTCATGAGTCTGAATGTTGAACGCTTGAGGAAACGATTGACGGCCATCCTGACCACATTCTGGCTGGCAGCCGCCACAGTCGTGGGGACGCATTGGGGCGAGACGAGCTTGGTAGGTCACACCTTGTTCTCATCCGGTTGCCTGTTGATGGGCGTTGGGGTCATCGGTCGGGTGTGGTGCCTGGGCAGTATTGCCGGTCGGAAGACCGAGGGCCTGATCACCGACGGCCCGTACTCGCTCTGTCAAAACCCGTTGTACTTTTTCAGCGCGGTCGCAGCCGTAGGGGTGGGCCTGGGATCCTGCACAATCACGTTCCCGTTGATCGTGCTGCTTGGCTTTCTGGCGTACTACCCAAGTGTCGTCGCATCAGAGGCTCGCCGGCTCACCGAACGACATGGCGACGTGTATCGGGCGTATCGCCAAGTCACTCCGCTGCTCGTTCCCGCAATCGCTCGCTTTCACGAAAGCGCCGAACACCAGATCGGAAGCACCGCCTTTCGTCGCGGAGTGTTCGATGCGATCTGGTTCTTCGTCGCCTTTGCCTGGATGCACGTCTTAACCGAGCTTCATCGCAGCGGACATTTCCCGACGTGGTTTGACCTCCCTTGAAAGACCGACTCATGTTCGACCACGAACTCATTTTGCGGGTGCTGGGCCTGACGGTCGTCGGTGCCCCAGCCGCGTTGTTCGGCGTGTTGGGATTGTCGTCGTTGCGCGGCAAGCCGCTTAACGAACGGGCCATCGTGACGTGCGTGCAATCGGCGATCTTCGCAGGGTTGCTGGCGTCGATCGCGATCCTGGCCATGATGCTCTCGCTGGGAACGCGGCATGTGCCGATCCCGCTGGGGCATTGGGTGTCGATTCCGCATTACCACTTCGTATTCAAGTTTGAATTTGATCGGTTGTCGGTTCCGTTCGTGATCCTGACGTTTCTGTTGTGCGGGACGATCGGGGCTTTCTGCAATCGGTACATGCACCGCGAGCGGGGCTTCAATCGGTTCTTCGTGTTCTACTCGCTGTTTGTGTTGGGCATGATCGTGACCTCGCTGGCGGGGACGATCGAGACGCTGTTCACGGGCTGGGAGTTGGTCGGCCTGTCGTCGGCGCTGCTGGTGGCGTTCTATCACGAGCGGCGATCCCCGGTGCAGAACGGACTGCGAGTCTGGAGCGTCTATCGCCTCTCGGATGCCGCGCTGCTGTTAGCGTCGATCGTGCTGCATCATCTGACTGGCGAGGGTGACTTCGACAAGCTGGTGAGTGTTGGAACTTGGCCCGAGGGGGCAGCACTGCTGACCGAGTCGCAATGTCTGCTCGTCGGATTGCTGCTGTTGCTGGCGGCGATGGGAAAGTCGGCGATGGTTCCGTTCTCCGGCTGGCTGCCGCGAGCGATGGAAGGTCCAACTCCGTCGAGTGCGGTTTTCTACGGGGCGCTCTCCGTGCATCTCGGCGCGTTCCTGCTGTTGCGAGTGAGTCCGATCTTGGATGCCTCGCCGGTGCTGTGCGTGGCGATCGTCGTCTTGGGTTTGGTGACAGCGGCCTTCGCAACGATGGCCGGTCGCGTGCAGACCGACATCAAAGGAGTGCTCTCCTTCGCCTCGCTGACTCAAGTAGCGATCATCACGGCGGAGATCGGCTGCGGATTACGGTATCTGGCGCTGATTCACATTCTCGGCCACGCCTGCCTGCGGACGTTGCAGTTCCTGCGAGCACCCTCGCTGCTCCGCGACTATCACATGTTGGAAAACGCGATCGGCGACCGTTTGCCAGACCTGAAAACGCCGTTCGATCGGCGCTCGCCCGCTCGCTGGGGGGATTGGCTTTACCGGCTGTCGCTGGAGCGCGGATATTTCGACTCGCTGTTGAGCGACTTCGTCGTCCGTCCGTTCGTCGCTCTATTTGAGTGGTGCGACGGGATCGAACGCCGCTGGACCGAGTTAGTCGCGGGCGGGTCATCGCGTCCCGCCGATCAGACTGACCCGTCGCAAACTCCGCTGGAGGACTTGCAGTGACCGATCTGCATTTTCCCTGGTTGGAGATTTCGATCCTGATCCCGCTGCTGGGAGCGGTCGTGGTCGGTCGGCGGCGCGATCCGCTGCAGGCTCGACAGTGGAGCGTACTGATTTCCGGGCTGGCGCTCATCGGCACTTTGGGGACGTGGTCGGACTTCGGACTGCTGCACGCACGCGAGGCGGACGACGCCTGGCATCTGCTGTCGAGCTTGTCCGGCCGCGAAGTTCTGGTGATCGACCAACTGAGTGCTCCGCTGCTGCCGTTGACGGCGCTGCTGTATTTCTTGACGAACCTGACGACTCTGCGAACGAAGATTCGCCGCTTCTCGTTTTCGTGGACGCTGTTCTCCGAAGCGATCACGCTGGCGACGCTCAGTTGCAAGGAGCCGTGGCTGGTGATTGCTCTGCTGTCGTTGGGGACGATTCCGCCGTTTTTTGAATTGCGATCGCGCGGCAAATCGACTCGCGTCTTCTCCCTGCACATGGGACTGTTCATCGGCTTGATGGTGCTGGGTTGGTCGTTCGTCGAGAGCGAAGGGACGCGGACGCACTCGCTGCTGGCGATTGTTCCGCTGCTGGCCGCGGTCTGTCTGCGAAGCGGCATGTTTCCCGCTCACATTTGGATGACCGACCTGTTCGAGAACGCGACGTTTGGCACGGCGCTGCTGTTCACAGTGCCGATTGCCGGAGCCTACGCAGCGATTCGCCTGGTGCTGCCGATCGCTCCCGATGGGGTGCTGCGGTGGATCGGAGTGATCTCGCTGCTGACCGCCGTGTACACATCCGGCATGGCGTTGATCCAGAAAGAGGCGCGGCGGTTCTTCTGCTTCTTGTTCTTGAGTCACTCGGCATTGGTGCTGGCGGGATTGGAACTGGTCACGCCGATCAGTTTGACCGGCGCACTGTGCGTCTGGCTGTCGGTCGGCTTGTCGCTGGGAGGTTTCGGTTTGACGTTGCGAGCACTCGAAGCGCGGCGCGGCCGGCTGGGCTTGATGGAGTTTCAAGGTCTCTACGACCACACGCCGACACTGGCCGTGTGCTTTGTGCTGACCGGTCTGGCGAGTGTCGGCTTTCCTGGCACCGTCGGATTCGTCGGAACCGAATTGCTTGTCGACGGTGCCGTGGAACAGAGCCCGACTTTCGGATTCGCCGTCGTGCTGGCCGCCGCGCTCAACAGCATCGCGATCGTGCAAGCGTATTTCAGACTCTTCACTGGCCGAGTTCACACCTCGTCGGTCGATTTGGGGATTCTGCCGCGTGAGCGGTTCGCGGTCTTCACATTGGCGGCGTTGGTGCTGCTCGGCGGCTTTTATCCGAGCTTCGGAGTCGTCTCGCGCCACCACGCCGCCGAAGACTTGCTGGAGCATCGCCAGGTATCGGATGAGAAACCCGACCACGATTCCAATTCAGGCGAGCCGGGTGGCGTCAGTCCCCGGACAGAACAGCCGACAAACCAGCCGACGAATCCGGAGGAGTCCTGGGGCTGAGGCCGCCCGGCTCGCCAATCGCCTTGGCGTGGTTCGTCACAAGGAAACGCAGCATGTCCAATTCATCGCCGTCATCTGACAGCCCATCCGCCGACAACATCGTCCCGCGTGGCGACGCGAAGGGGTTCACGCAGTTTATGAAACAGGACTTGCTGTCCGGTTTCTTGGTCTTCCTGATCGCGTTGCCGCTGTGCCTCGGCATCTCGTTGGCGAGCGGCTTCCCCGCCATTGCTGGTATCTTCACGGCAATCGTCGGAGCGATTGTCACATCGCTGATCAGCAACTCGGAACTGACGATCAAAGGTCCAGCCGCTGGCTTGATCGTGATCGTGCTGGGAGCCATCACCGATTTTAAAGCGACCCTGGGTGACGACCCGGAAGCGGCGACCCGCGCGTATCAGATGGCACTGGCGGTCGGCTTCACCGCGGGAATCATTCAGATCGCTTTCGGGGCATTTCGGCTGGGCTTTCTGGGTGAGTTCTTTCCGAGTTCGACCGTCCACGGCATGTTGGCGGCGATCGGCGTCATCATCATGTCCAAGCAGATTCACGTCGTGCTGGGGGTAATGGGGATCAAGGGCGAGCCGCTGGAACTGCTGGCAAGGGTGCCGCAGTCGATTCTGGACATGAATCCGGAAATCGCACTGATCGGTGCGATCAGTCTGGGGATCTTGTTCGGCTGGCCGCTGATCAAGAACAAGGGCATCCGCCGTATCCCGCCCCAGTTGGTGGTGATCCTGGTGGCGATTCCGCTCGGCCGATGGTTCGACTTGGAACACGAGCACGTTTACACATTTGCCCATCACAACTATCCGCTCGGCGAAAACTTCTTGGTCAATGTTCCCAAGAATCTGTTTGCCGCGATGGCTCATCCCGATTTTTCAGTACTCACGCAATTCGCGGCCTGGAAGTGGATCGCTCTGTTCGCCTTGATTGGCAGCCTGGAATCGTTGCTCAGCGCGAAGGCGATCGACTTGCTCGATCCCTGGAAGCGAAAAACCGACTTCAATCGCGACGTGCTGGCGGTCGGGATCGCGAACACACTCGCCTCGTCCATCGGCGGCCTGCCGATGATCTCGGAGATCGTCCGCAGCAAGGCGAACATCGACAACGGTGCGCGGACGCGGTTCGCTGATTTGTGGCACGGACTATTCTTGCTGGCATTCGTCGCACTCGTGCCGGGGCTGATCCATCAAATCCCGCTGGCTGCCTTAGCCGCGATGCTGGTCTACACCGGCTTCCGACTGGCTCACCCGCGCGAGTTCTTGCACGTCTATCACGTCGGTAAAGAACAACTGCTGATTTTCGTCTGCACGCTGGTCGGAGTGCTCGCGACCGACTTGCTGATCGGGATCGGGATCGGCATCGCGGTGAAGTTCGTCGTGCATTTGATCAACGGCGTACCGATCCGATCGCTGTTCAAGCCGTACTTGGATGTCGAAGAGGCGGGCGATCAGACGTATCGCGTCCGAGCCTACGGCTCGGCCATCTTCAGCAATTGGATTGGATTCAAGCGGCAGCTCGAAGACATCGGCCTGGCTCAGCGGAACAACCTGATCGTCGACCTCTCGGACACGAAGCTGGTTGACAGCAGTGTGATGGAAAAGCTCCACGAGTTGCAGCGGGACTTTGAACAAGAAGGCTTGAGCTTGGCGATCTCCGGCCTGGACATGCACCGTCAGCTTTCGGAGCACGAGTTCGCGACGCGCAAGCGCGCGTTGAAAGCGCTCCGCCGACTTACCGTCGTGGCTGATGCCGAGCTTCAAGACCGGCTGGTCAATGACTTCGTCCGGCTGGGGGCCTCCGGCTACACGCTGATCCCTTGCTTGGGAGCTGGTCGCCGGTTGCTCGCGTCCGGCGGGGAACCAAATTCATCACTGGTGCGCATCGAAGTCGTGGTCACTCGCCCTGTTTCCGACTCGCTGCTGGATTACCTCCGGCACGACATCCTGAAAGAGCACCACGTCACCGCTTGCGTCGAAACCGTGGACGTTGTCAATCCGGATCATTTCTGAGTCTGGTTCGCGTCGTTTCGAATTGAGCAAAGCGCCGTCAAAACTCCGACGGCTTGTTCGATTTTGCGTGTCAGCTACAAAGACTCTTGATTGATGCGGCCGATTCTGGCACTGTGTTAACCGGTGGCTTTGCCAATTCCGTTTTTTGGTCACTTCCGTCCCTTTGGTGAGATTTCGAGATGATTGTCCTCGGAAGCCTGCGGACTCAGGACTGCCAGCAGATTCGGCGGCGCGAGCTGTTGCAGATGGGAGCGTGCTCGGCTTTGGGGCTGTCACTGCCGCAGTGGCTGGCGGGAGCGGCGCGAGCGGAATCAAATTCGTCGGTGAAATCGGTGTTACTGCTGTGGATGTGGGGCGGTCCGAGTCATCATGAGATGTGGGATCCGAAGCCGAATGCTCCGGCGAAGATTCGGGGTTGTTACTCGCCGATCGCGACCGCCTCGACGGGGATGCAGATCAGCGAGCTGTTGCCGATGTGTGCGGCGAACTCGAAGCGATTCACGATCATTCGCAGCATGGCTCACGACATGAAGGACCACAATCAAGGTGGCACGGTCGCGCTGACGGGAAGCACGAATGGTTCGCAGGCATCGGGGGCGGTTCCGTTCCCCGGTCGCGTGCGGCCGAGCATGGGTTCGCTCGTGTCGTATCTGACTCGCCGCCGCGCGGGTGAGTGGCCGGCGTTCACGGTGATCGGCCCCAACTGCAAAGTCAGCGGAGCCGATTTGCGCGGGCAACTGGCCGGTGCGTTGGGCGCGGCTCACGATCCATTCCGCATCGACAGCTTCACGCACGAAGAGGGATTCAAGATTCCGCCGTCGATTGAGCCGATCGCGGGAGTCGGCGGCTCGCGACTGACCGATCGCAAGTCGCTGCTCGCCGGCTTCGACGAGATTCAGCGACGAGCTGAAGCGGCCGATGCGTCGCGGTTCGATGACCTGCAACGCAAAGCGTTCGGTTTGTTGACGTCGACGCACGCGAAGCGAGCACTCAACATCGACGAAGAGCCGGTCGAGCTGCGCGAGCGATACGGGCACACGGTCTTTGGACAGAACTGCATCCTCGGGCGGCGGCTGATTGAGTCGGGCGTGCCTTTCGTGCAAGTCAACTGGAGCGGCGACGCGGAGGACGAACAACAAGGTGGCGACGGCGGCTGGGATTTGCACTACCGCCTCTTCGAGCGGATGCAGGACCGCTTCTGCCCGATCTTCGACCGTGCCTTCACCGCGCTCCTGAACGATCTCGACGCGCGCGGATTGCTAGCTTCAACGCTGGTCATCGCGATGGGTGAGTTCGGTCGCAGCCCGGAAATCAGCAGCATCGGCGGTCGCGAGCATTGGCCGTTCGGTTATTCACTGGTCGTCGCGGGCGGTGGTACTCCCGGTGGCACGGTCATCGGCTCCAGCACGGCCGACGGCGGCTATCCCGCGTCGCGCCCGATTCATCCGGTCGATCTGCATCTGACCGTCCTCGAAAAGATGGGCCTCGACAAGCTCGAACTCTTCGCCAAACAGTCCGAGGTGCTCGGCACGCCCATCACCGAACTGGGATGACGACCCGCGCAGTGTCGTTCCACAACTCTCAACTTGGATCGGCCGGCGGGAACTCGTACTCGTGGAACCACGTCTGAGCCGGAGCGTCAGCAAACACTTCCGCATAACGCTTCTTGCCGATTCCACCAACTCGGTCCGCCAGCTTCGCGTAGGCCGTGCGGCGGTAGTCCCAGGACTTCGCGCGGGCAACTTGTTCCAGCCAATCGCAAAGATGCAAAAAGCAGAGCGCGTTAAAATCATTGTCGGAGACATCGACGAGCTTGCCGCTGAAGCGATCAAGAATCTGATACGGACCGCTCGGACGCAAAACTTGTTGATCGAAATAAGGTCGATCAATCGCGCAGTTCAGCCAGGAGAGGAACTCGGCTCGTTCTCCGATCAGGACACGCACTTCGGCCCGGCGTTCCAGTGGTAGCATGAATCCCTGAAACAACTGCGTCCCGTAGATGGAGTGGAATAATCCCACATTCGCGAGTTCCTGGTCCCAGCCCCACTCCTTCAAGTCGTTGTAAACGCCAATCGCATGCGCGAGGTATCCCTTGTTCGTGTGCTTGACGTCATTGGCTCCGACACGCTGAAAGAAGTCTGTGAGTTCCTTAAACGTCGCCATGAAATTGAACACCTTGATGCAACGAGGAGCATGCCGGGAATCGAGCGAACTCGGACAATGATAGCCGGAACAACGTTGCGCGCCCCGCTGAGCGTTGACGGCAACATTCAGGATTCCCGTGAAAGTGGGGATCGCCGTGGATAGAATTCCTGGCGAAAGCGAGGCGGATCATGAAACACCAACAAGCAGGCATCTTCGTGGCGATATTGTTGTGCGTGCTCGCGTCGACCGGATGGGCCGATGAGCCGCCAGTGATTCGGCTGACGAAGACGCACTTTTCGAAGTTCTTTCTGCGGTATGCGCCGAACGGGTCGCACATTGCCTACTCGCGGCATTATGCCAATCGGCGAGCGGCCAATCAGATTCTGGTCGGGCTGCACCTCGTCAAAGCAGACGGCTCGGATGATCGCCGCTTGCTGACCGAGTTTGATCGGGAGGTGCAGATTCAAGAACATCCCGCCTGGTCGCCTGACGGGAAGCGGCTGGTGATCTCCGGCGGTGGGAACGACACGGGCAACTCGTCGAAGGACACGCTCGTCTGCGACATCGATTCGGAATTCAAAACAACCGGCCTGCGAAAGCTTGTTCCCAGCCAGGGGGTGAGCATCGGCGAGGAGCCTTGTTTCTCGCCCGACGGCAAACGGCTAGTCGCGGTCAGCACAACCGAGCGGCTCTTCGTTGTTGATGCCGATGGCAAGAACCTCGCTCAGATTTTGCAGGTCGATGGTTCGTACTGCCATCAGCCCGATTGGTCTCCCGACGGCGAGTGGATCGCGTTTGCGACCGACCGGGACGGCAACATCGAGATTTACAAAGTGCGGCCCGACGGAACGGAGCTGACCCGACTGACTCGCGTGCCGGGTGTCGATGCTCACCCGCGCTGGTCCCCAGACGGACGCTGGTTGAGCTTCACGTCGAACCGAAGCGGCAACTACGACATCTGGCTGATGCGTGCGGACGGCTCGGACGAGCGGAACCTCTCTCGACATGCGGCAACCGACGATCACGCGGCGTGGTCCCCCGACGGGAAGTCGATCGCGTTCGTGTCGATGCGAGAGGGCGGCTTCGACATTTATCGGACTCCCGTTCCCACTGAGCTGGCCGTGGCCGATAAGCCCATTCCAAAATCAACGGTTCCGGTCACCGCGTCCAAGGATCTCGTGTTGCACTACTCGTTCGATGACGAACCGTCAGACACACGCACTGTTCGCGACCGAGCGGGCCGACATCCGCTGGACCTGGCCGGATCAAAACTTCTGACGCTCCCGAATAAGAAATCGGGAGTGCTGGCATTTGACGGCAAGATGTCGTCCGCCTCGACCGGCAACGCCACCGATCTGCGGCTGACCGGCCCGCTGACGATCTCATTGTGGGTCCGACCGGAGTCAATCACCGGCAACGGGTATCTGGTTTCGAAGCATGGCTGGAACATCTATCTTGGCACCGATGCGATCCCGCGATTCGAGACTCGCACGGCCGAAGACAAAGCCTGGGACACGCTCGCCGCGAAGCAGCCGCTTCCTCCGAAAGCGTGGTCGTTCGTCGCCGTGGTCTTCGACACACAGGCCAAGCACAAACGAATTTATCTCGATGGCAAGCTCTCTGCCGAAAGCTCCCGCAACGACGGAGCGATCGGAGCCGCTGCCGGCTACCCTCTGGAGTTCGGCCAGTACGTCGCCACAAAGTCACAGCGGTTTCACGGTCAAATGGACGAAATTCGATTGGAGCAACGAGCCTTGTCCGCCGATCAAATCCAGCAGGAATACGACCGGCAACGCAAACTGGTTTTGACGGAGTAGCTCATCCTTTCTAGGCTGATCCGGTCGTACCCACGTTCGCCCGAACGTGGGCCGAACTCCGCGTTCTGGCAAACGCGGCGACAAACGCGAGGACACCTCAATGTTGACGATGCAAGGTTCAAACCAACGAGTTTGTAACGGCCTGACTCGCCGCGATGTGATTCGCGCGGCGGGGACGGGACTGCTCGGCACAAGGTTGTCGGCGCTGCTGGCGGCGGAAGAGGCCGGAGCGCTCGTCGCTCCGCGCGCGAAGTCAGTGATGTTCGTGTTTCTGTTCGGTGGGCCAAGCCAACTCGAAACGTTCGACATGAAGCCGGAGGCTCCGAAGGAAATTCGGGGTCCGTATCAACCGATCGCGTCCCGTTCGCCGGGACTGCTGGTCAGCGACCATCTGCCGAAGCTGGCGGCGATGTCGGACAAGTACGCCGTCATTCGGACGATGACTCACGGGCAGAACGATCACAACGCTTGCCACATCATTCAGACCGGCCACGAAATGCCCCCCGCCGAGCGCGGTCCCGCTCGCGTGAACGCGACCGAGAAGGACTGGCCGGCGTTCGGGTCGGTCATCGAATATCTCGATCAGCGGAGGGAGGCGCAGCGGCCCGCCGATCAGCGTCGCGACTTTCCGAGTTTCGTGTATCTACCGAATCGGCTTGGCCACATTCAGGGCTATGACCGATCAGGGCAGTACGCCGGCTGGCTCGGCCAGCAGTTCAACCCGCTGGCGACTCGCGTCGCGAAACGGGACGCGAAGGATAATCCGTACTTCCGTGACTGCACCGACGAGGAATTGACCTTCCGCGTCGAGGGGGTCGAATCGCACGCCGACATGACGCTCGACCGATTGTCGCAGCGTGAGAGTCTGCTGACGCAGTTTGACGCCGCGCGGCGGGAACTCGATCAATCGCGCGATGTGCGCGACTTCGGCCGGTTGCACGGACGGGCGATGGACCTTGTCACCTCGGCAAAGATGCGCGCCGCGTTCGACATCTGCCGTGAATCGCCGCCGTTGCGAGATCGCTACGGTCGGCATTTGTTCGGCCAGTCGATGCTGATGGGCCGACGCATGATCGAAGCGGGTGCGCGGTTCGTCACCGTCTTGTGGGACTGCCCCGACGGCTACAGTTGGGACAGCCATCAGCACTCCAACGACGTCGGCAAGCACTTGTTGCCGGGTCTCGATCAAAGTCTGTCGGCTCTTCTGGATGACATGCAGCAGCGGGGCTTGCTCGACGAGACGCTGGTCGTGTGCCTCGGCGAGATGGGCCGTACGCCGCGCGGCAACGCGAACTGGGGCCGCGATCACTGGGGCTATTGCTTCCCCGCCCTGCTGGCCGGTGCCGGCATTCGCGGCGGCGCGGTCTACGGCCGCTCGGACAAAGACGCCGCGTATCCACAGGACAAGCCGGTCAGTCCGCTGAATCTCGGCGCAACGATCTTTCACGCTTTGGGCATCTCACCCGACACGCGCGTCTACGATGCCCTCGGCCGGCCGGTGCCGGTCATGGAAGGTGGTCAGCCGCTAACGGAATTGTTCGGCTAAAACTCACCGCGATATTCACTTCTCGTCGGAGCACCCATGTATCCAATCCGAACTCTCGGTGTTTTTATTTTTTCGTTCGGACTGCTGGCGGCAATTTTCTCGCAAGACCCCGCGAAGCCGACGTGGCAATACTCGGCCGAATGGCTGCGACCTTTCTGGCTAGGAGAGGTCGTCGAAGGGGAGTCCGTGCTGTTCATCAGAGATGAGAAGACCGGCGAGGCGCGAGCGTCGGTGTTGTTCCCGATTCGCGAAGTGCTCACGGTCAAGAATTCTGTCGGCGACGTGACCTACGAAAACGGCAAGGATTTTGTCTGGAAGCCAGACTCGCGCGAGATCGTGGTTCCCTCCGGATCGCGGATCCCGACGAAGACCACTCAAGAATTGCGTCGGCCAGCGAAGACTCAGAAGTACGAGCTGACTCATCGGGACGGCAACGGTGAAATCTTCTTTGGTGCGCGGCTCGAATACGCCGAGATGCAGACGTGCATCACCTATCGGCACGCGCCGGATTTGTGGAAGTCCGCCGTGCCGAAGTTCGATCCGCTGGCGTTGCCGCGATCGGTGGGCAAATTGGTCAGTCGGCAACCGCTGTCGATCGTGGTTGTGGGGGACAGCATCTCGGCGGGTTGCAATGCGTCCGGCTGGGCTGAGGGCGCTCCGTTCCAACCCGCGTATCCCGAGCTGCTGCGGCGTCACCTCGAGGCGCGTTTTCGGAACCAGGTCTCGCTCAAGAATCCGTCCGTCAGCGGCACTGACACGGGCTGGGTGCTGACGATGATCGACAAGGTTGTTGAGCCTCGCCCCGACTTGGTGATCGTGGCCTTTGGGATGAACGATTCGGCCGGTCGATCCGCCAAGGAATATCAAGCCAACACCGAGGCTGTCATGGCCAAGATTCGCGAACGGCTTCCCGAGGTCGAGTTCATTCTGGTGGCGTCCATGCGCGGCAATCGGGATTGGACCAGACTCAAACAGGAGTTGTTCCCAGAGTATCGCGACGCGCTGGCTAAGCTCTGCGGACCGGGAGTCGCGCTCGCCGATCTGACCTCGATCTGGACAGGCTTCCTCGAACTAAAGAAGGATTGGGATCAGTCGGGTAACGGCGTGAATCATCCGAACGATTTCGGGCACCGAGTTTACGCGCAGGTCATCTCGACGCTGCTCGATCCGCGTGGCGAGCCGTCCGCCGCCGTCGAACCGTCGAAGACGATCGAAGCCGGGCCGCTCAAGCTGGTCGAGCAACGGCTGCTCGGCAACTACACCTACTCGTATGCCTGTGCTGCGTTTGACTTGGACGGCGACGGCGACCTCGACCTCACGAGCTCCGATGCCGAGCCGAACAGCAATCTGTATCTGCTGCTTAACGACGGCAAGGGGAGCTTCCAGCACTCGTTCATTCAGAAGTACGCGGGCCTGAGCGAGCAGCCCATCCGTCTCGAACGTCACGCCATCGGCGACATCAACCGCGATGGCCGGCCTGACGTCGTCATCGTGGATAATTTGTTGTCGGACATTCGCTGGTTCGAGAATCCCGGCAAGGCAACGATCGCTCTGCCGTGGAAGCTGCATCGCGTCGCTCAGCCGAAGGAAGTCCCCGGTTCGTACGACGTAGCTCTGTCGGATCTCGATGCCGACGGCGACCTCGATGTCGCGGCCTCAAGCTGGCGGCTTGGCAACCGATTCGAGTGGTTCGAAAACGTCGGCGCACCCGGAAACGGTGACAAGTGGCAACGGCACGAGATCGTCAACGACATCGGCGAGACCCGCACAATCGCCATGGCCGATTTCAATCGGGACGGCAAGTCGGATCTGCTCGGCACCGCGCGAACGACGAATCAAATCGTCTGGTTCGCAAACTCCGGCCAACCGGCCGTTGAGTCATGGAAGAAGACGGTCATCGACGACAAAACGGTTGCACCGACACACGGGCATCCGGTTGATATCGACGGCGACGGAGACCTCGACGTGCTGATGGCGTTCGGCATCGTCGCCCCGGTGGCGGCGAACTCACCCGACTCGCATCAGGTCGCGTGGTACGAGAACGTCGGCAAGCCGGGCCTCGGCTCCGAATGGAAGAAACACCTCATCGCCGGCGGATTCCCTCAGGGCTTCGAGGCGGTTGCGGGAGACCTCGATGGTGACGGCGATCAGGATGTCGTCGCGACGGCCTGGAGTCCGGCCGGACAACTCGCGTGGTTCGAGAACACCGGCGATCCGAAGACCGGCTGGAAGCAGCACTCGATCAAACAGAACTGGTCAAACGCCGTGACGGTGATTGTGGCCGATCTCGACAAGGACGGCCGCCTGGACATCGTCGCCTGCGCCGAACGGGGAGCCAACGAACTTCGCTGGTGGCGGAACGCCGGCCGAAGCCAGTGATGGATTCGCTGCGCCAACCACCACCGTCGTTGTGGTACGTGACGAACCGACGACACACAATGCCTCGTCCTATTCGCCATTCATAATGCTCAGATGGAGAGCGACGCAGTCGGCCAGCGCAGCGACGTTGTAGCCCCCTTCCAAAAGGCTCACGACTTTGCCGCCGCAATATTCCTTCGCGACGCCGAGCACCAACTTGCTGAGTGTTGCGAAGTCTTCGGTCTCCAAGCCCAGTGATCCGATCGGGTCTTGAACGTGCGCGTCGAATCCCGCACTGATCAGCACCAACTCTGGCCGGGCGCGTTTCGCTGCGTCGATCAACATGGTCTCGAATCGGGCGAGATACTCGCGGCGCGCCGTGCCGAACTTCACAGGCAAATTGAAGATCGCTCCCAGACCTTTCCCTTGGCCTGTTTCGTCGGCATCGCCCGTGCCGGGATAAAATGGCGAGCGATGTGCCGAGAAGAAATGAATCTCGCCGTCTTCGTAAAAAATGTCCTGCGTGCCGTTGCCGTGATGCACGTCCCAATCGACGATCAGCACGCGACGCAGTCCGTGAGACTGAGCCTGTCTCGCCGCAATTGCGACATTGTTGAACAGACAGAATCCCATCGGGTCGTTGGCCAGGGCGTGATGACCCGGTGGCCGGATGAGGCACAACGCTCGGCGATGTTTCGCGTCGGCGGCCAAAACATGGTCGACTGCGGCGCAGGCTGTTCCGGCGGCTCGTTCCGCCACTTCGAACGAACGTCGGCTGCACACGGTGTCGGCCTCGATCCGCCCACCGCCGTCTTTGCAGAAGCGTTCGACTCGGCCGATGTGGCCAGCCGAGTGGACTCGCTGAAGTTGCTCGCGTGATGCGACGGCGATCTCGCCTTTCGCACAGGCCTGATCGAGCTTCAATTCGGCGAGTTTGGCAGTGATGCTTCGGAGCCGCTCCGGTTTTTCCGGATGCTGGCTTGTTTCGTGTTCGAGGAAAATCGGGTCGGTGAAGAGGAGTGTCATCGCGGCCTCGGCGTCGCACAGGCGGCTCGCCTGTGATTCTTGTCGGACAGGCGAGCCGCCTGTCCCCACGTTGGGCGAGGATTGTGGCAAACTCGTCGCTGCTCGACCACGTTTCGGGGACGGCTATAATCCTCCGACGTCTTCCTTTTGAGTCCAAATTTCTCTGTTCCGTCGAGCGTCTCATGCAGATTGTGCAGTACGGCCATCCGGTTTTGCGCTGGAAGGCGAAGCCGATCCAGTCGATCAACGAAGAGCTTCGCTCCGTCGTGCGAGAGATGTTTGACTTGATGTACTCGGCAAAGGGAATCGGCCTCGCGGCCAATCAAGTCGGGCTGCCGCTGCGATTCTTCGTCGTCAACGTGACAGCCGACCCGCAGGAGAAAGACGAGGAGATTGTCTTTCTCAACCCGCGCATTCGCCGCCGCAAAGGAACCACAACGGGTGAGGAAGGCTGTCTCAGTCTGCCTGGCCTGTATGCCAACGTGGACCGTGCCGAGGAGATTGTGGTCGAAGCGTTTGACCTCGAAGGTGAAGGATTTGAGATGGACCTTGACGATTTGCCGGCTCGCGTCGTGCAGCACGAGACCGATCATCTCGATGGCGTGCTATTTGTCGACCGGCTTGCGCCGGATGATCGGCTGAAGCTGGAGCCGCGGCTGCTTGGCTTCGAGTCGGACTTCCGCAAGCAACAATCGAACGGCCAGTTCCCGCCCGATGACGAAATCAAACGGCAATTGAAGTCTTTGGAAAAGGGACTGGTGACCAAGTAATTGGCAGGACCGTTGAGGAGTCACTCGTGACGTTACGGATCGCAATGCTGGGTACTGGATCGTTCGCTTTGCCGACTTTTCAGGGGTTGCTCGATTCGCGACACTCGATCGTCGGACTGGTGACGCAACCCGATCGAACCGGAGCCGGTCATCATCAGCATCGCAATCCGCTGAAAGAGTTGGCTCTCGCTCGCAACTTGCCCGTGTTTCAGCCGGTGAAAGCGAGTGCCCCTGAATCGCTTGACGTGCTGGCCGGTTGGCAAGCCGATTTGTTCGTCGTGGCGGCCTACGGGCAAATTTTGTCGAGCAAGTTGCTGAGCCTGCCGCGGCTCGGTGCGATCAATGTTCACGCTTCGATTCTTCCCAAGCATCGTGGTGCGTCGCCGATTCAACACGCGGTTTGGGTCGGCGACGTCGAGACTGGCATCACGATCTTTCAGATCGTTCGTGAATTGGATGCAGGCCCAGTGCTGGCCATCAAGCGGACTCCGATCGGGCCAGACGAAACGTCGGGCGCGTTGGAAGAGCGACTCGCCACGTTCGCGGCGCCGGTACTGCTGGAGGTCGTCGAGCAGCTTGATGCCGGTGCCGTGACGCCGCAGTCGCAGGATCACTCGCAAGCCACGTACGCGCGGCGGCTCAGCAAATCGGATGGCGAGATTAATTGGACTCGAACCGCCACAGAGATCGCTTGCCATGTGCGAGCAATGCAGCCGTGGCCCAACGCGTTTTCGCATTGGCTTCGAGCGGCTCATCCCCCCTTGCGAGTCATCGTCCCACGAGTGAGTGTGATTGCCGACACAACCGCCACTCCGTGCGGATTGGTTCTGCCGTCACCCGCCGGGCAATTGCTCGTGAAGGCCGGACAAGATGCCGTGTCACTGGTGTCGCTTCAGCCAGAGGGAAAGCGTGCCATGACCGTCGCCGACTTCCTGCGCGGCTATCCGGTTCAACCCGGTCAGCGATTCGGTGAAGGATAATCTCTGATTTTCAGCAACGCGCTTCGCCAATTCCCACGAAACAAGCCGCCGCAAATTGCTGACCTCGAACGACGGCGGCTTACTTCTGCAGCTTCTTCGAGTGGCCGCTGGCCCTTTGGCGAGTCATCGTTTGCTGTCGCCACTCGCAGTACTCGTACGGAACTTCCTTCTTCTCCTCGATCCGTTTGCAAACTCTGATCTTCTTCGTCTGGGTTTCCGGACGACACTCGATCACACAGACCTTGCGAGTTTCGGTGGACACCTGCGGGACGAGCACCGTTCGCTCGAACATGCACGGAGCCGGTGCGGGGCAAGGTGGCGGACATGCCGGCCGAAAACAGTTGTCGGCAGAGGCGGGGATGCTCGGGAGGGCCACTCACCCTAGAGCTGCGAGACCGCTCCAAAGTAGCTTCTTCATGATGTTTTCCTTCTCGATGTGAACCACTTGCTGCTTGAACGGGATGCGGCCACGACACCCAGCCCAGCCAACCCAAACAGCAGGGCGCGTGGGGACATCAAGAAAATACCGTCCAAGCGCGCGCCTCGGTAGCGTTAATCTAGGCGCCATAGGAGAAATGCGATGTCTTGCGTGTTCGATCAGAAAGCGGCCAGGATCGGCACAACAGCCGTTTGAAGTGCGCCGCCAGTGACATGCAC
>VGZH01000094.1 GCA_016872645.1 Planctomycetota bacterium | reverse complement strand
GCCGACACGATCCGCAGCTTCGAGGAAATCTGCGCCGGCAAATGGGACCACCTCCCCGAAGCCGCGTTCATGTACGTCGGAGCCGTCGAGGAAGCGGAAGAACAAGCGAAGAAGATGGCAGCGAGTTAATTTGGAGTGCGACAGGGCATCGCGGCGAAGCCGCATTCACTTTGGATTACTCGGCAAAAGAAAGCGGCTTCGCCGCACGGAAAAGCGGTGCTGACACACCGCACTCCAAAGAGATGAAACATGGCTGACAAACAACTGCAATTGGTGATCGTGACTCCCGAACGAACGGTGTTTGACGAGCCGGCTTCGGCGTTGCGTTTCCCGCTGTTCGACGGCCAAATCGGAATCCTCCCCGGCCGAGCACCCCTCGTCGGTCGTTTGGGCTACGGAGAACTCAAGGCGACGACCGCCTCCGGCGACAAGTCGTTCTTCATCGACGGCGGCTTCGTCCAAGTGAAGGGTGCGGTGGTTTCCATCCTCACCGCGCGCGCCATTCCCACCGCCGAGGTCAAACGCTCCGACGCCGAAGAGGCTTTGAAGAAAGCCACGGCGCTCCCCGGTACGACCGAGCAGCAAGCCGCGACGAAAGCTCGCGAGATTGAACGCGCCCGACGACTGTTGACGCTGGCTCATTGATCTTCGCAGCCGCGTTACACATACCAGCCCGACGCCCAGGCGAGAAGTTTCAGAAAGAACCCCTCGCCTGCACGTCGGACTGGTTTATTGGAATTCACCGTGCTTCGGCGGGCAGATCGACAAAGTACGTTTTTCCGTCGGTCGCTGTGGCGGCGATGCGAGCACCGGCAGCGACGTAGTTGCCGCCATAAGTGATCGTCGGCAGCTTGTTCGAGAACACGGATTTTCCGGCGGCGATATCCCAAATGTTGACCACTCCGGTGTAGCCGATCGACAGCAGTTTGTTGCCGGCGGGATTGAAGCGAACTCGATAGACGTCGTCTTTGTGACCGTCGAGTTTCTTCACGGGATCGGGCGAATCGATGTTCCAAATGAAGATCGGCCGATTCGGGCCGAGGCCCACTCCTCCCGCCGCGATCGTGCGGCCGTCGGGACTGAGTGCAACCGTGTAGACCGGGAACTCCGGGCCTTTGAAGACGCGGACCTCAGCTCCGTTCTCGAGGTTCAATAGTTTGACTGTCTTGTCGCCGCCGGCGATCACCAGCGACTTGTTGTCAGGAGTGAAGACAACTCCGTAGACCGGCTGCTGCTGCGTGCTGACAACTCGAAGGGCCGTTTTCTTTTCGACGTCCCACAAGCGGACGGTCTTGTCGTTGCTCGCCGAGACCAGTTGCTTGCCGTCGTTGCTGAAGGCCAGTCCGTAAATGTGTGACGCATGACCGGCGAGGTTCGCGGTGAACGACGTGGCGGCGATGTCCCAGGTCTTCGCTGTGCCGTCCGCCGATGCCGAGATGGCCGTACGATTGTTTGCAGCGATGACCAGCGAACCGATACCGGCCGTGTGACCAGTCAGCGTCTGAGCGATTGGACGCAGCGGCGCGTCGGCCGGTTGCGGATTCGGCGGCGTCGCATCAAACGCTCGCAGCGCGTTGTCGGCACCGGACGCGAGCAACTTCGTGTTATCGGGGCTGAAGGTCAGCCGAGTGACTTCGGCTGGAGTCTCGAAGCGGACCTGAGCTTGCGCGTTGCTGAGGTTCCAGACGCGGACCTGCTTGTCGGCTCCACCGGCGGCGATCTGCTGAGCGTTCTGGCTGATCGCGACTGCGATCGCTCGGCCAGTGATGCCGGGGAATGGCCGCATCAAGGTTCCGGCATTGCTGTCCCACAATTTCACAGAGCCATCTTCGTGAGCAGTCGCATGCCACGCGCTGTTCGAGGCAATCACCAGATCGTTGAACTTCTTGTCGTCCGTGACGAACACTCCCTGCACCGAGATCGCGTCGATTTTGATCGTCTTGTCCGCTCCGGCCGAAACAATCGTCTTGTTGTCGGGATGAAACGCCGCGCCGCTGACCGCTCCGGTGTGCTGCACGAAGGACTGCATCAATCGCTTCGCGTTCAGATCCCAAACACGCACACTGCCGTCGGCGCTCGCTGAGACGACTTTCGTGACGTCGCGGCTGAAATCGACGCCGGCGATTTTGTCGGTGTGACCGGCGAACACAGAGACGGCGGCTCCGTCGGCGACGTTAAAGACGTGGACTTGCTTGTCGTTCGCGCCGACCGCCAACAGCAGATTGTTGATGCTGACCGCCAGACTCGTCGCCACATCCGGGACGTCGATTTTGCGGACCAGCGCGCCGTCGGTGGCGTTCCAGATTTTGACCGACTTGTCGTGACTCGCGGTGGCGAGATTCGCTCCGTTGGGCAAATACGCGACGCCGCTGACCGGGCCGGTGTGCGGCGCCAGGGCGCGGACTTCGGCACCGTCAGCGGTCTTGTAAATCTTCACGGCACCGGTCGCGTCACCAACGGCGATCTCTTGATGATTCGGATTCACGGCGACGGCGGTGATGGCTCCGGCTTGAGCGGCAAACGCCTTCACAAGCTGCCCATTGTTCGCGTCGAACAGACGAGCGATCTTGTCCGCACAACCGGTCAGCACCCAGGCTTGATTTGGACTGAACGCGATCGCCGTCACTGCTTCGGGATGCCCGTCGAGATTGCGGATTGGCTGTCCGTTGTTGCGATCCCACAGGCGAGCGGTCTTGTCGTTCGAACCGGTTGCGATCCAGTTGCCATCCGGGCGCAGCGCGACCGCATTGATCACGTCGCCGTGCCCCGCGATGTTGACCAGTGCTGGCAACTGCACCGGCCAGCGTTTGACGAGTCCGTCGGCTCCAGCGGTCAGAAAGAATCCGTTGTTCGGAGCGTAGGCCAACCCGGTGATCTCGCCCGTGTGTGCTCCGAGCACTTGCTGCGGCACTCCATCAGCGAAGTTGAACAGCCGCACGACGCCAGTCGCATCCCCTGCCGCGACCTGTTGATTGTCCTTGCGAATGTCGACTCGTTTGATCGCCGCCATGCTGCCGGCGATGTCACGCGTGTGCTTGCCGTCGGCGGCCGTCCAAACTTTGAGCAGTTTGTCCGCTCCGCCACTGACGATGTGCATCCCGTCGGTCGTCACGCCGGCGGAGGCGACTGCTCCTTGATGTCCCGCCAGATTCAACACCGGCGCGTTATTCGGGATCTCCCAAAGCCGGATCGAGTTGTCCAGCCCTCCCGACGCGATCAGTTTGCTGTCGGGCGAAACGGCGATCGACAAGACCAGCCCCGTGTGACCGAGCATCGTCCGGGTCGGTTGCAGCGAGTTCGCGTCCCACAGCCGCACTGTCTGATCGAAGCTGCCGGTGACAAGCCACTTGCCATCCGGCGAGGTCATGATGTCGTAGACCGGCTCGGCGTGCCCAACCAGTTCGGCGGCATACGTTGCGATAATGCACATCAAGGCCGACGTGGCCGACAATCCAAGAAGCAGCTTTCGCATGATGACCTCTCCGGCGGAACTCGATTGCAAATCGCACGCATGCCAGTCTGCAGCGAGAATGAACTCGCGTCAACAAACCGTCCGGCCGAACGCTGGCCGCCGGACAATTACTCAACGCGTCCAGCGGTTCGGACTCCGGAGCCGCGGCGGTTATTGAGCGAGTCTCCGAGATCAGCGCGGGCTTTCTCCGCCAACGCTTCAAGTCGGCGGACGACCTGTGGATTCTCTTTCGCAACGTTGCGCGATTCACCCGGATCGTCCTTGAGATTGAACAAGGACTGCTCGATACGGCGGACCTCGTAGCCGTGTCGGCTGGCGATGCCACGAATGCCGGACTCTTCGATGGACCTGGGCTGCATCTTTTCGAAGTTGGCGGGTTTGCCCGCTCGGCCAGGCCGGCCGGCAACGGTCAGGTAATCGTGATCGAAGTGCAGCTTCCAATCGCCGCTGCGAATAGCTTGCAGTTCGTCGCCGGAGAAGAACAGCAGGGACTCGTGTGGCGACTTCGCATCCGGTTGGCCGGAGAGAATTGGCCAAACATCGAGTCCGTCGATCGGTTGCCTTGGCAATTCCGCACCGGCGAGTTTGGCAATCGTTGGCAGCAAGTCGATCGACGCGACCGGCTCATCACAGGTGCGTCCGGGCGGAATGTGCTTGGGCCACCACATGACGCACGGTGTTCGGACACCCCCTTCGAATGTCGTCAGCTTCCCTTCTCGAAACGGCGTCGCGCTGCCAGCGTGCTCGCCATAGGAAAGAAATGGGCCGTTATCTGAAGTGAAGATCACCAGCGTGTTGTCTTGAAGGCCCAGCCGGCCCAACGCGTCGTAGATCTCGTCGACCGACCAATCGAGTTCTTCCACGACATCGCCGTACAAGCCGCGTCCGGATTTTCCTTGGAATCTTTTCGACGCGAAGATCGGCACATGCGGCATGATGAGCGGCACATACAAAAAGAAGGGTCGCTCGCGATGCCGTTCCATGAACTGAATCGCGTGCTCGGTCAGCCGCTGCGTAAATTGGGATTGATCGGGGTCCAGTTCAATTGTCTTCTCACCGCTGATCCAAGGGAGCGACGGGATCGTCTTCACGACCGGATGCAGCGGGCCGTTGTCGTTCGAGTACGGAATACCCCGGAACTCTTGGAAGCCGTGTCGCAGCGGCGAGAACTCCGGCCGATGTCCGAGATGCCACTTGCCAAAGATCGCCGTCGCGTAGCCGCGCTGTCGCAGTAACTCTGGCAACAGGACTTCGTCCGCGTGGATGCCAACCTTACTCGTGTGATTGAGTGCTCCAGCCAGGCCGATGCGGTTGGCGTAGCAGCCGGTCATCAGCGACGCTCGTGAGGCGGTGCAAACCGGCTGTGAAACGTAGAAGTTGGTGAATCGCGTTCCCTCTTTCGCGAGCCGGTCGATGCTCGGCGTGCGGATGTCGTTCGCCCCAAAGCAGCCGACGTCTGAGTAGCCAAGGTCGTCGGCGAAGATCAACACGATGTTGGGCAAAGTAGCTTCGGCGGCAAACACGGCAGACAGATGCGCGAGCACGGTAACCACGAAACAGAAGCGGAGGCCGCGAGACGAAACGATCATGGCGAGTTTCCGTGAGCGAAGAGAGGGCGCCGCTTGCTCCAAGCGGTGTGCGTAGCATTGGAAACTTTGAGGATGGAGTCCAATGATCTGTCGACGGGCATTCGGAGAATCTCCCCTACTGCTGGTTTCCGATGCCTGAGGCACACCGCTTGGAGCAAGCAAAGCCACCCATTCTCGGCACTCGCCCTCGCCGTCGCTTCGGATTACGCTCTGCCGTGCCATTAACACTTTTTGAGGGACGATTTTCATGAGTCAACTACGAGTGGCGATCCACGGTGCGGCGGGTCGCATGGGACAACGCTTGGTCGCCTGCGTCCATAACGACGCCGAACTGCAATTGACCGCAGCGCTCGATTCGCCGAAATGCCCCCGTCTGGGTGAGGACGCGGGGGAAGTCGCCGGCTGCGGGAAGACCGGAGTCCCGATCACGTCCGAGATGCCGGCGAACGTTGACGTCGTGATCGACTTCTCGGTCCCTGAAGCGACTGAGCATTTGATCCCGCTTTGTGTCGCTCGCAAACTGCCACTAGTCGTTGCTACGACGGGATTCAACGAGGCTCAGAAGGCCGTCGTCAAAAAGGCGGCCGAACAGGTTCCGCTCGTCTGGTCTCCCAGCATGAGCGTCGCGGTCAACCTGCTGATGAAGCTGGTCCGCGATGCAGCGCGAGTGCTCAAGGACAACCCGGAAGGGGTCGATGTCGAAGTCATCGAGCGGCATCATCGCTTCAAAGAGGACGCTCCCAGCGGCACCGCGCTCGCCTTTGGACGGATCGTCGCCGAGGAAATGGGACAGACCAATCACGTCCACGGCCGCAGCGGCCGGCCCGGTCAGCGGCCTCACAATGAGATCGGCTATCACGCGCTCCGCACCGGCGACAACGTCGGCGAGCACACCATCGTCCTCGGACTGATGGGGGAAACCATCGACCTGACCGTCCGCAGCCACACCCGCGACAGCTACGCCTACGGAGCGCTCGCCGCCGCGAAGTTCGTCGCGAAACAAAAGCCCGGCCTGTATGGCATGGTCGACGTGTTAAAGCTGTAACCCTGGACTGCGGTGTGTCAGCACCGCTTTTGAGTTTGCTTGAGGAAATAATCCAAAGCGGTGCTGACACACCGCACTCCAAAGGATTCCTCATGGACGCCATTCAGCATCTCAAGGAACTGATTCACTTCGATTCGGTCAGCTCGAAGTCCAACGTACCGATCACCGATCATATCGAGCGTCTGCTCAAGCAGCGCGGCTGCGAGGTCGAACGCCTTGAATACGACGACAAGCTCGGTGTTCGCAAGGCGAGCGTCGTCGCCAAACTGGGACCGGGAACTGGCGGAATGGCGTACTTCGGACACACCGACGTCGTGCCGGCCAGTCCGTGGTTCACCGATCAACATGGGCCATTCGAGCCGACGATCAAAGAAGGAAAACTGTACGGCCGGGGGAGCTGCGACATGAAAGGCTCGGTCGCGTGCGCGCTCGCAGCGGTTGAGCGGATTCGAGTCGCGGACCTCAAACGTCCAGTATATATCACCTGTACGGCGGACGAAGAGATCGGTTACGGAGGTGCTCAATCCGTTGCGAAGCGATCAACGTTATTTCGAGAGATGATCGCCGGCGACGCGAAGGGGATCATCGGCGAGCCGACCAGTTTGGAAGTCGTGTATGCTCACAAAGGGACGTTTGGTTTTCTTGCGACTTCGATCGGCAAGGCGTCGCACAGCAGCACGAAGGAAGGGTTGAATGCGAACCTGAGGATGATTCCGTTCCTCGTCGAGATGAAAGCCATCCACGACGAAGTCGAATCTGACCCGGCTTGGCGAAACCCCGAGTTCGACCCGCCAACGATTTGCTGGAATATCGGCATCAACGATCACACGCACGCCTTCAACATCACTGCGCCCCAGAGCGTTTGCTCGGTCTACTACCGGCCGATGCCGGGCCAGAATCCGCAGTTATTGTTGGATCGCGCACGACAAGCGGCGGAGCGCTGCGGTTTGCAGTTCGAGTTCCGCAGCGGCGCGCTGCCGCTGTACATGGACCCGAAATCCGAGTTCGTCCAAGAACTTGTGCAACTGGCCGAGCGTCCGCGAGCAATGACCGTCGCTTACGGCACGGACGGGGCGATGCTGACCGAACTGAAAAAGATGGCGGTGCTCGGCCCCGGCAGCATCAAGCAGGCTCACACCTGGGATGAATGGATCGCACTGGAGCAATTGGAGCGCGGCACCGCTCTGTACGAGAAGCTCATTCGTCGCTGGTGCTGCGATTGATTCCGTCAGGCTTGGACGTGTCTTCTCGCAGTTCGCGCAGGAGCTTGCCGAAGAGGTTTTCGTCCGCGAAGAACCGGTCGTCAGTCGGGATGATTCCCCGGTCTTTCGCGGACTTTGAGGAACTGTCCGTTGTTGAGTCTTCCGAACTCAAGTTGTCGTCATCGGCGACTTCAGCCTTGGGCTTGCCGACTGCGTCGGGCTTTTTCGAGATCGATTCGACCCACATACGCAGCGTTTGGTGTTGCGCTGTCGAGAGGCTTCCATGCGACTGCCGAACGCCGAGCGATTTTGTTTCGCCGCGCAGTTTCACGAGCAATGGGCTGCTCAGCGGTCGTTCGAGGTTAAGGCGTTCCATCACGGCGGCGAGATTCCGTTCGGAATAATTCTTCGGCGGAGCTTTGCCGAGCTTGGCTCGCAACAACTCGAACGAATTCCCCGATCCTGGTCCGTGACATCCGGCCGTCGCACAGCGATTGACCAAAATCGGCTGCACTTTGGACATGTATTCGGTCGCAGCTTCACGCGACAAACCTCCCAACGATTCCGGCCGAATACCAGGTTTGGCGTCGCCCAACATCGAGAATTGACTGCCACGTTGTGCAACGGCAGGGACACCTTTGGTCGTGAGCAGTTGATCGTTGATCCGTTGCAGCATGTTCTTCGCAACAGTCGAGTCCGGTTCGCGCCGCAATGCTTCTCGCAATTCTTTGCGAGCGTGATCCAGCATTCCGTTAGTGACACACCACCGCGCCAATTCGATATGCGCTGCGGCTGTGTGGTCCGGCAGCGTGTCGCGCAACTGTCGATACGCGTCTTCGGTATCCGCCGCCTCCAAACGGACTTGGTCAAAAGACAGCACCATTTGTCCACCCGTGACGATGACGACGTATCCGGTCGCGCTTTTCCGAATGACCCCTTTGACCATTTTGCCATTCTGCAACAACAATAACCGCTCGTTCGGTGCTGAAACGGAAACGATTGGTGACGTTTGTGCCCAAACGCTCGGCGATCCTGAGCCGAAAACCAACCACAGACATGCCACAAGCGCGAGTCGGTCCTGTAAACTACTGGTCGAACAATGACGACACATGACCACACCTCGGCTCCGCACAAGCGAAATTCAGATTGGCCACCCCTGGAAAAGGTCGGGAACGTAGCCCTGTTTGAATGGATCGGTCAACGAGTGTTTTCGTGAGAAACGGCCCCGAGAAATCGAGATGACCACAGCGACCGCGACGTTGTTTGCCGGTGATCCCGCGCCGGACGTGCTATTGCCTGATGATCGCAACCAGACGACGCGGCTCTCGGAATTGTGGCGGCGACAACCCATCGTGCTGGTTTTCGTCAGGCATTCCGGTTGCACCTTGTGTTTGGATCACGCGGTCGTGATGCGTGAGGCGCATCCTGAGATTCAAGCCACCGGTGCCGAGGTTGTGCTGGTGACGATGGACGATCCGATGCGTTTGCGCGCTTTCAAGGAGCACTGGAAGTTGCCATTTATCTGTTTGGCTGATCCGCAGCAGGAGGGTTATCGAGCCTTTCAATGTCCTCGCGGCACTTGGCTGGAGGTGGCTGGGCCGGCGATCTGGTGGCCCGCGATCAACTCATTGTTTCGTCACGGAGCGGGACTCGTGCGGGGCGACCCAAAGCAATTGCCCGGCAGCTTTATCATCGACCGCGAGGGTTTATTGCGATTCACTCATCGCAGCCGGCATTCCGCCGATTGGGCCTCACCAGACCAGCTTCTCATGACGTTGCGGACTCTCGACAGTCGCTGATACAGCGGGAACCACTCCGAATTGGCAACGTGCAATTAGCCGTCCAGGCCATGAAGCTGGGTGCAATGGATTTCGTCGAGAAACCAATCCACAACAACCCGAAACTTCTGAAACTTGCCCGGCGGACGGACTTTGCAGCAGTGAAATCGCATGGGAGTTTGACTTGAGCCTTGCAGCGGTAAATTCCCTCAATGCCAAGATCCTGAGAAAAATGGCCGTTGGATCGGTAAGAAACGCCTTCGGTCTGATTTCGCGGTATCTCTTCGCACAAAAACCGCTTGTACCGACGGCAAGAACCGCACCGAAAAAACTTCGTTGATCTTCGGCCGCCCGTCAAATATCGACCATGTCACAAAATTTGGCTTGCCTAGAGACGTAGACTCGTCACTATGTGATCCAGTGTTCGTGCTGACGCAGCACGAGGGACCAACTTCTGACCCACCGTCGCCGGAGTTCTCTTGGCACCGGCACACCGGGTCTGGTTCAAGCCAGAAAGGAGGTGATTTGTGAGTTCATCTAGTCCTAGTTGCCAACGAGGTGGTGTCGCCTAAACGCTGACGGGCTGTCTGTGGCAGCCACCCACCCAGGTACCCCGAAGTGAATTCGCTGGTGCCTGGTTCCCTGAGCGGTCCTCTTTTGAGACCGCTTACGGCGACTCGGCTGAAGAGTCACCTTCGATTTCTTCGACGAGTTCCCCAAGACCCGGCTTCGCAAGGAGCCGGGTCTTGCATTTTTCTGGGAGGCACGTTTGCCTTCCATCGCCAAGATCGGCTGGCCTCTGACGAATTAATTGGGAGTCACATTTCGCCATGGAATACCTTTCTATCTTGTCTCGCATCGCGCATGTCGCGACGGCGATCGTGTTGGTCGGTGGTACGGTCTTCATGCGTTTCGTTCTGATGCCAGCGGCGAAGGAGCTTCCCGAAGCCGAGCACGATCAGTTGCGACAGCGATTGACGGCACGATGGAAAAGAGTTGTGCATGGTGGGATTGCGTTACTGCTGCTGAGCGGTCTTTTCAACTACATGCAACAGATTCCCAAACACAAAGGAGACGGTCTGTATCACGCCTTGCTGGGGACGAAAATGTTGTTGGCAATTGTGGTCTTCTTCATCGCCTCGGCGCTTGTGGGTCGGTCGGCCGCGTTCGAAAAGATGCGGCAGAACCGAGCGAAATGGATGGGGTTGATTGTGTTGCTCTCGGCCGTGATCGTCGGAATTTCCGGGTTCGTGAAGATCCGCGGTTAAACGCTAAATCTTGCGGTTCCGTCGGAATCTCAGCAGGTCAAAGATCTTCCTGCGGAAACGTGCAGTTCGGAACGATTTTCCCCCGAACTCCGTCAAAGCCACGTAGAGTAGTCTGAACGGGCCGAGAAGGAGGATTCGTCATGACGCGCTACAAGAATCCGGCGATGAAACAACTGGCGGACCAACAGGTGCGTTACGCCCCACAGCCGGTACGCCTCGAACAAATCCAGCGAGCGGAAGAGCTGATCGATGAACTTCAGCCAAGCGGCACTTATTGGTACGAAGACTTGTGCCAAAAGCTGACCAACTACCGCCCGGATCGTTATCCGAATCTGACGCTCAGCGGTGACGAGGCGGCACATGATCTGCATCGCTTCGTGGAAGACCTGTCGAACAGTGCCAATTTGACATTCGACATGGTGAGTGAGCCGGTACTTTCGTTGGAAGATGTCAGCCAGCGCTATCACGTTTCACCCAAGACCGTCACGCGCTGGCGGCAGCGAGGCTTGGTGGCTCGTCGGTTCCGAGTCGGTTCGCGCCGGCAAATCGGGTTCTTGGAGTCATCCGTTCGGCGGTTCGTGCTGCGTCACCGTGACGCAGTCGCCCGCGGCAGCCGATTCAGTCAACTGACCGATGACGAAAAGCTCCGCATCCTCAATTGGGCGCGGCGGCTGGCGAAGTGGGGAGCCAACCCAACTCAGGTGGTGCATCGCGTCGCCCGAAAGTTTGATCGTGCTCCGGAAACGATTCGTTACACCCTTCGACAATATGACAAGCAAAACCCAGAGAATGCCGTGTTTCCGAATGCAACCGATCCACTGAGCGACGAAGAGAAGCGAGAACTCTATCGCCTTTCGCGGCTCAACGTGTCGGTCGACAAACTGGTCACAAGGTTTCGTCGGACTCGATCCAGCATCTACCGCCTCATTTCCGAGATGCGAGCGAAGAACCTGGTGGATCAATTGATCGAGTTTATGGATCACGACTCGTTCCGACTGCCGAATGCTGATGAGGTCATTTTGGGTGCGCCGCCGGCTCGCGAAGAGCCTGACGAGCTTCACCTCAAGCCGGCTGGTTTACCGGCCTACTTGGAGAGCCTGTATCAGCTGCCGCTACTGACTCGCGAGGAAGAGAGCTACTACTTCCGCAAGATGAACTATCTGAAGTTCAAGGCCGAGAAGTTGCGGAAGACGCTTAACCCGCAACGGCCGAAGGCGGCTGTTATGCGCGAGGTGGAATGCCTTTTGGAAGAGTCTCTAACGGTCAAGAACTTTCTGATTCGTAGCAATCTGCGATTGGTGGTCTCGATCGCCAAAAAACACATGCGACCCAACGCAAATTTCTTCGAGATGGTCAGTGACGGCAACATGTCGCTGCTGCGAGCCATCGAGAAGTTCGACTTCAGCCGAGGCAACAAATTCTCGACCTACGCATCGTGGGCGATCATGAAGAATTTCGCGCGCTCGATCCCAGCCGAGCACACACTGCTGGATCGCTTTAAGACCGGTGCGGAGGAAGTCTTCCAATTGTCCTCCGACAATCGGGGTGACCAGTTCCAAGCCGAGCGTGAAAATCAGACGCAGCATGACATCCTGATGCGGATCCTGGATCGACTGGACCCGCGTGAACGAGAAGTTCTGCTGCTCCGGTTCGGACTCCGTTCCGGCGACGAGCCGAAAACTTTGGAAGAAGTCGGCCACCGATTCGGAGTGACTAAGGAACGGGCTCGCCAATTGGAGGCTCGTGGACTGAAGAAGCTCCGGCAGATTGCCGCCAACGAGAAACTCGACATTCCGGGCATCTAACCCTGTTTGCCATCGTCGCCGAGCTTGCCAGTCTTCAGCTCCAACGAGTCTTCCGGCTGACTGACAAGCTCGACGACCTCTGATCGATGCCCAGCAAGCTGATCTTGAGGCGATCAGACGGAACGCAATAACGTCCCACTCCATTCTCATGATCGCGGTTTTCACCAGCGATCGTTGTTGATCGTCAGGGCCAAGGATGTGCCATGAAGGGTGCCGGTCGGTGGGCCATTGCGGGACTGTTGTGTTTGTGCGGAGTCTTCGGCTGCGCACAATTGCCGTCTCGTAGCTTGTTCGCTCGGCGGATCAGCGCCCCCGCTGAGGAGTCGCGACCCGAAGAGCTTTCCAATGACGTCGCTGTTTTGATGGCGGCAGCCGATTGGAATCGAGACCTCGCTGGCGACTCTCGCCAAAAGCCTGAGAGTGATCTCGCGCTGACAGCAACGTCTGAACGGACGGATGCCAAGGCACATCCGCTCGATGTTGATTTGCCAATCGCCAGTTGGAATGTTGAGGCACCGTCACCGAATTCTCAGCCATCGTCACCCCCGGGGACATTTGTTGCACCGCCGGATTCTCATGAGATCTTCCCGAACTCGACTCCCGATTCAGCCGGTCTCTCTGCGGATCAAGATGCGGTGGTGCCAGCGAATCATGAAAACGTTGCAAACGAGAATTCCTCCGGCATTGAATTGGCTGCGGGGCAGCGAAATCTCAGCTCGAGTGCCGCTGGCATACCGAATCCCTGGGACCGTTTTCATGGATTGACGAACAATCAGGACGCCGGCGTTCAGACAACGAATGAATCTGTGAATCCGGAGAAGCCTGGCAATCCGCGAATTGAGGACTGGACTGATCCGGCTGCTGTTCAACCAAGACTTCACGGAAACACATCAACAAGCAACATTGCCGATGATTTGCTGCCGTCTCGCAACATCACTCAACCACCGCCGTGGTCCGAAGCGTTTTCCCAAAAAGGGATGAATACCGCAGGAACCGCATCGAGAGCTTGGCCGACGGCTCCAGGAATTCCTGCAACCTCTGATCCCGCCAGCGTCCAGTGGGTGAATGTGGAGCAACCCGGTTTGAATAATTTTTCGCCGACGGTGCTCAATCCACAATCGGTGGTTCCGGCCGGAAGTTCGCCGCTCAACTTTGGTGGGCCAGAGGGCGCACCGTTAGCGATTGCTCCTTTTGTTTCGTCTCTGGAATTGGAGCGGCTCATCACGCAGACGACGGTCGAAGCCGCAGCCGTGATTCCGGGAGACAACGAAGTCAGCCGTCAACTCTATCTGCGCAAGCACGTTCAATTGCGGCTGCTGAATCTCATTGCCGGCCAGACCGATCGCGCCTTGCAGCCGATTCCGGGCATCGACTCCGCCGAGCAGGAATTCTGGCAGCAAATGATCTGGGGCCTGGCCGACTACTTTGACACACAAGGGATGCCCGACAGTTCCGAGCGTGCGTCACAGACGATCCGTCAATTACGAATCGCCGCCGCGCGACTGCAGGAGAAAGCTCGGCTGGAACTGCACAACGTCGCCTTCTCCCACAAGATTTCCGGATTCGGAAACTACCAGCGGTTCAAACGAGACGAGTTCACTCCCGGACAACAAGTCTTGCTGTATGCCGAGGTCGCGGATTTCAAAAGTGAACCGACTCCGGATGGCCAGTTTCGCACGCTGATGAAGTCCACGTTGGAAATTCTTGAAGGGGGCCCCACGGGGCGTCTTGTCGAGAGCTTGCCTTTGTCCCCCTCCGAAGACCGCTGTCGCAATCAGCGACGCGATTACTACCACAGCTATGATTTTTCGATCCCGCAGAGCTGCAACGCTGGTCCGCACACTCTACGACTGCGAGTGGAGGATCAGCTTGGCAAGAAGACCGCCGTGACTACGCTCAACTTCACCGTGCAATAACTTCACCGCACATTGCGTTCGTCGCTCAAAATAAGATCTCGACGATTGAGAACTCATCGTCGAGTGCGTCGTTGCCCTTTAGCAACTTTACGTGCGTGCACAACCGCGCGATCTGCTCGCCCTTGTCCGGCCACTTGACGAGGTGGTCGTTAGCTCTCAAGGCGGAGGCTAAGGCTTTAATGAGCGGCTCTTCGCAGCTGGAGAGCATGATCCTCGGAGCCTCTCGCGTGGCCGGATTCACGCGGAAGAATATCATGAGTATCAAGCCATCGATGTCCGGCATCACAAGGTCTTGCATAATGACCGTTGGCCGCACTTCGTCCGCGACTCCAACTGCCTTTGACGGATTGCCGCAGTAGTGGAACTCGATGTCCTTCTCTGTCACTCACCAACGGCGCACAATTTCCGCACTGACCGCTTGATCGTCGATCAGTAACACCGAGATGCGATGCTCACTCGTCGGAAGCCGTGCGGGCACCTTGTGTGAAACAGTGGACATAGCTCGGACGTCACAAAGGCAACAAAGCGAGAGCCGAAACAAGCGCTAATCGCAGCGATTTACCGAGAGAATAATCGATTTTCGTTCGCGGCCGGTCGAGCAGGGCGGAACCTCATGACCAGGACCATCCAACGTCCGCCAGGACTTTTTTCGCAACATCTCGGCGGCCAACGTCAATTCGCCGGACCATGCCAATTGTTCAGCCGCGGTTCATGAACGAGGACCGACAAAAGCGAGTTGACCACGGGAGCAAGTCACTCGAAGCGCAGCTCGCCGGTATCAACGCACTCGAGATCACGGCCTTTGACTCGCTTGAGCGTGTGCAGTTCATCGTCGATCCAGCGATTGTCCGGAGCACCGGTCACGAACCAATCGCTGCCGTTGTCGGCCAACAACATGCCATACCTCTTGAGCGCAGTCAGAATCACCTGAGCCGACTTCGGGAACTTGCTGATGTCGTAATCTGCTTTCAACCTGACACGTAGTCCCATCGGCGGGAGGTTCGCATCTTTCGAACGACTTGCGAAATGCGTCGCTGGCAAAATATAGGCTCGCTGAGTCTTCCGCACCGTGAATCGCAACGCATGTCGAATCTCCCCTTGCTCAACGGTCTCCTCGTACCGGACCAGCCCCGGAAAGATCGGCAGCCCTGCCGCGTCAGCCGACGTCCAACCGAGCGGTCGCAGCTTGTTAGACGTCAAATCGAATATCGCCCCGCTGCCAGCCTTCCACTTTGCTGGGCCGGCAGGCAGGACGTGAAACAACTCGTACAACTTCTTGTTCTGTGCGTCGATCATCAACACATGCCGGTCGCTGTCAGGTGGTGCGTTTGGTCCCCCTTCGACCGGAGGGTTCTTCGGGATTGGATACGGCCCCTTCTCGCTCTCGTCGGGATACTCAAATTCGACGAACTGTTTCGGAGCGTTCCCTTCGACAACGACATACGGAATGCCGTTTGGAGCACCTTGATAATCCGCGCCGAAACACGGGAACAACGGCTTTTCGGCACCGATCGACGCGATCCACGCTGCCGACCGCGCATGGACCTTCAACTTTGACACGTCCTGATTCCACGGATTGTCTGCGGGGAAAATCTCGACCTCGCCGAGCTTGGTCTTGAGCACCGGACCGCGCGGTCTCGGCGGTTGAGCGGTCACGGTGGCTGCAAACAGCATTACCAAAACCAGTCCAACGCGCCAGCGAGGGGTCAACTCAACGGCCCGCTGCAAACCTTTGCTCGCGCGTTGGGCTGGCATCGATCGTGGCATCGCTCGGCTCCCGAGTGTCATTTGTTTGTGTGCTGTGCGACCCGCTCACTGAGTTCTTTCAGATCAATCTGCTCTCCGTCCTTCGGGAACGGAAACTTCAACAGCCACCAATCCTCGGTGAACGCTGCCGAATCTCCCGGCGTCAGTCGTTCGCGCGGACCGATTGGTTCGAGTTCGATGCGCGGGCCAGTTGGATACCACACCGACAGGGTGAGACCAGCCGCCTCGCTGTAGACACGATCGGGATACGTTGTAAATCGTTTCACGAACAGCGTGTTGTTGGGCATCAGATAGCCCAGCCATCCGGCTTGCGAATCGAACCCCAGCTTCGGCTTGCGCGGCGGCGCGAGGATCTCGAGAAAGCCGTCCCGTTCGCGAATCTTCTCGTCGGTGTTGCGAACGTTGATGATCGCGCTTTCTTCGTACATCGCGTACTTGCTGGGGAAACGGCTCGGACGATCGCCCAGCGGGATCAAACAAATGCCTCCACCCGGGGAGAACGAGCGGCCCCAGTGGCAAACTTCTCGGACTTCCTTCGAGATGTTGATCATCGTCTGCTGACACGATAGCCGCACCATGTTGTTTCGCTCGACCAGACTGAATTCTCGCACGAGCTGCATCCCTGCCGCTTCCTCGCGCGGGCTGGTGAGTTTCGCCGAGTAGGCTCCGGTAATCTCGCCTGTCCACTCGCCCGACCAAATCTTCGGATGTGGAATCACGGTCAACTCCGGCCCGTAATCAAACCGCCCCGCCGTGATCGGACCTGGCTTGTCCGGCTGCCAGTTCTTTTCCTGTTCGTCGAGAAACATCGCATCCCGGCCATCGACTGAGAACTCCAGCACTCGCCCACCTGCTTGCGGACACAGCAGCGCTCGCGCGGTGCCGCGTTTCAGCACGATGGCTTTCGAATACCCATGGAAGGCGATGACTCGCGATGTCGGCTCTTGCGAATTCGCGACTGAATTTACTCCCAGAACCACCAGAACTACCGACAACCATCGCAACCGCATGGGGATGTTCCTTCAATGTGCGGGACGTGAACGAGATGACAACTCTCGCACACTAATCCGAATTTGCGGCAGTGGCGAGTGTCGCAAGCGCCCTCGAACCGCTCGATCGTGGATCACTCTCGGAGTACGGACACACTTGGGGAAGTTCGCGGTTCACGATCTAGCTTGTCGAATGATCGGGACAGCCGATTCCTCAACTCCTTTGCGCAGGTACGGCGTTGCCCCAGCCAGAGAAGTCCCGTCTCACCCGCGAGCGGTGCCTTTTGAGGGAACTCTCCCAACGAGGCGATAATCCAGAAATGCGGTTCAAGAAGCTCGAATCCTCCTGACTGTTTGCCGTCCTGTTCTTCACTGCGAGTTTGCACGGACAGTGGTCCGCCGAAGGGAGCACACAAACAGAAATGCTCGGCCCGAATGAAGGTTCGTGACCGAATGCGCCGCAGTTCGCCCACCCTATCGCCGCGGCCTCGAAATCAAATGGACACGGGCAGACTCAATTGTGCCTGAGCGAACGGTAAATCCTCCTACCAAATGGCGGCTAATCATTCACGCCTCGTCGGTTCCCCCAACGAAAGCAGTTCTTGTTGAGTCGTCAAATTCAGTGAGAGGAAAAAGTCAGAGAGATGGGAAGGCGGGCGGAATGGCGGGGATCGAAAGGAGCGCGAAGCTAGCCCTCACCGCAAAATTCCGGCAACAGAAGTTTCGCCGGTTAGTACCCCGCGAACGTGGCTCTGAATCGCGAAATTCACCAAGCCAACCACTCATTGACGATTCTGTGAATGACGCTTTGAGTGATCGTTTGACAGGCTCACTCACAATGGCTGAAGGATTCCGCTGACGCCGAATGGCAGGCTCGAGCATAGTCGGCCGGCAACGGTTCTCGTAGAAGTTCGCCGTCGTGGAGGAAATGATACAGCTCGCCATAGTGACGAGTTTCGTTTGCCGACAATCGATGCATCAGATGCCACGGACGTAGCTCTTGAGCGGAATCGAGCCCCAGTGCTCCCAGCATTTCCGCCAGACTATGGATGGTCTGCTTCTGATAGCTCGCCACTCGGACCGATTTATCGGTCGGGTCCAGCCCGGCCATCAGGTGCCTGTCTTGAGTCGCGACACCGACCGGACAATGGTTGCTGTTGCATTTCAACGCCTGGATGCAACCGATGGCCATCATCATGGCTCGAGCACTCATGATGACGTCGGCACCGATCGCCAGCCGCTTCAACATCGCGAAGCCTGAAGCAACTTTGCCGCTGGCCAGAATTCTGATCCTGCTCCGCAATGAATATCCCACGAGCGCGTTGTGGACGAAAATCAGCCCCTCGGTCAGCGGGGCACCCATGTGGTTCGAGAACTCCAACGGAGCCGCACCGGTACCCCCCTCGCCCCCATCCACGGTGATGAAGTCGGGCGTGATGCCTGTCTTCACCATTGCCTTGCAGATCGCGAGAAACTCGCGCCGCCGGCCAACACACAACTTGAAGCCAATCGGCTTGCCGCCACTGAGCTCTCGCAACTGCTTGACGAATTCCAACAAGCCAATCGGTGTCGAGAAGGCCGTGTGCGTCGGCGGAGACAGCACATCCTGTCCCATCGGGACGCCGCGAATCTCCGCGATCTCTGCTGTCACCTTCGCGGCAGGCAAAATACCGCCGTGCCCTGGCTTTGCTCCTTGCGAGAGCTTGATCTCAATCATTTTTACGTTGGGATGCACGGATCGCTCGGCAAACTTTTTCGGAGAAAACATGCCGTGCTCGTCACGACAACTGAAGTAGCCCGTGCCGATCTGCCAGATCAGATCGCCGCCACCTTGCAAGTGATAAGGGCTAAGCCCACCCTCACCCGTGTTGTGAGCGAAGCCACCAAGCTTGGCTCCGCGACTGAAGGCCAGAATCGCATTCATGCTGAGCGAGCCGAAACTCATCGCCGAAATATTCAGCAAGCTGCACGAGTACGGTTGCCTGCAGTCGGGTCCACCAACGGTGACTCGCATATTGCTGGCGTCGATTTCCTTGGCCTGCAACGAGTGATTCACCCATTCATAACCCGGAGCGTACACATTGATCTTGGTGCCAAACGGAGTCGTGTCGCGCGCACTCTTCGCTCTCTGATAGACCAGCGAACGATGCTCCCGATCGAAGGGCACCCCTTCGTTATCGCTCTCGACGAAGTACTGACGAATCTCTGGCCGAATGAGCTCCAGCAGATAACGCATGCGACCCAGCACCGGAAAGTTCCGACGAATCGCTTGCTTCTTCTGGGCCATGTCCCACAGACCCAGCACAACGATCGGCCCCAGCAAGACCCAAGGCCATAATGCATACGCACGGCTATAGGCCGAGAACACGATTCCAGTCAGAACCGCTGCTCCGACAACCAACCAAATGAAGAGGACTCGAAACCGCGTCTCGATCAACTCGGCAATACGCATGCTGACTCCGATCGTTTCCGAGAAACCGAATATTCAGTCCACTGCAACAGAAGCCGCGCCGTCTCCACCGACCACATTTCCGCCACAGCCCCTCCCGCCAGACGATCTCAAACTGATCCTGTTTGAGCAACTCATCCACGCACAGCAGTCGAGAACCCTGATCAACAGAGATGAAGCCGATTCGACTCTGCTGGCAAGGAAAGATGATTCGACGGGGGCGATGGAAGACTTCGCGGTCGGTCAGCGTTTCGTCTTCGGGAACGAAGTTGCCGGAATCGGGGAAGTCCGGCAAGACTTGCTCTGGGTGAATTGGCATTCGCATGGTCGCGGTCATTATCGTCTCGATGCTTTTTGAGTTGTCTAACTCCGACACTTCTATTTTCAACGGACTGTTCGCATGAAACTTGCCGCGTTGGTTTTTATTGGATGTCTGGGCTTAGGTCTGGCGGCCGTGGCCGAAGACCTCAATTGTTTGAAGCCGGACGAGAAGGCTGCGGCGGATACGTATGCTCGATTGCAGCAGCGGGCCTATGTAGCGCTGGAGGAGCGGACGGCGGCTTACGAGCGGCTCAAGACACCGGAGCAGATTCGGGAATATCAGGCGAAGCAGCGCGAGTTCTTCGTGAAGCAGCTCGGCGGTTTTCCCGAGCGGACACCGCTCAACGCGCGAACGGTACGGACGATTCAGGCGGATGGGTATCGGATCGAGTGCGTCATCTTCGAAAGCCGTCCGAGGCATCACATCACGGCAAATCTGTATCTGCCGGACGCGAAGGGGCCGGTTCCGGGAGTCGCCGTGTCAAGCGGGCACAGTCGTACGGCGAAGACCGCCGACTACAACCAGCGGTTTGCCATCGCGATGGCGAAGCATGGCATGGCCGCGCTCTGTTACGATCCGATCGGCCAGGGAGAACGCTCGCAGATTTTGAATGACAAAAACGCTCCCGAACACAACGGCACGACGACCGAGCATTTTCTGGTCGGTGTCGGCTCAATCCTCGTCGGTCGCAACACGGCGTCATATCGCGCGTGGGATGCGATGCGAGCGATCGACTATCTGCAAAGCCGCAGCGAGATCGACGGGACGAGGATCGGATTCACCGGCTGTTCGGGCGGCGGGACGGTGACAAGCTATGCGATGGCTCTCGATGACCGAGTCACCTGCGCCGCGCCGGCCTGTTATCTGACGACGTTTCGGCGACTGATCGAAACGATCGGCCCGCAAGATGCCGAACAAAACATCTTCGGCCAGATCGCGTTCGGTATGGATCATCCCGACTACGTGATTATGCGAGCTCCCAAGCCGACGCTGATCAGCGCCACCTCACAAGACTTCTTCGATGCACTTGGGACATGGGATTGCTACCGACAATCGAAGCGCATGTTCGGACGGCTCGGTCATCCCGAACGAGTGGACCTCGTCGAGATCGAAGGGCCGCACGGAGTCCGGCCGCAGAACCTCGCCACGATCACGCACTGGATGCAACGCTGGCTGCTGAATCGCGACACACCCATCGCGGCGGTCGAATATTCCGTACTTAAGCCGGATGACTTGCTCTGCCTGGAATCCGGCCAAGTACTGACGCTCCCCGATGAGAAGTCGGTCTTCGATCTGAACGCCGAACACGCCGCTGCTCTCGCCGCGCGACGAACCGCACGGCTCGAAGCCGAATCGGCCGACACGCTGCGTGACCGAGTCCGCTCGATCTTAAAGCTGCGACCCGCTGCCGACATCAAGCCCCCGCAGTGGGAAGACCGCGGCCGATCTCCCCGCGGCGATTATCACATCGACCGGCTGATCCTGAAGTGCGACGACGGCACGGTCGTCCCCGGCCTGACGTATCACCCGAAGATGCCCTCCGCCGAGGCATACCTCTATCTTCACGACGACGGCAAAACGGCCGACGGCGCGGCAGACGGCCCGATCGAGAAGATCGTCGATTCCGGCTACGCCGTCGTCTCGGTCGATCTTCGCGGCCAAGGCGAAACGACCACCGGCAAGCGCGACAAACTGCTCGGCGATTGGAAGACGTCTTCGCTGGCGTACCTGCTGGGCGATTCGATGATCAGCCTCCGCACCGCCGACACGCTCGCTGCCGCCGACTTCTGTGCGTGGTATCAAAAGGACCGCTCGAAGTCGCCACGCAAAGTCCACCTCGTCGCCGTCGGCCAATCCGGAATCGTCGCGTTGCACGCCGCCGCTCTGCACCCGGAGTTGTTTGAGACCATCACGCTCCGCAACACGCCTCGCGATTGGACGTCGATCGTCGGCGACAAGTCCGCCAAAGGCCAATTCGACTGCACGATCCACGCCGTCCTCGAAACCTACGA
>VGZH01000093.1 GCA_016872645.1 Planctomycetota bacterium | reverse complement strand
CTGACGCTCGTGCAACGTGACGGGAAACAGTGGTTGATCGCACTCGAAGCGAAGTCGGGCGAGTCTGTCTGGCAAACGCCGCTGGCTCCCGCATATTCCAATCCGATGGGAAACGGACCGCGTGCGACACCAGCCATCTCTGGCGATCTGGTCTTCGTCTTTACCGGCGAAGGGATCTTGTCAGCGCACAGTTTTGAGAACGGCAAATCACTCTGGTCACATCACGTCGTCAAAGAACTCTCTGGCAAAGAAGCGGAGTATGGCATGGCCTGTTCGCCGCTGGTCGTCGGCGAACAAGTGATCATCACGGCCGGCGCTCTGAAGGGAACGCTCGTGGCGTTCGATGCGAAGTCCGGCAAGCAACTCTGGACCACCGGCAGCGATCCGGCAGGTTACTCGTCACCGGCGCTGTTGAAGGTCGGAGGCCGCTCACAGGTTGTCGCATTTACCGGCAACTCGGCACTCGGAGTCGATCCCGCAAAAGGCTCCCTGCTGTGGCGGTATCCGTTCAAAACAAACTACGAATGCAACATCGCGACTCCGTTGGAGATTAAAGGACAAGTGTTCCTCTCGTCCGGAGAAAATCACGGCAGCGTGCTGCTTGCGCTGAAGCCAGACGGGGACAAATTCACCTTCAATGAAGTCTGGGATTCCTTTGGCCCCAAGAGCGTCCTGCGTAATGAATGGCAAACCTCAATGCTCTTGGACGGCCACTTGTACGGTCTGGACAACGTCGGTGGAGCCGGTCCGATCACGCATCTGACCTGCATCGACGCGGCGACGGGCGAACGCAAATGGCAGGAAGCTCGTTTCGGAAAAGGAAACCTGATCGCCGCTGACGGCAAGCTGTTCATCACCACAATGGCGGGCGAACTGATCATTGCCCGCGCGAAACCGGATCGTTACGACGAAATCGGCCGCGCGACAGTTCTCGGTTCAACTCGCCAAGCTCCAGCCCTGTCCAACGGACTGTTGTTTCTGCGCGACGACAAGGAAATCCTTTGCCTCGATGTTCGCAAACCGTGACGCATGACGAGCAAGAGCACCCATCCTACTCGGAGACCAACTATGAATCAGCCATCCAATCGCCGTGAGTTCTTGGAACTGACAACCGCTAGCCTGCTGGCTGCGTCGGCCATCGGGACCACACAAGCTGCCCCGAAAGGCGCTAACGAAAAGCTGGTCGTCGGCCTGATCGGTTGCGGCGGGCGTGGCAATCATGATGCGGGCTTGTTTCGCAAGACCGCGAATGTCGAAGTCGCCTATGTCAGCGACGTCGACGACAACCGACGGGCCGCTGCCGCCAAGTCCTTCGAACTCCCGTCGAACCGAGCGGTCGCCGATTTGCGGCGGATGCTGGACGACAAGTCGGTGGACGCGGTCGTTATCGCCACGCCGGATCACTGGCACTCAATCGCCGCGATTCTGGCGTGTGAAGCGGGCAAGCACGTCTACGTCGAAAAGCCGATCTCGCACAACATCCGCGAAGGGCGACTGCTGGTCGACGCGTCGGCTCGCAACAAGACTCTGGTACAGCACGGCACTCAAAGCCGCAGCACATCGATGATGATCGAAGCGGTGAAGCTGCTCCGCGACGGGATCATTGGCAACGTCATGGTCGCCAAGTGCTGGAACATCCAGCGACGCGGCTCGATCGGACGGGGACAGGACACCGCACCTCCGGCCGGCTTCGACTACGACAACTGGGTTGGCCCAGCCACGATGATTCCGTATCGCACGAACCGCGTCCACAACCGTTGGACCTGGTGGTATCACTTCGGCACCGGCGACATGGGAAACGACGGAGTGCACGACATCGACTACACCCGCTGGGGCCTCGGAGTCGACACGCATCCCACGAAGGTCTCGGCGCTTGGCGGAAAATTCCTGCACGACGACGACCAAGAGTTTCCCGATACGCAACAGGTCACGTTCGAGTACCCTGGTGATGGGAAGCCGGGCAACCGCAAGCTGTTCATCTACGAGCAGCGGTTGTGGTCTTCGAACTATCCGCACAATACCGACAGCGGGGCCGAGTTCTACGGCACCAAAGGGCAGATGTACCTTAGTCGCCGAGGCAAGCTCGAAGTCTTGTCCGACCGCAATCAACCGGTCCCCGTCGCGGTCAAACTGGAAGCACAGAACGACGTCGCTCATGTGCAGAACTTCTGCGATGCCATCCGCCTCGGCGCGAAGCTCAATGCCGATGCGCTCACCGGACACCTCTCGACGTCGCTGTGCCACCTCGGCAACATCGCGACACGCCTGAGCCGATCGCTGACGTTCGATCCGCAGACGGAACAAATCGTCGGCGACGAAGAAGCCAACGCGCTTGTCCGCCGACCGTATCGCGACCACTGGGCCAAGCCGAAGGGTGCGTAGCCGCTCAGGAGTTGAACCTCGTGAATCGAACGTGCTTAGTCTTGATCGGCCTGTTATTGAGCGGGGTGTTGTTGGCGGGCGACGACTTCCCCGCACCCTACAACAGCGAGAAGGACAATCCTTCGCCGATCTCGGCACAGGAGGTGTTGGCCGAGATCAATTCACGCTCCGCGTCTGTCAGTGACGACGGGCCACGCATCGCAGCTTGAGTGAGACCGTTGATGTGCTGTTCCGTGTTGCGATAAGCGACCAGCAGGCCAGAGATGCCTGGCTCACCGTCGGGCAGATTGATGTGTGCCATGTCGATGCTCCGAAAACGTCCTGACGAGCGGGGCAGACGAAGCTCCACTCACCGAATTCAGTTCTGGCCACGCGATTCCACGACCAGCGTGCCTTTGATTTTCAACGTGGCCGAGCATTGCCCCGCCACCGTGCAACGCTCAGTCAACGTCGTCGATTGCTTCACGAGGATGTTGGCCTTCGCGTTCGTTTCGGTCGGCTTCTGTTGATCCGAGGGATGGGCCTCGCGGACGCAGACGCGCTTCGACAGGCTGGCTTTGTCGCCGGACGGCTTGTCCGCCCTCACCCAACTGAGCAAGCCAATCGACGCGGTGACGACAGGCAGAGCCCTGCAAGTCGATCACTTCATGGTCTGACTTTCAATCCGATAGGCGGATTGGTGGTTGAATCCGTTCGCATCGCACCAGGTTGGTGATGATGATTCAACCAATCTGAAACGGCTTTGAGTTCCTCGAACTCCAATAGTCCATCCTTATTCGTGTCGAAGGCATCGAAGTGCGGCAGCACGAGGCCGCGAACCTCCGCGCGGCTGAGCTTGCCGTCTTTGTCCCTGTCGCCGGCGAGTTGCTGCTTCGCGAACTCGTCGCGGTCCCAGAAGCCGGCTCCCTCGCCACGCGCGGCGCCGGCGTCGGGATCGCGGCGGCGATGCAGGACGTACTCTTGTTTGACTTGATGGCAAGTCTCTTCGCCGACGCACGCAGCGTAGTTTACGGTGAGACGCAGCGGTTGGTCCTTCGGCCACGCTTTGACGTCCAGCAAAAACTCACGCGGGTCGGTGTCGCTGATCGCTTGGACTTTCGGAGCAACGCCGCTCGTCTGCTCGAACTTCGCCCCTTCGGGAACATCCAGCTTGAACGACAGCGGCCGCGTGAGGTTGTTCCAATGCGCGTTGTGGAACGGGTCGAGGTGAAAGCCGAGATACAACTTGCCTGCGCCGTTGCTCACGAGTTCGTCGGTCGCTTCGGCTCGCAGCTTGGCGAAGAACGGCAAGCCGCGCTCCTCGCTCTTGGGTTCCATGACGATCGCCACGGTTCGCGGTCGTTGCAGTCGCGGCACGGCGCCACGCGCGGCCGGAGCCTTCAGCGGCGGCTCGATGTTGAGTTTCACGTCTTCCTCACGAGTGATTCGCTCGACCGGCCCGACCAGCTCTTCCAAGTCTTTACGAACCTCGGCCGGGTGACTCCACGCCCGCTTGCGCACGATGCGTCCTTCCGGGTCGATGAGGAATTCGGAATTCGGCCGGTTCCCCAGAGCATGTTTGAGTCGGTTATCCATCGCATCGACAATCCAGGGAATCGTCGCCCCCAGTTGTTTCTCCGCCTGCCGCGCGTGAGCCAATCGCTCCTCTTGCGTAAACGGTTGCACGTAATCCCCGGCCAGCTCGGGATGAGCCAGCGCTTTGTAGATGAAAAAGAACTTCACCCCTTTGGACTTGTAGTCCCGATGCACCGCCTCCAGACCGGAGACGTTCCACAAGAATGGCGGTCAGGTCAGGCAGCCGAACGTGAGCACCGTGTAATGCCCCCGCAGATCGGACGTTTTGAACGCTGTCCCGTTCGGCGAATACACGCTCACATCGGGTAACGTGTCGCCGACGACCGGTGCCTCTGTGAGGAAATCCTCCTCGTTCACCTTCTGCTTGTTTCGCTGAGCCTGCACTGGCGACGACATCACAATCAGCATCAACGACACCAGCAACTGACAGGCGATTCGCATGACGAGTTCCTTGTTGACGGAGACGATGGCGCTAGCAACGGGCCTCGGTATGTGACGATTGACCGCGATTCGCCCGACGCTAGCGCGTTCGGCTCACCCACCCATTTCTCGAAACACCGTCAGCACCGGATCGGTGCCGACCAGGTAATTGACCGTCTTCTTGACCGGCGCTCCGCCATCTTCCGGCAGCAGCGTCAGTTCCACCTCGCATCGTAGGCTCGCATTCTCCGGATGACCGTCGTCGAGAATGCGATACTCCTGCAACTTCATCCCCTTGATCCAAAAGAAGTCCTGAGCCACGACCTCTGGTTTTCGCTTGCGAAGCTCGTCGATGTTGCCACCACTCTTCCAGTGATCCAGCACCTGCGTCAACGTCTTTCGAGCCAAATCGACTTTAACCGGCTTGGCTCGCGCTGGACCACCACATCCCGGCAACACGCAACACAACGCAATACACCAACTCAACATTCGAAAATGGCGAACTCTTGAAGACATCAGCAACCTCGATTTCTCTTCCGTATGAAGCCGTTGGTCGGACCAATCGCCTCGCGCACGGTCATTTAGAATTCACCAACGGTCTCTCGGCCGTTGCGAGTTCCGATCGCTCGCCAAGTGGTGATGTTGATGCTGTTGTCGACGAACCGCACGGCTCCGTCACACATCAACGTATGCACGCCACCGGTGTGCCGACTGCTGGAGGTCATCGCGGCCTTGGCCGCCGGTTGAAAACCGCACGAGCGACCATTGGGCGGACCAATGTGTTGATAGCCGTTCTTCCCATCCATCCACGGCGCGCCCATGTGATTGGGGAATTGATTGGCCAGATTCTTGACATCCACCGCCAAGCACATCTGCACGGCCTGATCGGGGTCGGCTGGGTTCGCGGAACTCAGGTAGGTGTCCGCATCAGGGGTCGAAATGCCGAGCGAACCGTCCGTCACATTCCGTTCGCTGAATGCCGCTGTCTGACTACTGCCGTCTTTGAGGTCCGCGAACTTCGTAGAACTTTGAAAGAAAATCACTCCATTACCAGCCGTGTCGTTCCAAATGACGTTGGTTCCCTTGTTGGGGATGTAATTGATCGCGCCGCCGACTGCCGCGAGAGGATTCGCATAGTCGGACGGGCAACGGAACCCTGGCAGTTCGACCATGCCCACAGCCACGTTGGCGGCGTCCGTGATGACCTTCTTGAAGTCAATCTTCTTATAGACCGCCCCTTGGTCGAGGTTCGGCAAGAGCTGGCTCAGCGCCGAGTACTTGTTTCCGGTTCCTCCTAACGCGAACGGAAAGCACTTGGCGGTTTCCAGATAGTTATGCAGAGCCAGTCCAATCTGCTTGAGATTGTTTCGGCACTGCGATCGGCGAGCTGCCTCGCGAGCTTGTTGCACAGCCGGCAACAATAGAGCAATCAAGACGGCGATGATGGCAATGACGACCAACAATTCGATGAGCGTGAAACCGCGGCGAGCGGATGAGAAACGAAGAGTTCGAGACATCAAGATTCTCCCCAAATGAAGACTAGCTAAGAGAATTACAGAGACGAAATTCCAGCGGAATGTCCGCACGGAAGTTGGATCACGGTCGCACTCGCCCCTTTTGAGCTGCGAGAAGATCACAACTCAAATAAGCAATGCGTTTCGCGCGAGTGCTGAGCAGACGCGTGACATTGATTCGTCTCAAACGCGAGTCAGCGATCGCGCAGCAATACGCTCTCGGCGCTTGGACGAGGGCGCGCAGGGTCGAACCCAGCATCGGCGCGGGACTCCGGAGGAATAGGCCTTACCCTCGCGGAGGGCGGTCCATAAGCTGGCTCGTGTGTCGAGCCTTGAGCGGTGCAGACTCCAGCGACCGGCGATGGGAAGCATCGTCCTGGCCGCGAATCTGTTCCATTAGGCAGAGCCACTCCACGGAAGAAGCCGACTCGACCGTCGGCCGAGTTGGGAGGGGCGGAGCATCGGAACGGCGGGAGCAGTTGGCTCCACGGCACGGGGTTCTCGGCATACGGCGCGAGGTCTCGGGACCGTCTGTCGATAACAGCGATTGGGCCTGGTCACCTTGATGCTGCAAGTAGTCACCACAGCTCGCTTGGCACGACTGTTCGCTGCCAAACCAGAATCCAAGCACGATTACAACGAGTGCAAAACGGCTGACGCTGCACAGTATGTAGTTCCCGACGGGCGACATGGCCGCAGAGAGTAGCGTCGCGATTGGCAATTCAAAAACAGAAAATTTTGAGAATTCAGTTTTTCTTCAGGTCGGAGACGACCAGTGGTTCGGCTGGTTGTGATCGGCTGCAATGTGCCGACCTCCTCAAAACACAAACGCTCCGGTCGAGTCGGCCGAAGCCGTTGTGAAGAGTGAGTATTGACAATCCGAAGCCAGCCAGTTTGCCGTGAGATGATTCAGGAGTCGGAAGAAATTCGTCACCGTGTGCGATGCAACTGGCACGACGCGCAAGCGAGTGATCTCGATGCGTACCACTTGCTTGCGCGTCGTTCTAGTGACTGCCTATGAATAACTCCGGCTAGTACCGCAGCGTTGTTTGAATGTAGAACTGCGTGGCGTCTTGGGTAGGCGCTCCCGTGGTCGAGGTGACTCGTTGGCCATACCAAGACCAACTATATCCCGCCTGAATATCGAAGTTCGGGTTGTAGGTGTAGGTGGCAATCAGATCGAGTTCTTGGCCGAGGTCGGTACCGATCCCTGTGTCGGGCGTCGCCCCGACTGGAACTCCGGTGACGTTGTAGATGCGGTCACCGGCGTTTGCCAAAGTGAACCAGTGGAATGCTGCCAAGCCCGTCAGTTTTGCGTGAGGCTTAATCGTCGTTTGCAGCGCGAAGTCATTGAGATTCTGGCCCGAGAAGTTGTCGATGATACCCCAGTAAGCGTGATTCAACGGCACTAAGATGTCGTAGGTTGAGTTCGTGCCGTCAGTGGGATCGGAATCGCCCGATCCCCAGTAGTAGATGAATGAGAATTGCGGTGTCCAAGCTACCTGCGAGAACGTTGTTCCCAGTTTGGTTGTGAAAAAGCCGGCCTGCACGTCGGCACCGTTGTCTTTGCCGAACTGGTATGCCCCTTCGGTGTCAGTGGCGAACAGAATCCATGGTTGATCGCACTCGTCCTTGATTGGCTTCGTCATCGTCCAACGCAGACCCAGCGTGTGCCGGTTTCCATCGGCCCAACCAAGGACATGCTGAGTGGAATCCGTTTGCAGCCAGACGTAGTACGGTTCGATCGTGTTGTCTTTGATCCCTTTGTAAACCGAGTAGACACCGCTGTACCAACGGGAGTAATCGGCTATGTCGTGGTGCGTACCAAAGAAATTGACAGCAGCGGTCGGCCCAGCGGCCGGGCGTCCACCACCTGTCCCCGTGACATTCGCTGAATTAACCGGACGGACGGCGAACAAGTCGATGTCCCAGGCGTCCCCTTTGCTGAACAGCTTGAAGCCCTCGAAATTCCGGCGCGTGTTCCCCCAGTCGAGCGTCGAGATCACCTGCTGACCAGGACTGACGGCACTCGGAGTTCCGTAAAGCAACTCCTGACGGCCCGCACGGAAGTAAACTGGCTGACCATCGCGTTCCGCAATCTTCAAATCGAAGAAGGCGTTATGGATGTCCCAGCGATTCTTATCGATGGCGGTAACGGCGAGTTCATTGTTGAAGATCGAAGCGTCGATGCCCTCGACATAGACTCGGAAATCTTGCCCCCACTTCAGATCAACGTACTGACGCCAGCGCCACAAGTTGTAGTCGCTGTGTCCCGGACCGCCGGGACGAATACGGTTGTCTTCGTTGATGTAGCGGTGCCGAATCTCGCCACCCGCAGAGAGCGTCAGACCGCTTGGCTCGCAGTCGTCACCGAAGAGTGGCATGTTCTTCAACTCTTCGCCAAGGAAGTGCGGAGCGTTCGGCTTTCCCTTGTAGGAAAAATCGTTGTCGAAATAGAGCGGCTTCCAGGGCAGGACCGGTGCGGCCGGTTTCGCGGCGGCAGCGGGATTGCAAATCGGACAATTGGGCTGTCCGCACGGCCCCGATTGCGGAGTGTTCAGGTGCTCGCGAAACGCCACGATCAGCGGAGCCTCTTGAGCGGGAGCGTCTTCAAGACTCCGAAGCACTGACGCCTCGGAAGCAGCAGTCTCTGCCGGTTGAACTGGTGGCACGAGAGCCTCTTCAGCAGGAACAGCCCGCGGAATGAACCATGTCGCCGCAGACAACGCCACCACGGAGAAACAACGAAATTGCCAATTCATCCGCAGAATGTTCTCGAACACATTGGGAGCCTGGTGAGAAGAGAGCGATTGCTTGGATCTGCTCTTTCGTGTCGGAATCGGAGGGAATTGCGAATCAGTGTTGTCGTCGCTTTCGCCCCGATCGAACGCCAGCGGGTTGTCAAGGTTTCGCCAACCGTCAATGTCAGTCTGTGAATTTCATGGGTGGTGGATGCGTCTCGCATCCAAGTTTCACAGCATTCCCAAAAGTGGGCAGCGGAATGTCATGCTCGCGAGTACGGGCCGGTGGCCGAGCCTTTGTGCTGACGGAATCCCGCTTGGACGGTCTGTCGCAGGACTTCAGCCGTTTTCAATAGGTCGTCGCGGTCGACGTCGAGGTGAGTGCAGGCGCGTAGTCGCTGCGCTCCGGAGGCTCCGATTTTCACGCCTCGCTCCAGTAATGCGGCCGCGAGTTGCGAGGCGTTGCCGAGTTTCGGATCGACCTCGAAAAACACGAGGTTCGTTTCGACCTCGTCCACTTGGATCGATAAGCCGTCGATCTTGGCGATTTCGCGAGCCAACGTCTTCGCATTGTCGTGGTCAACCGCGAGTCTCTCGATGTGGTTTTCCATCGCGTAGACTGCCGCTGCCGCAACGATTCCCGCTTGACGCAACGCACCGCCGAACAACTTGCGAGCACGACGTGCCTTGCGAATATCGTTGGTGCTGCCGACAAGGACCGAGCCCATCGGACAGCCTAGCCCCTTCGAGAAGCAGATCGAGATCGTATCGAAGTGCTGCCCGACCTCCGCTGCCGAGTAGCCTTTCGCGAAGCATGCATTGAACAGCCGGGCTCCGTCGAGATGCGTTTTCAATCCGTTGTTGTGCGCCCAGCCGCAGACGCGCGCGAGTTGGTCGAGCGGCCAGGCTCGGCCACCGCCGACGTTGGTGGTGTTTTCCAAACACAGCAACCGTGTGACACAAAGATGCTGATTGTCTGCTCGCACTTTGCCTTCCAGGTCCGCGACATCCAACATTCCCAGCGTGCCGGGAATCGTTCGGCAGGTGACTCCGCTGAGTACTGCGGGGCCGCCCGCCTCGAAGCAGGCGATGTGACCGGTCGTTTCGATCAGCAGTTCATCGCCGGGTAGGCAGTGCGTCTTCACTCCCATCTGATTGGACTGCGTTCCCGAACATGCGAAGACGGCGGCCTCTTTACCCAGCGTTTTGGCCATCAACGCTTCGAGCCGGTTCACCGTAGGATCCTCGCCAGACATGTCATCGCCGACTTCCGCGCGAGCAATCGCTTCTCGCATGGCGGCTGTGGGCTTAGTCACTGTGTCGCTGTAAAGATTGATGAGCACGTCGGGCATCGGAATGGCTCCAGAGATTCAACTTGACCAAATGATTTTGTTGGCAACGCAGGCAAGCGTAGTGCCGTGTGGCGGCCAGCATCAAGCGGTTGCCGCGAGCCATGTGTCGCGGTGCAGATGACGTGCGGACTTTCATTTCTTTCTGCCGGTTTCTAACTTCGAAGCCCACAATCTCATGGCGAATACTTAATTTGGACAGGTGCAGGACGATGAAGATTTATTTGAATGGCCAGCTTGTCAGCAAAGAGCAAGCAGTGGTCAGCGTGTTCGATCACGGTTTGTTGTACGGCGACGGTGTTTTCGAGGGGATTCGGGTCTACGGGGGAAAGGTATTCCTGCTGAAAGACCACATCGACCGGCTGTACGAGAGCGCGAAGGCGATCCGACTGGAGATTCCGATCTCGCCCGCAGCGATGATTCAAGCGACCAAAGACACAGTCGCGGCGAATGGCATTGGCGACGGTTACGTTCGGCTGGTTGTGACGCGAGGAGCTGGATCGCTTGGGTTGGATATTCGCCGCACGAGCAATCCCCAAATCATCATCATCGCCGACACAATCACGCTGTACCCAGCCGAGATTTACGCGAATGGAATGAACCTGGTTACCGCCAGCACGATTCGCAATCATCCGGCCGCCTGCCCGGCTCGGATCAAGTCGTTGAATTACCTCAACAACATTCTGGCCAAGATCGAGGGGACCGACGCCGGGACCGTTGAAGCATTAATGCTCAACCACAAAGGTGAAGTCGCGGAATGCACCGGCGATAACATCTTCATTTTGAAGAACGGCGTCTTGAAAACGCCCTCGGCGGACGCCGGCATTCTCGAAGGGATCACGCGCAACGCTGTCCTGAAGCTGGCTCGTGAGGCGGGCATCCCGACTCAGGAGACGACGTTGATTCGTCACGATCTGTACGTCGCCGACGAGATGTTTTTGACAGGAACCGCCGCCGAGGTAGTGCCGGTCGTAAGCCTCGACGGCCGCAAGATCGGTGACGGCAAACCCGGCCCGATCACCCGTCGGCTGCTCGAACTCTTCCACGAGTTCACTCGCAAGGCGGACTGAGCACCTCCGGCGACCGGCAGTTTTTATCCGGTCGGCGTGCGGATCTCCGCAGACGACGGGCTTTTCCTCTCGCGAGCGGTGAGGATTGCCGTTTCCTGCGCCTTCCCAAGTGGACTACAAGCCCGTCGCTTCTCCGAAATTGTGAGATCGGGCCACTTGGGAAGGATTGGTTCAAATGAAATTTTCATCGTGGTTGCCGAATTGGATTTGGCTCACGGGACGTTGTGGATCTGCTCTCATTCGTCGCTCGGTCAATCGTCGAAGTGGAGCCGCCAGGCGCTTCGCCGCGCCGGCTCCCATGCCGGTTGAGACGTTCGAACCGCGAGTGGTTCTCGCGGGTGATCCGTTGAACGATCCCAGTTTTGTGAGCATCCCCACACAAACCCTTCTGAGCGGCTCGCCGTTGATGTTGCCAATCGACGGCTCTGATCCCAACGGAGACAACCTGACCTACACCGTGACCGTCTCCGGCAACACCGCCGGACTCTCCGCAACCCTGCAGCCTCGTCACGGCGCATTAAAGATCAGCGTGTCGAGCTACGGGGACATTTTGATCGACACGTTTGATGATCTCGCGCCACGCGTGACCGAGCGAATCAAGCAACTGGCCAGCGAAGGATTTTACGATGGCCTGACGTTCCATCGAGTGATCAACAATTTCGTGATCCAAGGAGGCGATCCGGAAGGGGACGGAACCGGCGGGTCCACGCTCGGAGACTTCGACGATCAGTTCCATGTCGATTTGCAGCACAATCGCACGGGATTGATTTCGATGGCCAAGTCCCTCGACGACACGAATGATTCGCAATTTTTCATCACGGAAGGAGCACAGCGGCACCTCGATTTCAATCACTCTATTTTCGGGCTGATCGTTGAAGGAGAATCGGTCCGGGACGCGATCAGCAACGCGCTCGTCAACGGATCAGACAAGCCGCTCGTGGATATCGTCATTCAGTCCGTGACGGTCGTCGAAGACAACGAGAATGCCGTGCTGATGTTGAAGTCGGCCAATGGCGCGACCGGCGCGGCGGACGTCACCGTGCGTGCCACCGATCCGAACGGTCACTTTTATGAGCAGACATTTCACGTCAACGTGCAGGCTGACACTATCAACTCGAACCCGTTTTTAGAGGACATTCCGCTGATCCGCACGACGTCAGGAACACCGATCTCGTTCAACGTACAAGCTCTTGATGTGGATCCTAACCCGGTGGGGCAGTCCATCACCTATCTCAGTCAGTCCACACTGGCGGCGAACAACCTCAGCGTCCCTTACACCGCGAATTCCAATCGGTTGACCTACACGGTTGGGTTCAACACTGGTGTGGTGAATGTCGCACCGAACGCCAGTTTTTCCGGCATCGAGTTCATCACCGTTGCCACGGGCATCACCACCATTGCGATCGACTATCAAGTGACACCAATCGAAGTCGTCAGCACGGCGACCGATCTCGCGATATCGGCCAGCGACGACGTCCGTCACGATGCGGCCGACGACGACATCTCCGATACATTTCAAGTTCGGCTCACCAGCGGCGGATTGCTGGAAGTGTCGATCAACGGCAAGGTCGCTCAACTGGCGACATTGGCCAGCGTGCAGACGCTCATCATCAACGGTTCGACTGACACCGACACGCTGACCGTCGATTTCTCCAACGGCAATCCGATCCCCGCCGGGGGCATTGAGTTCAACGGTGATACTCAAGCGGTTAATGGCAAGGATCAGTTGATCGTCAAAGGAGCCAGCGGCAACACGCTGGGCTACACGCTCACCGACACGCACGACGGTAGTCTCCAGGCGAACGGCGTGACGTTGATCACCTTCACCGGCCTGGAGGCAATTCGCGATGACCTCGTCAGCGTGAATCGGACCATTCAATATGCCGAAGCGGGCGGCAACGCGGTCTTGACGGTCGATCCCGCGTTCACCAACAAAATAAAGCTGGCGTTCGGCACAGATTTGATCTTCAGCATGACCGCCCCCAGCGCGGCGTTGACGGTCAATGGCGAAGATGGCACTGATTCACTGGAAGTGGACTTCACCCACGGCAGTCCGATTCCGCTCGGCGGAGTCATCTTTCAGGCGGGCACGCAACCCCAGGGTGGACGCGACACGTTGACCATCTCTGGCGGCACGGCGAACAGTGCGTTGCACTCGGTCACGAACGGGTCGAACGGGTTTGTGTCGATCAACGGAGCCACGCTCATTGGATACACCGGTCTGGAATCGCTCGAAGACGAGCTGACCGTGAATAGCCGTGGCTTTCAGTTTCCCGATGCAGCGGACGCCGTCACGTTGTCGGACGATGGTATCGACGCCAACGGCCGGTCGAAACTGACCTATGGCACGCGCGAGTTCTTCTTCGCCAATTCGATGGAGATCCCCGCCACTGAGACTGCCGACGCCGTGCCCGGCTCACTGACCATCAACGGCGGCCGAGGAGATGACTCGCTGTCGGCGGTCGGTCTCGATTCCACATTTCCGGCCGATGCGAACCTCTTCCTGCAAGGAGAGCAAGGGAACGATGCGATCGACACCTCGTCGGCCAGCCGGGCCTTTTTGATGTTCGGCGGTGACGGTAACGATGCCATCACCGGCAACAGCAGTGACGAATCCATCCCGATAGACGCCGGCAATGACACGATCGTCGGAAACGGAGGGACCGACCGAATCGTTGCTGAGAATCTGAGAGGCATCGTGACGCTCAACGATACTCTGTTGAATGGGCTCGGGCTCGACAGCATCAGCGGAATCGAACAAGCCCATCTAATTGGCGGTGCGGCGGTAAAGATTGACGCGAGTACGTTCACGGGCGTGGTCACACTGATGGGAAGTTCTGCCGGTGATTCACTGGTGGGGACTGGCGGCGCGGATGTCATCAGCGGTGGAAACGGCAATGACACGATTCTTGCGGGTGACGGAAACGACACGATCAGCGGCGGCGTGGGAAAGGACTCCATCGATGGTGGACTTGGCATCGACGTGCTCGCGGAAGCAACGAACGGCAGCGTCACGGTCACCGCCAATCAGGTCCAAGGCGGCTCACCGCTTGGCACCGACAATTTTGCCAGCATCGAAGCGATTCAGCTCACCGGCGGCACGGGCGCGAACAAGTTCGACACGAAGCAATTCACCGGCCCGGTCACACTGCTGGGCGGCGACGGCAACGACACGCTGCTCGCCGGCGGTGGAGATGACAGCTTGTCCGGCCAGAGAGGAAACGATGTCCTTTCTGGGGGCGCGGGAGCCGACAGCCTCGACGGCGCGGACGGCGTTGATCTTCTGACGGAAGCGGCCAACGCAGATTGGATTCTGACCGACAGCACACTGTCTGGCCTGAGCAATGACACGCTGAACTCTTTCGAGGGAGCCTCGTTGATCGGTGGATCGGGCGACAACACAATTGACGCGACCGCATTCACCGGCAACACCACGCTTGATGGCGGCACCGGTGCCGACACGATTCTGGGTGGTACTGGCGTCAACTCGTTGCTGGGCAATTCCGGCGATGATTCGCTCGTGGGCAACACGGGAAATGACGTGCTCGATGGCGGAACTGGAAACGACGTCCTCATTGGAAACGTCGGGAACGATACGTTGCTGGGTGCTGCCGGCAGTGATTCGCTCGACGGTGGACTCGACAATGACAGCCTTAATGGTGGCGCGGGCGACGGTGACTCACTCGTAGGGGGTGCCGGCAATGATACGCTCAACGGTGGAGCCGGTGTCGGTGATCGGCTCACGGAATCGGCCGATGTATCTCTCATCACGCTGACGGCTAAGACACTGAGCGGCATTGGTGCGGACATCGTACTGGGCATCGAGATCGCGGTTCTCTCCGGTGGCGATGGCAACAACACCATCAACGCCGGCACGTTTGCCGGCTCGACGATTCTGAACGGCGGAGCGGGCAACGATTCGCTGTCGGGAGGCGCGGGAGCTTCGACCATCGATGGAGGAACCGGCAACGACACGCTCGCCGGAGGTAAGGCGAATGACGTTTTGACCGGCGGAGACGACGACGATCGCATCATCCAGACCGGCAACGGCAGCATCACCGCTGTCATCAATGCAACGGGGACGCAACTGGTCGGTGACAGCGTTTTTGGCACCGATACTTATTCCGGCATCGAAGGCATTCAGCTCACCGGTGGCTCCGCCGCGAACAGATTCGATCTGGCGTTGTTCACAGGATCGGTCACGCTCGTCGGATCGACGGGCAACGATACCCTGATCGGCACGGATCAGAACGACTCGCTGGATGGTGGCGTCGGCAATGACTCCGTGCTGGGGAACGACGGTCACGACACACTTCGCGGCGAAAACGGTAACGACACCCTCAAGGGTGGTCTGGGTAACGACCTGTTGTCTGGCGATGCCGGCAACGACACGCTCAACGGGGGCGACGGCAACGATACGCTCGACGGTGGATTCGGCAACGACGCTTTGTCCGGCTGGCTTGGTAACGACCAGTTGCTCGGAGGAGCAGGACTCGATTCGCTCGTCGGTGGCGACGGCAACGACACGTTGCTCGGCGGAGCTGACAAAGACTCCTTGATCGGCGGACTGGGAGCCGACAGCGTGGATGGCGAAGCGGGTGATGACTCTGCGACTGGTGGAGCAGGCGACAGCTCTTTGGTGCAGATCGACGATACCATGGTTGGAGCCGTGTCCGAGATCAACAACGCGCTGACGATTATCGGTGCCTGGATTGACGCAGTGTGAAGTGGTCTTCACTGCTGGCCGACGTCCGAACGGCTGCCCGGACGTCGTTATCCAGGGTACACTCCGCGGCAAAGGAGTGACTGATGCCGAACACCCTGCCGATCCTGCAGACCGATGACATCGAACAGGAACAAGCCTCGCATGTGGCTGGGTTGAGTAACCTCGCGGCGCTGCACGCCGATGGCATTGTCCCCGGCGGCTGGTGGCATCGCGAGGGGGATCGCATCGAGTGTGACCTGTGCCCGCGCCGCTGCGTGATGAAAGAGGGGGATCGCGGTTTCTGCTTTGTGCGGCAGAATGTCGGCGGGCAGATGATGCTGACGACTTACGGACGCAGCACCGGATTCTGCATCGACCCGATCGAAAAAAAACCGTTGAATCATTTTCTTCCCGGCACCAGCGTGTTGAGCTTCGGGACGGCCGGCTGCAATCTCGGCTGCAAGTTCTGTCAGAACTGGGACATCTCGAAATCGCGCGAGACTGAACGGCTCAGCCAACGCGCGTTGCCCGATGAAATTGCTCGCGCCGCGCTGGAGATGGGCTGCGCCAGCGTGGCCTTCACCTACAACGACCCGGTCATCTGGGCCGAGTACGCAATCGACACGGCGCTGGCTTGCAAGGAACTCGGCATCAAGTCGGTCGCGGTTACGGCTGGATACATTACGCCCGAAGCGCGCGGGCCGTTCTATCAATTCATGGACGCGGCAAACGTCGATCTGAAAGCGTTCACCGAAGAGTTCTACTATCGCACGACGCTGTCCCACTTGCAGCCGGTGCTCGACACGCTGCGATGGCTCAAGCACGAGACTGATGTCTGGTTCGAGATCACGAATCTTGTCATCCCACAGGCGAACGACTCGCTCGACGAGATCAAACAGATGAGCGATTGGTTGCTCGACGCGGTTGGCGACGAAGTGCCGCTGCACTTCTCGGCGTTTCATCCCGACTTCCGAATGCTCGATCGCCCGCGCACGCCGCATGAGACGCTGATCGCCGCTCGCGACGTGGCGATGCAGGCGGGACTGAAGTACGTCTATGTCGGCAATGTTGATGACGTCGCTCGGCAGAGTACGTTCTGTCCGAACTGCAAAAAGCCGCTGATCGAACGGAACTGGTACGAACTCGGCGAGTACGCGCTCAACCGGAATCGCTGCCGTCACTGCGGCACACACATCGCCGGAGTCTTCGCGACTCGCCCCGGCAACTGGGGTCGCAAGCGCCAGCCGGTCGATATGCGACAATTCCATTCGCCGGATCGCGACAAGCCGCTCGTGTTACCGGAACGACCGCTGCAACAAGCGAGTATGCGAGTGTCAGAGTCTGAGGAGTGCGGAGACTCTCCGTCACCCTCACGCCCTCGCACTCTCACACAATCAACTGCCCAACCGCGCAATGCTCCACCAGGAACCATTACCGTGCAAATTCCCAAGACCGCGCCGAACCTCTCGCCGACACAGCGGCAAATCTTGTTCGCCACTGCCGCCGAACTTGTCCGAGCTGCTGCCGAAGGGCGTGCGCCAGAGACGTCTGCGTTTGATCGCAGTGGCATGAGGTTAAATGTCGTGTCCGGTGTGTTCGTCAGCTTGAAACGTCGTCGACGATTGCGTTCGTGCTGCGGCTCGTTCGGGCAGGCAATGCAGCTCAATCAGTGCTTGCGCGAGGCGGCGAATCGCACGGCCACGAATGACCCGCGATTCCCCAAGGTCTCCGTCAGTGAGCTACCGCATCTTGATCTGGACGTCTGGCTGCTGTTCGCGCCGGAGCAAGTGACCGAACGAGGGCTCGATCGCATCCAAGCGGTGACGATCGGCAAACACGGCTTGCAGATCATTCGCGGCCAGCAGCGCGGGTTGTTGCTTCCCGGAGTTGCCACCGACAACGACTGGGACAGCGAAGAGTTCTTGAATCAGGTCTGCGTGAAGGCCGGCTTGCCGCCGACGGCGTGGAAGTCCGACGACACAGTTTTGTTTCGTTTCGAGGGAGACGTCATTCACGGGCCGATGTCGAGCGCCGGACTGATGAGCGTCAGTGTCCCGCCACGTCCGTTGCTGACCCCGTCCGAGTTTGAACAGCTCACTCACTTCGCCCGGCAGTCGGTCGATTCGCTGTTGCGAGGCATGACGCCGCTCTACTTCTGCCCCGGAGTTCCCGACACCGATGTGCATGGTGTTGCCGTGAAGATCACTCAGCCGGGGACCGATTTTTGGTTGTCGGTCGCACGGATGTCGTCGAAAGAAAAATACCCGCTGCAAACAACCCTCTTCACGCAGTGCGAAACACTGGCGAAGGCGCTCGCCGGTCGCAACCGTCCGCTTGATAAGTTGCGTGTGGACATCCTCGCGCTCGACGACACGGCGATGCACGGCACGATCGCTGAACCGGACTTGAGCGGCATCGACTCGGGCACGCGCGGCGTGCTCATCACCGAACGGAACAAGCAAGGCTTCGTCTTCGATTGTCGTTCGTCAGCCGAGCAACTCGTGCGCGATGCCGGTCAAGTTGCTCAAGTCGTCGCGCCCGAATGGTCGCAGATCTTCAGCCTGCGAACATTGTGTTCGTGCGACCGGTTCACGATCGAGATGACTCCCAAACCAGCCGGTGGTGGCGATGTGCGACCTGCGGCCGTCGCAGGACGTTTTTATCCCGGCGATGCGGCGGAAGTCGCACGTGAGCTGGATCGGATGCTGGGCAGCGGCGAGCCGGAGCGGCAGACCGTTTCCGCTGCGATGGTCCCGCACGCAGGTTGGGTCTACTCCGGCAAGTTGGCCGCCGATGTGCTGAAGCGCATCGAACTGCCGCGCACAGTCATCATCATCGGCCCGAAGCACACGCCAAATGGTCTCGATTGGGCGGTCGCTCCCAATCGCGTCTGGCAATTCCCCGGCGGACAACTCGAAAGCGATCTGGAATTGGCTCGCTCGCTAGTCGCCGCAGTTCCCGGCTTGCAATTCGACGCGGCGGCACATCAGCAAGAGCACGGCATTGAAGTCGAACTGCCCATCATTCATCGGCTTGCACCGCAAACAAAAGTCGTCGGCATTTGCGTCAGCGGGGCATCACTGAGTCGTTGTGAAGACTTTGCACGCGGCCTGGCAGCGGTCCTCGAAAACTTCCTGCTCGATCCGCCGCTGCTGCTGATTTCGAGTGACATGAACCACCACGCGAACGACGCAGAGACCCGCCGACTGGATTCGCTGGCCCTCGCGCAGTTCGACCATTTGAACGAAGACCTCCTGTTCGAGACCTGCCAATCGAACCACATCAGCATGTGCGGCCTCGTCCCGGCGGTGATCGTGATGAAGACGCTCAAGCAGCTCGGTCAGTTGAAGCGGTCGATCGAAGTTGGCTACGGGACGTCCGCCGATGCCAGCGGCGACACGTCCCGTTGTGTTGGCTACGCTGGGCGGCTGTTGGTCTGAACTCGCCCCCGAAATGAGTGCCACATGCGCATCGCTGGCTTCGTCTGCATTTTGTTTGCACACCCGATGTTTGCACGAGCGGAGTCGTCGCCGGTCGATTTCGCTCGTGAGGTGCGGCCGATCCTGGCGGACTTTTGTTTTCGTTGTCATGGCCCGGATGCCAAGCAGCGGCAGGCGGATATGCGGCTGGATGTGCGGGACGACGCGACCCGCGCTGTGATGTCGAAGCGAGTTCCGATCGTTCCGAACAAACCGCAGGAGAGCGAACTCGTGCGGCGCGTCTTCGCGGCCGATGACGACGTCATGCCGCCGCGCGAGACCGGACAATCGCTGACGACCGCTCAGAAGGAGACTCTTCGACGCTGGATCGTCGAGGGGGCGAAATATCAGACACATTGGGCGTTCGTCGCACCGACGAGGCCGGGGGTGCCGGAAGTTCGAAGCTCGAAATCCGAAGCTCGAAACCCGATTGATCGCTTCATCGTCGCCCGACTCGAACCGGCCGGGCTGCAACCGTCGCCGGAAGCAGATCGTGTCACGTTGTTGCGGCGAGTGACACTCGACCTCACCGGGTTGCCGCCGTCGATCGAGGAGGTCAATGACTTCCTCGCCGATCGCGAACCGGATGCGTTCGAGCAAGTGATCGATCGGCTGCTCGCGTCGCCGCGATACGGCGAGCATCAGGCGCGTGACTGGCTTGATCAGGCGCGGTATGCCGACACGCATGGCTACTTCACGGACCACGAGCGGTTCATGTGGCGCTGGCGCGATTGGGTGATCAACGCCTTCAACGCCGACATGCCGTTTGATCAATTCACGATCGAGCAACTCGCCGGCGACTTGCTTCCCAACGCGACCATCGAGCAGCGGATCGCGACCGGGTTCAATCGCAATCACATGATTACCGAGGAAACCGGCGTCTTTCCGGAGGAATATCGCGTCGAATACGTCGCCGACCGAGTCCGCACGACTTCGGCCGTCTGGATGGGACTGACGGCGGGATGTGCTCAGTGTCACGACCACAAGTACGACCCGCTGACGCAGCGCGAGTTCTATCAGCTCTTCGCATACTTTAATCAACTGCCGGAGAAAGGGATCGACGGCGGCAAGCAAAAGAACGCTGTCCCCGAACTGCGGTTGCCGACGCCGGAGCAAACGACTCAGCAGGAACAGTTGCAGCAACGGATTCGCGACTTGCAGGCGAAGCTGATCGCGCTGCCCAAAGAGACCGAAGCGAGCGCCAAGAAATCGCTCGACGACGAAATCAAACAGCTTCAGGCGGAATCGTCGTTGCTGGCGACTCTCGGCAGCGTGATGGTCATGCAGGATCAGGCCGAACCGCGCGACACGTTCATTCTCGAACGAGGTCAATACGATCAGCCGCGCGAGAAGGTCGTAGCGGGAGTTCCGTCGTTTCTGCTCGCGTTACCGAAAGACGCGATCCCCAATCGGCTGACGTTTGCAAGGTGGCTTGTCGATCCGCGACATCCGCTGACGGCTCGTGTGGCGGTGAATCGCCATTGGCGACAACTCTTCGGACGCGGCTTGGTCGCAACGACCGAGGACTTCGGCGTGCAAGGAGAGTTGCCGTCGCATCCCGATCTGCTCGATTGGCTGGCGTGCGAGTTCTCTGGCCCGGCCGAAAGCCGTGAGTCGCTGGCTGATGGCCGTCATTCCAATCTTCCTCGCTGGGGAGTCAAACAGCTTCTCCGCAACATCATCACTTCGGCAACTTATCGGCAATCGTCAGTGATCACGGCCGAGCATCGCCGCGTCGATCCGCAGAATCGACTGCTCGCTCGCGCGTCGCGGTATCGGCTCGATGCGGAGACGCTGCGCGACACCGCGTTATTCGCCAGTGGCCTCTTGGCCGAACGGATTGGCGGGCCGAGCGTCAAGCCGTATCAGCCCGCCGATTTGTGGAAGGCGATCACCTACGACACGAAGAGCACTCAAGAGTACGTCTTTTCGACCGGCGACGGGTTGTATCGGCGCGGCTTCTACACCTATTGGAAACGCCAAGTTCCTCCGCCGAGCATGCTGCAACTCGACGCACCGACGCGTGAGACCTGCACGCTCCGCCGCCAGCGAACGAACACGCCGCTACAAGCGCTCGCGCTGCTCAACGACACGCAGTTTGTCGAAGCCGCGCGCGTGCTGGCGCAACGAGTGCTGGCTTCCACGCTGGCTTCGGATCGCGACGGGATCACGCTCGCGTTTCGCCGCGCGGTCGCTCGTGAGCCATCAGATTCCGAAACGCAGTCGCTGCTGCGACTGCTGTCGGCCGAGCGACTTCGATTTCAGCAAGATCGCGCGGCCGTGGAAGCGTTGCTGTCCGTCGGCGAATGTCCGGTCCCGTCGGAGGTGAATCGCTCCGAACTGGCAGCTTGGACGGTGTTGGCAAACGTGCTGCTGAATTTGGACGAAGCCCTGAGCCGCGAGTGACCAACGGAGCGATGACGGCTACCTAACGGAAACGAGGCCGCTTTCGATCTTCGCTTTGATCTCATCGCGCACGCGGCGGAACTCGGCGAGCCGTTGTTCGTCGGAGCCGGCGGCGTGATACGGATCGTCGAAGGGCCAGTGCCAACGCTCGACGGGGCCGGGGAACAGCGGGCATTCCTTCTCGGCGTTGCCACAGACACTGATGATGAGGTCCGGCGGAGTTCCCTGCGGCGGCAAGAATTCGCGGATGTGTTTGCTGAACTGCTGAGCAATCTCGACCCCCGCCTCGCGCATCACCTGCACCGCCAGCGGATGAACATATCCAGCCGG
>VGZH01000092.1 GCA_016872645.1 Planctomycetota bacterium | reverse complement strand
AGTTAGGTCTGCCGGCGGTGAATAAGAAGTTTCTGAAATCATTGAGACACTTCTCCGAGCGAACGTGGCGCAGCTCAACCTGTTTCAGAGGGTGTCGGGTAATTCAAACCTTAAAAAGCGTTCAACGAGACTATGTCTGCCATCCAGTGATTCGTGCATCACACGGCGTTAGTCGATGATTTGTAATCGCAGCAACATCGACTGCGACTCTCGATCTGAATTAACGGGCGCACTCATTTCAAACCAGTGCCACCCGCTCGGCATAAACGTGAGTTGCTCACCCGACGAATTCGTTGCCGACTTTGCGGGCGCGTTCGGGCTTGTCGAGGTTGATGCCGAGGACGAGACCGGTTTCGACGAGCAGGTTCCAGCCAGCGGCCATTTGAACGAAGCCAGACAAGTCGCCTCCGTCGGGAATCCTCACCGTCGGGAACGGCGTGGGCTGTGACGAGACGGCGATCACGGTCAGCTTGACCCCTTTCACCAGCACATCCTCGAACTTGGTCATCGAGCCAGCATAGGGATCGATCCAAATCACGACGTCGCTGGGGTCCATGACCTCTTCGATGCCGTGAACAGCGTATGTTCCTTCGAGAAAGTCCGATCGTTTGCGAGTGATCTCGTTCGTCTTCAGCGTCAGTTCTTCGGCGACACCATTATTGCGACCGGCCCAGAAGATCGTCCGAGCCTGTGCGAGCTTAGCCACTACTTCCGCAGGAATGGGCGTCGCGAGGGCCTCTCGAAACTGATCGGCGAGTGTCGCGAGGTGCGACGTGAGTGTCGGGCGTTTTGCGACGTGCTCTAAAAGCGTGCGAAGAAACAACGCTTGCTCGATGACGCTCTTCGTCGCCGCAACCGCTCCTTCGGGACCACACGACAGCACGAAGGCTCGCTTGGCCAGCGATCCAAGTTTGGAATCGGCGAACGCCGTCAGGCTGAAGAGGTCAAAATGTCCCTGTTCGCGAAGCGAGTGATACAGCTCAATGACTTCGGCCGTACGTCCCGAATTAGACAAGGCGAAGATGGCCCATTTCTTGAGGTTGTATTCCGTGGCCTGCCGGCCAGCTTCGGTGTGCAGTTCGAGGGGCCAACCGTGGCGTCTCGCGTGAGCGATGGCGTTTTTCGCCGGAAAGATGCGGCTAGAACCTTCGCCCGTCAGCAGCAACCGGCCGACGCTGGCGATCTCGGCCGCCACGTCAGTCGCTTGATTCGGATTGAATCTTGCGATGATCTCTGGCGTTTCGAGCATGTCGCGGACGAGAGCGAATGATCGGTAACGAGTGTCAGTCGTGTTCATGGTTTGCGTGCTTTACGGTTTGGCTTTGACTTGTTGAAGATTTGTGATTCGTGGCAGTTCACCGACCAGCGGCCGGGCGTAGTCGAGGAACGCTTTTGTCACGAACATTCCGTCGGCGGAGATGAAGTTGTCAGGCAGCGGACGCTCGTGATTGGCCACCTCAGAAAGCGAGATCGTGGCAAAGCCAGAGCGGTAGGGTTGCCCCGGTTTCGACTCGCGAGTGATTGTGACCATCACGCCGCTCTTTCCCTTCTCGGCGAGCTTCACCGCCTGCTTGCCGCAGCCGTAGGCCTCGTTGATGTCGAGCGGAACGACTCGATCGGCCGCGCACATTTGCAGGGACTCGGTCACTTGGAACTCCCCTCGCCAACCGAACTCCTGGGTGATGAGCCGATGCAGTTGCATCGCCGCGCTCGTGCCCCCCATCGCACCGAACTCGACGTTGTTAAATTTGTCGCGCGTCTGCGAGGCACTGACTGGCGAACCGTCCGCATTGGTGATCCCTTCGCCGCAGACGATCGACACGAAGCCGAACTTCTTGTGGGCCTTCGCAACTGCCGCAAGAAACTTGTTCCGATCAAATGGCCGCTCTGGCAGCAGCAGGATGTGCGGCGGATCTTCGGCTTTCGATTTGGCGAGTGCGGCGGCCGCCGGCAGCCAGCCAGCACTGCGGCCGACTGTTTGAAAGATCACGAACTGATCGACCCGCTGCATGTCTCGCGCGAGAAGACCTGCTTGCTGAATGCTCAGGGCGACGAACCGAGCGGCACTCGGATAGCCGGGCGTGTGGTCAGTCCCGAACAGGTCGTTGTCGACGGTCTTCGACACGCCGACGCCACGCATCTCGTGGCCGTGACTGCCGGCGTATTCCACGACGCGATGAATCGTGTCCATCGTGTCATTGCCGCCGATCATGAACAGATAACGGATGTCGTACTTCTTGAAGCACTTCAACACCGGTGAGAAATGTTCGTCCTTGAGTTTCAACCGGCTCGATCCCAGTGCACTGCTGGGGGTGGTCAGCATTCCTTTCCAAGTTTCGGCCGGCTCAGCCCCCAGATCGAGCAGCACATTGCCGAGCACCCCCTCGATGCCGAATCTCATGCCGAACACGCGGCGAATGCCTTTGCTCTTGAACGCCGTTTCGACGACGCCAGCCAAGGATGCATTGATAACGGACGTCGGTCCGCCTGACTGACCGATGAGAGCGTTGCCAAAAAGCATGAAAGTCCTTTACCGAGAATGTACTCACTGGTTGATTGACGTAACGTGCCTACTCCAGAGACTACCACTTCAAAAATCAAGCCAGCCTCATGAAGGACTCGTACTCATGGCGAATTCGATTTTGTACCTCGGCGATACTCATCTGCGCGATGCGGCGGCGTACTTGGCCGGATTGATGCACAGCTGGGGCTGGGCCTTTGATTACGTACCGAGTCATGAGTCTGCTTCGGTAGCGATGTTCGACTCGTCGCGAGAGTTGATCATCATCAGCGATTATCCGGCATCACGCATGAATGCAGAGACGCAACGAAAGCTGGTCGAGCGAATCTCTGACGGCGCTGGCTTGATCATGATCGGCGGTTGGGAATCTTTTCACGGACTCGGTGGTGATTGGGATGGCACGCTTGTCGGAAGCGTGCTTCCGGTGCTCATCGAATCGATTGACGATCGCATGAATTGCGATCAACCAGTGCTCGTCCGCTGCACGGCCAAGCATCCAGCGGTCGATGAGTTACCGTGGGATGTTCGGCCCCCCGCGATCGGAGGCTTCAATCGACTCGTGTCGAAGCCGGCCGCGAACGTATTGTTGGAAGCACAACGGTTCACCGTTCAGTGTGCCGGGCAAGAGTTCGCGTTTACGCCGCTCGACCAGTATCCGCTGTTGGTAGTGGGCGACTTCGGAAGCGGACGCACGGCAGCATTGGCGACGGATGTCGCGCCTCATTGGGTCGGCCCGCTGGTCGATTGGGGTTTGCCGCGAGTTGCCGCCCAAGCTCCACAGGCGAATGCCGTTGAAATCGGTAGTGACTACGCGAAGTTCTTGCGCCAGCTCCTGAGCTGGGTCGGTCGTCTCTGACAAACCTTTCCGACTTTGCGGCTCACGTTTGCTTTACCGAAGGTGTGGACTAGTCAAGCGAACGCTCAATGCGGGCAAAGTCTGCATTCGATGACGTCAAACAATTGAACTCCTAAGGGCGAGCGATAGATTGATGGCCGATGTTGTCTTGTGCTTTGACAATGCTCAGGATCGGAATTGAAATGCCCCCGACCACGTTCACCTCTGCCACACCTGCCGATTTGGCTCTGTTAGCCCGTGAGGCGGCTCCCTTCCAGTTCACTCGACTGGAGAATGGGCACAAGCGACGAACCGACAAGCTGTCTGAAGTCATCGAAGGTAGCGTGCCGGGAGCAACCTGGCTGTTTGTTTCGCCGCACGACGACGACCTGTGCATCGGAGCGGGCTTGACGATGCAAGCCGCTCGGCATGCGGGTGTCGATGTGCAAGTATTGATCGTGACCGACGGCTGCCTGGGTTATTGCCGAGCCGAACATCGAGATTCGATCGTCAAGATCCGTCGTCAAGAGACGTACGAGTCTTTCGAGATGCTCGGCATCGCCCGCGATCATGTGACTTACATCAACTATCCCGATGGCGGGCTGACGTCGTACATCGGCCGCCGTGCGGCACGCAACCTGGAGTCCGCGATTGAAGGCTACGTCGGTTTACAGAACTGTTTCACCTATTACCTGCGCGAGTTCCGTCCCACGTGCGTGTTCGTCCCGACCCCGACTGATTTGCATCCCGATCATCAAATCACGCACAACGAATTGCTGATCAGCCTATTCCATGCGTCGGGCGACATCTGGCCGGAACTCGGCGCGCCGCTGGCCGTTCCGCAACTGTTCGAGCTGGCGATCTACTGCGACTTCGCCGACGCCCCAAATTTGGAAGTTCGCGGCAATGACGATGTCTTTCAACACAAGCTGCGAAGCATCGAAGCGTACCGCTCGCAATTGCAGATCGCCTCGCTCGTGGACAGCATCCGCCAAGACGGCCCCTACGAGTATCTCCGCGACGTCCACTTCCGACTGTACTCGTCGAAAAAGTACAGACCACTGTTCGCGGATTAGACTGTCTGAATGAAAGGTGACGATCCCGGCAACCCGATAAAGGTTTTGCTGACGCCGGGTCAGACGTAGGACATCACACAAGCCGCTGGCGGTGCGGACCAACGTCGCTTCCCGCGTCAGTGCCCCACCGCTCCGGCGAATCCTTCCACCGCCAAAGTCTGTCGATCTGACTTCGATATCGCGGACCGTTTTCCAAGAGCCACTGACAGAGCCACTCGAAGTCGACGCCGAATAGTGTACCCTCAGCAGCATGGCGCACCTTCGCTTCGATGAACACGTAAATGCCTTCTGCGAAGTGTCGTGCGATGGATTGCGTAATGGTTTGCGGCCGGTCATCGGCCGACGAATGTTTCACACGCTGTCGATCACACCGTCACCACCAAATTGTCTCGATGGATGACCTCGGCATACGGGACATCACCGAGCACCTTGGCAATCTCGGCGGTCTTTTTGCCGGCGACGAGACGAGTTTCACGCGAGTCGAAGTTCGACAAACCGCGAGCGAATTCTTCACCGTGTTCGTCTTCCAGCGCGACGACTTCGCCGCGAGCGAATTCACCAGTCACCGATTTGATGCCGGCGGCAAGCAACGACTTGCCTTGGTGCTCGACTGCGCGGCGTGCTCCGGCGTCGAGGCGGAACCGGCCTTTCGGTCTGACCGTGAAGCCGATCCAGCGCTTCCAGGCGGGGACCGCTTTATGTTTGCCAAGGAACAGCGTGCCGATGTCCTTGCCGGAGAGGATCGCGTCGAGCACCTTCGGCTGCGTGCCGTCCGCGATGATGACGTCTTCACCGACGGCGGTTGCGATGCGAACCGCTTCGAGTTTCGATTGCATCCCGCCAGTTCCGCGTGTGCTCTTCGATTCGACCGCCAGCGTCCGCAGGGCATCGTCCCATGAGGCGACCAACGGAATCAGTTTGCTGCCGGACTTCGCGGGATCGCCGTCGTACAAACCGGCGACGACGCTCAGGATCACCAGCAGCGGCGCGTCCATCAGGCCGGTGACCATCGCAGCCAGCTGATCGTTGTCGCCGAATTTGATCTCGGCGATGCTGACAGTGTCATTCTCGTTGATGATCGGCACGACGCAGTATTCGAACAGCGTGTTGAGCGTGTTCCGCACATTAAGATAGCGCGTTCGATTCTTGAAGTCGTTTGCGGTCAGCAGCAGTTGCGCGGCGGAGTAGCCTCGACGTTGCAAACAGTCATTGTAGAGCCGTATCAGATGTGCTTGCCCGACAGCGGCTGCGGCCTGCAAGTGCGGCAAGTCTTTCGGCCGTTGTTTCAGCCCGAGCAATCCCATTCCGGCACCAATCGCACCGCTGCTGACCATCACCACCTTGCGGCCGGAGTCCAGAATCCGCAGCACTTGATCGCACAGCGATTCGATCCGGTCGAGGTCGAGTGTGTCGTCGGCCTTCGAAAGCACGTTAGTGCCGACTTTCACCACAATCGTTCTGGCCGCTCCAATGACGGCGGTACGCGTGGTTGGCGAGGCTTGTCCCATTGCAGGTCGTCAGTCCGTTGCGAGGAGATTGATCTGAAGGCAATGTGTAGAAGATGCGAGTCTTTGCTGAAAGAGTTTGGGGCGCTGACTTCCATCATTCGATCTTCGACAGAGGCCGAGAAATCTATCGGAGAGGCTGTAGAAACGGTCGATTTTGTGGGCTTCCGAGTGGTTGGTTTCGTCTCAAACTGACCGCTATCATGCCGTCGCGTTTGCTCTTCACCAATTCACGGCGGGACGATTCATGGCGGAACTGCATCACGAGTGTGGCATCGCGGCGGTTTATCATCTTCCGGATCGGGGCCGCAGTGATTTGCTCCCCAAAGAGGGGGCGGAACAGACGTCGCGGCTGATCCCGCGGTTGCTGCTGGACATTCAGAATCGTGGTCAGTTGGCGGCCGGGATGACGACCTTCAGTTACGACCGCAACCAGCTCATCGACACTCACAAAGATGTCGGCACTGTGGCTGAGGTGTTCGAACTCAACAAGCGAGAAGATTTCGAGTCGCTGATGTCCGAGTACGCAGGCTCGGCAGCGATTGGGCACGTTCGTTACGCGACCTGCGGCAAGGATGACCGCAGCTATGCTCAGCCGTTCGAGCGGCATCACATCGAGAAGTCAAAGTGGTTCAGCTTCGCCTTCAATGGTCAATTAGCCAACTACCTGGAGTTACGTGAGGAGTGTCTCCAGAATCCGGATTTTCATCTGGCTCGTGAGACCGACACCGAAATCCTGATGCACTTGATTTGCCAGGAGCTGAAGCAGCGAGAATCGAAGGGACGTCCGGATCTGCTGGAGTTGCTGTCGAATCTCGCGCGGCGATTGGATGGAGCTTACAACATCGTCTTTGTGAACGCTTTGGGGGACATGTTCATCGCTCGCGATCCGCTCGGAATTCGGCCACTGTGCTACGCCATTGACGGTTCGCTGTTTGCCGCCGCCAGCGAAAGTGTCGCGTTGTCGAACATGGGGTTCCGAGACTCGCAGATTCGCAGTCTGCCTCCCGGCACCGCGATCACCATCCAAGACGGCAAGATCGAATTTGAACGCCGGTTTGCCGAAAGTCCGAAGCGAGCCCACTGCTTCTTCGAGTGGATCTACTTCGCCAACGTCTGCAGCAACCTGGACGACCGCAGTGTGTATCTGACTCGCAAACGGCTCGGCGAAGAACTGGCTCTGCAAGAGCCACTGAAAATGGATCACGACACGATCGTCGTTCCGGTGCCGGACACAGCGAAGGCGGCGGCCGACAGCATGGCCTATCAACTGAACGTCCCCAGCTTGGAGGGACTGATTCGCAATCGATACGTGGGCCGCACGTTCATCGAAGGGGCCAATCGCGCTGACAAAGTCCGCGCGAAATACACGCCCCTGTCCGAAGTTCTGGAGGGCAAGAAAGTCCTGCTGGTTGAGGACACCATCGTTCGCTCGACGACGATGAAAGCGTTGGTATCACAGATTCGCGAGCGCGGCCGCGCCAAGGAAGTGCATGTCCGCGTCGCCTGCCCGCCGATTATTGCTCCGTGTTTTTACGGCATCGACATGAGCACCGTGAAAGAACTGTTTGCGACTCGGTTCATGGCCGACGCCGAATTGACTCCCGAAATTGAAGCCAACATGGCCCGCGCGATTGGAGCTGATTCGTTGCGATATTTGCCGATCAGTGCGATTTCTCGGAGCATCGGCCTGGCGCCGGATTCGCTGTGTCAAGCCTGTATCACTTCCGAATATTCGACCGAAGCTGGTCGCCGCCTGTATCAGTTGGCCTGCGACAAGGTCGAGGACAAGAACAGCTCGACGGGCAGAACCTACGACGCGCCAAAAACGGTACTCACGCGAACGTGATCCGGAATCCATGGTGTTGGCATTTTTTGGTCGCACATATGCGATGAATTCGATCGCCTATTGCGGGGCGACGATCCGTCCGACCATCATCGTCGTGAAATGCGTCCAGCCAGCGACAAGAATTGGAAAATCATCACCCCTGTCCATGATTCCACAATTTTGTTGTCGTAACTTAGCGCGACTCGCGACAGAAGTCCTTCCTTCGTCGCTTCGGATTCTCGACACAACACGGAGAGTACAACGTGCTCATTCGTCGTTTCGCACAGCTTGTTTGTCTGAGTTTGATTTGCTGGGGTAGGGACATTGGGGCAATTTCCGCGCAGGATTGGAACAGCGGACAATTCCCAGTTCAGTAGTATGGCCAACTGGACGGTGCGGAGTACGTGTCTGTGTATTCTCCGCAACATGGCTGACGGCAACTGCCTGTCGTCCGTGGCGGCAAGATGCCAGCACGATATTCGCAGTCAGCGGATCAGGGGCGAACAATTTCTTCGCAATGCGTTTGCCCCCGTGAATCATATGTCCAATCGACTCGATACCGTGATTTGTGGGTGCCGCTGAATGAAGTGCCTCTCTATCAAAATAATCTGCGATTCCGAGTCGTGCAGCCGATTCCGAAGGAGCCACCAGTCGCGCCGAAGATGCCTCCCAAGCCAGAAACAAGGCCGTAGGTTCAAGCGATCTTTTTTGGCGATAACAGCAGGCTTGGGGACGAATTGTCGAATCGAGAATGCCAAAGACCACCGAGGAATCGGTGGTCTTTGGTTTTTGTCGATGTCGAAAATCGTCGTCAGGAATTACGGACTGGCCGAATTGTCGTTTTTCAGAGCAACAATACCGACGGCAAGTCCAGCGGCTGCGGTTCCCAGCAAGGCGACAGTGAAGATATCAAGCGATCCGAGATTGGCTCCAACCATTGGCCCGGTTGCTCCGGCACCAGGTGTCGTCGCGATCATGCCCTCATCAACGATGTGGATTTTGGCATAAGGCTGCCCATTTTCATCGAAGAGCACGTCGCCGTTGTTGTTATCATTTTGAGCGCGTACGACAACGGAGTTTGACATCAACAGCACTTGGTCATGAGACTTCGGAGGAGCAGACTTCGCGGTCCAAAAGCGGAACAAGCCGAAGCCGCTATTCGCCGAGACGACGTACATGCCGCCTTTCAAGTTCACGAGCTTGAAACGGCCTTCGTCGTCAGTGACGGTCTTTGCGATTTCCATCCTGCCTTGGCGGATGGAGACTTCCGATTTCGCCAGGCCATTATGACCGGAGTCCAACACTCGCCCTGAAATCGTCCCGTCCTTAGCCATCGCCACGTCGATCGCGACTGGCTGGACGGCCTTCTTCGGAGTTGGCTTGTCCGTCGACGAGGCGGGTGTTTCATCCAACTTCACATTCGCCGAGGTCGACTCTGCTTGCGCAGGCGGTCCGGCAAAGGAAGGAGTCGTCTGCATGAACAGGCCCAAACAGGCCAAACCAGCAATAATCGAATTTGACTTTCGCCCCAAATTCATGATTTCCCCGCCTCCTTGCGAGCTCTCGTGACCAGCACTCATCGCTGATTGTGCAAATTCCCGCGGTGATTGATCACGGCGCACGTCTAACGGACACTGGAACTATTCCTGATTATCGGCAGACTGCGTACAACCGTTAAATCGAAATTGGATGTTCGTGACGAAGATTGAATGCTGATGCGGTCGTCTCTTACCGACTTTGAGTTCCGCAACCGAACGGTCACGGTCATGGGACTGGGGGGGTTCGGCGGTGGAGTTGGGGCTGTCCGCTTCCTGGTAGAAGCGGGTGCGAACGTCATTGTCACCGATCTCCGTTCCGAGACCGAGTTACTGTTTTCGCTGGAGAAGTTGGATTCCTCGTGGCCGGTCACGTTGCGTCTCGGCCGGCACGACGATGAGGATTTTCGCAAGACTGACCTCGTCGTTGTCAGTCCCGCCGTGCCGAAGGAGAGTCCGTTTCTCGCGGTTGCCCGCGACAACGGTGTTCCGCTCACGAGTGAGATGAATCTCTTCTGGGAACGGAATCGCGGACGTGTTCTTGCCGTCACCGGCAGCAACGGCAAGTCCACGACCACGGCTCTGACACATGCGATCCTCTGCGCGTGTCGCTCCGGCCCAAGTGGCCTGGATGATTCCGGCCCACTGCGGAATCGATCGATTCGCAAGGGATCGGGCTCCGGTGCTTGCTGGCTCGGAGGCAACATTGGCATCAGCCTGCTCCCTGAAGTCCAGCAAATTCAGCCGGAGGACTGGGTCGTCCTCGAACTCAGCAGCTTTCAGCTGGAAGACTTGGCACCGTTGCAGCCTCGGCCAGAGATCGCGGTCGTCACGAACTTCTCCCCAAACCACCTGGATCGACACGGCTCGATTGAGTCGTACCGAATGGCCAAGCAGAATCTCTTGCGTTGGCAATCCGCTGAACAGTTTGCGGTCCTCAATGCGCAGTCTGAATTTGAATGCTGGCCAACAGCCGCGACTCGGCTGCGATTTGGTCCCGTGGATGATCATCGTCTTGGCGTCTTCGGCGAAGGCTCGGAGGTTGTGACGCGATTACCGATCGACTTGGGTGGTGAGCAGCGCTTGCCACTCGACAAATGGTTGCATATTCCCGGACCACACAATTGGCAGAATGCTCAGGCCGCGATTGCCGCCACGTTGGCTGCCGGTGCGTCGGTCGCCGCGATCGAGCAAGCGGTCTCGTCATTTCGTGGCCTGCCTCATCGATTGGAATTCGCGGCGAATGTCGATGGTCGCCGCTGTTTCAACGACTCGAAAAGTACAACGCCGGAAGCGACCGTTCTGGCCCTCCAGTCATTCGACGAGCCAATCGTGCTGTTGGCGGGCGGCTACGACAAACAGATCGACTTGTCGGCAATCGCATCTGCCGCCGTCAGCCGCTGCCGTGCGGTGGCATTGCTCGGACAGACCGGCCCGCAACTCGGCCAGCTCATCGAGGCTGCGGCTCTCGGGGCGAATGTCGTCGGCCCGAACTGTCGCTGTTTCGAGTCATTGGAACCGGCGGTTGCGTGGAGCTTGCAAGAGTCTGTTCCGGGCGACATCGTGCTGCTGTCTCCCGGCTGCGCGAGCTACGACTGGTTTCAGAATTACATCGAACGTGGCGAACAGTTTTCATCGATGGTCAGGCGATCGGAAGAAAGTCTTTCACGCAGCGGGGCATCGGCGCAGAGCAAGCCCGCGAATTGATGAGATTCATTTAACGAGGAATTTTCGAAATGCAGAGTCAGTCGCCAAGTGTTGTTACCCGATTACGGTTTGTCCCGTCTTTCTCTGTTTCTCTGCGTCTCTGGGTGATTCTGCTTTCATTGCCGGTGAGTGGCATCACGTTCGGAGCCGAGGCGAAGCCCAAGGAGGAATCGAAGCCGCACGAATGTCGGTTCACCGAGTTGCCCCTCACGATCGACGGCAGGGCCGACGAAAAAGCCTGGTTGACGGCCGAGGTCATCGATCAGTTTTCGCTGCCCTGGCTTGGCAAGGATGCTCGTCCGTCAAAAACGGCGACAAAGGCTCGGCTTCTGTGGGATCGCGACAACCTGTACTTCTTCAGCGAGATGGTCGACACCGATCTCTACGCCGATGTCACTGAGCACGACGGCGACACTTGGGACAACGATGTCTTTGAGTTGTTCTTCAAGCCCGCGAATGACAAACCGGGCTACTACGAGTTTCAGGTAAACGCGAAGAACACAGTTTTCGACATGTTCCTTCCGCGACGCGGCCACGTCGCTCGTTTCCGACGAGCCGACGAGTTTCACCTTGAAACGAAGGTTGTGCTCGACGGTACGCTCAACAACTGGACCGACGGCGACAAAGGCTGGTCGGTCGAAGGGAAGATCCCGTGGCGCGACTTCATCAAAACCGGGGGGCGGCCGGCCATCGACGAAGTTTGGAAATTCGTGCTTTGCCGTTACGACTATTCGATCGAATGGGAGACGCCGGACCTGTCGTGGATCTCGCCCAAAGCTTCCAAGCCCAACGCGGACTTCCATCGCTGGGAGGATTACTCGGAACTCAAATTCATCGGACCAGACAAGTCCGAAGCGAAGCGGCCGTTCGGTATCGATAAGCTCGAACCCTTGACGACATCAAAAGTCGTCGGCTCACCGGAACCACCCAGCCCGTTTCGCACTCGCAAAGCATTTCCGAAACTGAAGCTCAATTTACCGGTCTTTGGTTCGCACGTCCCCGGCAGCGATTGGATGCTGGCTGGCCTGCAGAAGAAAACGTCGCTGATTCGCTTCAAAGACAATCCCGATGTTGAGTCGTACGACACGCTGCTCGAGTTTCCCGCAGAGACCATCATCTACAACGCGACGTTTCATCCGAAGTTTTCCGAAAACGGATTTCTCTTCATCGGGTCGACGGGCCTCGCGTCGACTGGTTTCGTGCCGGAATCGGCGGAGCGGTTCAAGCAATTCAAGGAAAAGTCGGTACGGATCACTCGTTACCGCATGGACCCGAAGACGTTTGAATTTGATCCAAAGTCAGCCCACATTATTTTGGAATGGGAATCGGACGGACACAGCGGGGCGGACTGCGTCTTTGGCAACGACGGATTGTTTTACGTTACGACTGGCGATGGCACCTCCGACTCCGATTTGATCGAGACCGGGCAGGGGATGGACCACCTGTTGTCGAAACTGTTGCGGATCGACATCGATCACCCCGATCCCGGCAAGACTTACTCGGTGCCCAAGGATAATCCGTTCGTTGGACTGAAGGGGGCTCGACCAGAGACGTGGGCTTACGGATTTCGAAATCCATGGCGGATCACCTGCGACCGGAAGACGGGCGACATCTGGGTCGGCAACAACGGGCAGGATTTGTGGGAGCAGGTTTACCGGGTCGAGCGCGGAGCCAACTACGGCTGGAGCGTCATGGAAGGCTCGCACGTTTTTTATGCCGAGCGGAAACGCGGACCGACACCGTTCGTAAAGCCGACGCTGGAGCACTCGCACAGCGAATCTCGCTCTCTGACCGGCGGCGTGGTCTATCACGGTGAGAAGCTGCCGGAGTTGCGCGGCGCGTACATCTACGGCGATCATTCGACTGGAAAGATCTGGGGAGCAAAGCACGATGGCAAGCAGGTGACATATCATCGCGAACTGGTCGACACTGCGTTTCGCATCACGCACTTCTGTCTGGACTCACATGGCGAGTTACTGGTGCTTGACCAGCAGAGCGATGATCAGGGCAACATGTATTACCTCGAACCGAACCCGCCGCCGTCGGTCGATGCTCCGAAGTTCCCGCGTCGCCTCAGCGAGTCCGGGCTGTTCGCGTCGGTGAAGACACACACGATGTCGCCGGGAGTGATTCCATACTCGGTCAACGCAGCGCTTTGGTCGGATGGGGCTCACAAGGCTCGCTGGCTGGCGATTCCGCATGACTCGGATCGCAAAGAGCCACCGATCGACATGACCGTCAATCGCGGCTGGAATGTTCCTGAAAACACGGTGCTCGTGAAGTCGTTCGCACTCGACGGCGAAGCTGGCAAGCCGGAAACACGCCGTTGGATCGAGACGCGATTTCTCGTGAAGCAACAGGGGGAATGGTTTGGCTACAGCTACGAATGGAATGACGAGCAGACCGACGGTGTGCTCGTTGAGAATGGTGGCAAGGACCGCGAGTTCACCATCCGCGATCCGCAGGCGAAGGATGGCGTCCGCAAGCAGACCTGGCGATACCCCAGTCGTACCGAGTGCATGGTCTGTCACAGCCGCGCCGCCAATTTCGTGCTTGGCCTGAGTACGTTGCAGATGAATCGTGAGCACGACTACGGCGGAGTCATCGATCAACAGCTTCGAGTTTTCGAGCATCTCGGTCTCGTGAAGCTCGGATCGTGGCATGGTGAACATGCGGCAGCGATCCGTCGTGAATTGCAGGAAACGGGACTCGATGAAAAGAAACTTGATGCAGCGGTCAAGCAGCGCACGGATAGCCGCGATCAGCGCGGTTCTCCGAAGACTGAGATGCTGGCGATGTCGCCCGAATCGTTTCCAAAGCTGGTCGATCCGTACGATCGCAAAGCAGACCTTGCCGCGCGAGCTCGTTCGTATCTGCACGCGAATTGCGCGATCTGTCACGTTGAAGCTGGGGGAGGCAACGCTCAAATACAGCTGGAGTTCTTCACGCCACGAGCCAATGCAAAGTTGATCGACGAACCGCCGCTGCACCACAAATTTGGTCTAGCCGACCCGCGGATCATCGCTCCGGGTCATCCCGAACGCTCGACGCTGCTCGCCCGGATCAATCGTCGCGGTCCCGGCACCGGCCAGATGCCGCAGTTGGGAACATCAATCGTCGATCAAGAGGCGGTCGAACTGTTCCGAGAGTGGATCGTCAGTCTGAAGAAATAGCTTCGAGCGGCAAACAAATTCATTTTTGTTTGTCGACCGAACCAGCCGCTTCATACTCGTCCAAACGCTTCTGCAACTCTTCGACCAGCCCCGTCGCCCGCGGATTGGTTTTGGCGATTGCGATCGCGCGGCGTTGTGTCGTCACTGCGGCTTGAGTATCGCCATTCACAAAGAGGGCGCGAGCAAGGGTATCCGCCACCATGGGGTGTTTGTTATTGACCAAGTCATCGGCCTTCCGAGCCACTTCCAACGCGAACGATTTCAATTCATCAGCCGGCGGCTTCGGTCGTTCCGGTCCGACAATCTCCCACGCCATGGCATTGAGCAATTCGGGATTACTGCCTTGGTCCCCCTTTAAGAGCTGATGGCCAGCAGCCAAGGCTTGCTTGGTCTTAGTGCCATCCAAGGAGAGCACTCGAAATTTGACGAGACCGATCACGCCCGCCTGCTCGGGAAAATCTTCCGCAATTCGATCCAATTCTTGCTGGGTCTTATCAGACGGTCCGGGCGCGAGTGCTGCTTCCATCCGCTCATTGAATTCACGGCTCTTCCGGTCCGGCAATACGCTGAGAAGATGCTGCTTAGCCGCTGCGGCCTGATCCCATTCCCCGCTGATGATCTGCGGCAGACATTCCTCCAGTGACATCGGATGTGTGATGTTCGCAATCCGCCCGTGTGCATCAACCACCATCGCAGTCGGAATGCCATTCACTTCGGCCGCTTCCAACCAGGTCTTGGCCATCGCACCATCGCGGGAACTGCTTCCCTCGGGAACGTCGTCGCGAGCAAATCGGTATTCCAGATCTTGGCCCCTGGCTTTAAGGAATTGTTCGGCAGCCGAATCGTCATCTTCCAAGACATTCACACCGATGAACGTCACCTGTGGGTATTTTGATTGCAGTTCCGAAACATGCGGCATTGCCTGGATACACGGCCCGCACCATGTTGCCCAAAACTCGACGACGTAAACTTTCCCAGGCTCGAACGCCGTCACTGGCTCGCCTTTGAGAAAACGGTCGACTTTCAATGGGGGAGCCGGTGATCCGACTGTCAGAGCGGGTGGAGCGTCTCGATTCGCGTCTTTCGAAGCGGCGGTGATCGCCGAAGCTGAGTCTCCCAAATCAGTCGACCCATTCGATGGCATTGACTCAGTTTGCGAACATCCGACGGCGAGCAACAACAAACACATACAGAATCGGGTCATGGCGTCACTTTGTGGGTCAAGGGTCGGAAACCAGCGACAGTTCTGTGAGCAATTACTCATTTAGGAGGGCAAGAGATCGCGAACCACGTCTCTTTCAGTTTTTAACTCGTTGATCGAAATGTTGATCTTCTCGCGAGCGAATTCGTTGTGCTCCTGGCCAGGGATGATCTTCCAGGAGGTGCCGTTACTTGTGAGTGGGAAGCCGACGATCAGGTCAGACTCTATCCCGTAGTCACCTTTGCTGCACACGGCGGCGGAGAAACTGTCGCCGGCTTCGGTGGGACGCACAATGCACTTCACGGTATCGATCGCGGCATTGGCGGCAGAGGCGGCGGAAGAGGCTCCGCGAGCTTTGATCACGGCGGCTCCGCGCTTTTGCACGGTGTCGATGAACGTTGTCTTCAGCCAGTTCTCGTCCGTGATGACTTTTGTCGCTTGCTGGCCATTGATGCGAGCGTGATAGAAGTCCGGAAACTGCGTGGCCGAGTGATTGCCCCAGATGTTGCAGCCGCTGATCTGTCCGACGGGTACGCCGGCCTTCTGAGCCAACTGACTTTGAGCTCGGTTCTGGTCGAGCATCGTCATCGCATACCAGCGATCGCGTGGGACGTTCGGAGCATTTCGCATCGCGATCAGGCAGTTCGTATTGCAGGGGTTGCCGACGACGAGGACTCGTACGTCCTTCGCGGCGGCGTTTTGAATGGCCTGGCCAGTCTTCGTGAAGATCGGGCCGTTAATGCGGATCAAGTCCGAGCGTTCCATGCCATCCTTGCGCGGCACGCTGCCGACGCAGATGACGAAGTTGCAGTCGCGGAAGCCGTCTTCGAGATGATCACTGTCCGCCTTGACGACTCCGGCCAGCGTCGGGAACGCGCAGTCATCGAGCTCCATGTGGACGCCGGTCAGTGCGGGGAGCACGGGGGGCACTTCGACTAGATGCAGGATCACCGGCTGGTTTGGTCCGAAGACCTCGCCCGACGCGATCCGGAAAATCATGGCGTACCCAATCTGGCCAGCGGCACCCGTCACAGCAACACGAATCGGAGCGGTCATGGTTTCAAGAGTCCCTTTGATGAAATCATTGATTGAGAAAATCCCAAGTCCAAAATTCAAAAAAGACTTTGGAAAATGGGGCTTGGAGTTTGGTCCTTCATTGGACATTGGGATTTGGAAATTGGACATTCCATCCCGACGCGCGAACTTCTAGCGATTGCCAGAAAGGCCAGCAACCATGTCTATAAGCAGTTCCCATCGAGGCCAGCCACTGTTGGCATTTTCAACTCTGAGCTGTCCCGTTTGGAGCTTTGACGAAATTGTCGCTCGCGGCGTTGAATATGGCTACGACGGAGTCGAGATTCGGTTGATCGAGCGTGAAACCGATCTCCTCAAGCGTCCGGAGTTCCGCCCTCCGCAACTGGCGGAACGGAAGAGGCAACTTTCTGACGCGGGTTTCCAAATCTGTGGCTTGTCGTCATCCGTCCGATTTGAAGAGACCGACTCCACCACGCGATCCGCGCAGCTCGCAGCAGGTCGCGCGTACTGTGACCTGGCCCGTGAATTTGGAGCCTCCTTCGTGCGAGTCTTCGGGGATAAGCTCACTTCCGAACGGGACGAAGCCTCGCAACTCGAATGGATCGCGTCGGGTTTGCAGCGGCTTGGTGAATACGCCGCGACAGTTGGAATCAACATCTTGATTGAAACGCATGGCGACTTCTGTCGTAGTGACAAGATGGCAGCGCTGATGAGCCGCGTCATTTGCCCCGCTGTCGGTGTCCTCTGGGACACACATCACCCGTGGCGATTTCACGACGAACCGATTGCCGACACTTGGAACCGGCTGATGCCGTGGACTCGGCACACGCATTGGAAGGACTCGGTGACACGTCCCGCGGAACTTCAACAAGAAGTCTCCGCTGATGTGGCTGCTCAAATGGCTGAAGCGGCGCGATTGGCTCACGCGACGAACACTGGTCATCAACACGCGGACTATGCGCTCTTCGGCGGTGGCGAGTTTCCCGCTCGTGAGTGTCTGCAAAAGCTTCTGGCCGATGGCTACTCCGGCTGGTACAGCCTGGAGTGGGAAAAGATGTGGCACCCGCAGATTGAAGTTCCTGAAATCGCCGTCAGACTCTTTTCGCAAAAGTTCCGTGAGTTATGGGACACGGTCGCACCAGTTCGTTGAACGTGTAGCATGGCCGCCCTCGGCCATCTACTGTTTGGACAACGCTTCCAGAACATAGGGATGGCCGAGGGCGGCCGTCCTTCGAATGAAAATGGATTCGCCTCATGAAAACGTCGTCGTTGATCGTGCTCAGCAGTTTGATTTTCGTTGCGTCATCCTTCGTGCTTGAGGCCGCACCGCCTGTGCCGGAATCGGTCGTGTGGGAAGAAGGGATCGAATATACGAATCCCGAAGAGACTCACCTGCAGCTCAATCTGGCTCGGCCGAAGTCGGGCGATGGTCCATTCCCGACAGTGCTGTGCATTCACGGCGGCGGGTTCCGAGCGGGCAAGCGTGAGTCCTACGACGCGCTCTGCGTGAAGCTGGCCGAGCGTGGTTACGTCGCGGCGACGATGACGTATCGGCTGGCTCCGAAGCACAAGTTCCCGGCGGCGGTTCACGACACGAAGGCCGCCGTCCGTTGGCTGCGAGCGAACGCGGTGAAATACAAAATCAATCCGAGCAAACTTGGAGTGACCGGCGGTTCGGCGGGCGGTCATCTCGCCCAGTTCTTGGGAGTCACCGCGAACGTGCCGCAGTTCGAGGGATCCGGCGGCAACGCGAATCAATCCAGCGCGGTGACCTGCGTCGTAAACGTCTACGGACCGAGCGACTTCACGAAGTCCTACGGCAAGAGTGTCGATGCTCACGAGGTTCTGCCACTCTGGTTCGGCGGCGACCTGAGCACTCACAAGGCTCTGCACATTCAGGGCAGCCCGCTGTATTGGGTCACGCCCAACTCCGCCCCGACCCTCTGCATTCACGGGACCGAGGACAAGTACGTTGCTCACGAACAAGCGGTCTGGTTGATTGATAAGCTCAAAGCCGCGACCGTCGAAGCCGAATTGCTAACCCTCGAAGGCGCCGGCCACGGCTTCAAAGGAGCCGACGCGGAGAAAGCCGAGGCCGCACTGTTCGCGTACTTCGACAAGCAGTTGAAGAAATGACGAATGACGAGATACGCGATGACCAAAGAATGATGCAGATCAGATCGCGAAGTCATTGCCAAGCGGTCGTGCGCAGTCAGACGATTTGATCTTCGTCATTCGGAATTCGTCCTTCACTTCATCGGCTTGCCTTCGATCGGCTTGCCGTTCGTCGTGAGAATTTGTACCTCGTGGGCTTTGTGCTTGCCGGTGTAGGTCCAGACGAGTTTCTTGTCGGGTGTGACCTCGAAGACTTTGATGTCGCTGCGTGAACCGTAGCTGGCGATGACCGTGTTGCCATTCGGGAGTCGCTGTCCGCCGCAGGGATCGGCAAAGGGTTTCTCGTTCGGAAAATCCTCGTTGCCGACTCGCCAGACGACCTTGCCTGTCGCGTCCATCTCAACCGTCTTGTTGCCGTTGGTGAGATTCACGAGGGTGTTCCCGTTGGACAGCCGGATCGCCGTGAAGGGCCAGTTCTTGGCTTCGCGTCCGCCAAGGAAATCCAGGTCAGTCGGAAACTCCTTCAGCACCTCGCCGGTCGGCGAATACTCCTTGACCTTGAACGCCAGCAGGTGCGGCACGAGGTAATTGCCGCTCGACAACTTGCGGGCCATTCGCGTCTGCATGTGAGCATTGTCGGTCTCCGGCTTGAGCGGAAACTCGAGCGTGATTTTTCCAGCGACATCCACCTCAAGCAGACGCGGCTTCGGCCCCAGTTCGGTGATCAGCGTGCGGCCGCTGTCGAGTCGTTCGACAGTCCCGATCTCCTTGGCCTCGGGAGAACGAGCGAAACGAAACACGATTTGTTTTTCACGAGTGAATTCTCGGACCTCATCGCTCCACGCGATCAGCACATTTCCGTTTGGCAGCACGAAGCCATCGCGAGCCGCCGCCTTGCCGGAATCCCACGCTTCGCGGCCATCCTCGTCAATGATTCCGGTAAACGTCGGACCGGCAATAAAGAACGAATGCTTGATCGCGTCCTCTCCTCGGAGGAATTCACCGGCGAGAAAAAGCCCGACAACCGTCCACAAAAAAAGGAGTCTTCGAAGATTCATGATGTTCCTTTCGGCTTCGACTAATCATCAAATCGCAACCGACCGGCTGACGGATCGGATAACCCAAATCATCTTATGGCCCCGGTTGGTCCGGCGTTTACGGGACTCTATCAAACGCTTGGAATGAAGGCTCGCCACCGGAAGGCCTACATCAATTGTCTTTGCCCCATGAAACAATAGTTTCCGGGAAGTGAAATCAAAGACAGCGACCAGTTGACGTCAAGTTGATTAACTGAAACCGCAAAGGAACTATTCGGCGTTGTAATTCTTGCTACCGGTCATCTAAGCTAATAGTTATTCGCAGCCACACGATCATTCAAAGTTCATTTCTAGGTGATGCGAATCGAAACAGTCATTTCAGATTTGGTTTCGTGAGATTTGCGGGAGATGTCTGATGACTTCGAGACGTCGCGCGTTCACGTTGATTGAGCTATTGGTGGTGATTGCCATTATCGCGATCTTGGTTGCCCTGCTCTTGCCGGCAGTGCAACAGGCTCGTGAGGCCGCCAGGCGTGCGCAGTGTGGAAATAACCTGCACCAGTTGGCATTGGCGTTTCATAATTACGAGGCCAGTTTCACGGTCTTGCCGCCTGGAAGCACTGGCGGTGGGTTGCGGGCCAATGGTCAGTTTGCAGCACCGTGGGCTGACCCACAAAGAGCCTGTTGCCCATGGGGACATTTTGGTTGGGCGGCGCTCATTCTGCCGTATGTCGATGGGGGCAACCTGGCAAAGACGATCAATTTCAATACTCCAGCATTCGCGCAGACAATTATGGAGCACAACAACGGCAACTTCGGAGTTGCGATGATCAATCGCGGACCGGCGGTCGGGACAGCGGCCACAAATCCCAATTCGTCGGCGGCGCTCAAGATGCCCCCGTTGTTTGCCTGCCCGTCAACGTCTGTCGTGCGCGGAGAAGCCAACCAATACAAGGACTATGCGCTCAACGCGAGTAGCCAGGGGCAATGCTGTCCCGAACGCAATCCTGGAAATCCTCCGCACGATGGCATTGGTTGGCTCTTCAGCAGCGTCAAGTTTCGAGACATTCGAGATGGCACCAGCACTACGTTCATGTTGCTCGAGTACTCTCACGATGGGAATCACAGTTGGGTCAGCAAGGGAGGTGGGACAAATCACTTTTTCTTCGTCCATCACGTTTCGCAGGGATATGTGCATCCTGTGATGGGCGGAACACCGACGCCTCCGAATTCCAACATCAATAATGCTCGTGCCGCGCACGGTTGGCATTACGGTGGCGTTCAAACCGCAATGGCCGACGGCCATACGGTCTTCATTCCCAACAATATTAATTTTCGCGTATACCAGGCCATGTTCAGTCGAGCTGGCCGTGAGCCGGTTTCGTACTGATTCAGGTCGGTCAGTCAAAAGATTTCGATTTCGTTCTTGTTTTGCGTGGTCAAATGAAACAGCATATCGCACGCAGTCTCAGGGTCATGCTTAGTTCGCTGCTGTTGGTTTCGATGAATGGATGCAGTCGAAGTGACGGCCCTCAAGTCGTTCCTGTGAAGGGCACTGTCACGCGGAATGGCAAGCCCGTTGCAGACGTGTTGCTGAACTTTAAGCCGGCAACGGGCCGACCGAGTTGGGCTGCCACTGATGCGAACGGCGAATATGAGTTGACGTTCGACTCCACACAGAAAGGTGCGATTGTCGGAACCCATACGGTTTGGGTGACGCGACCGATTTCTGGGGCCGAGGGAATGGGGCCAGAGGACCAACCGAAAACGTCGCCAGACTTGCCGGAGATTCTGCGAAAGTATGGACGCGAAGAAGTCACTCCGCTGAAAATCGAGGTCAACGCAGGAAACACAGTGATCGACTTGAAGCTCGACTGATTGAAGCGAGTTAACGATGACTGGTCTTTGGCGGTTCTGGTTGGGTTAGCAACTCACCACTTCGTCCAAAGGCAGAGAGCCGTGAAGATCGTCATTCCGGGTGGCAGCGGACAAATCGGGACCCTGTTGGCTCGAGCGTTCATCGCCGATGGGCATGAAGTCATCGTCCTGAGCCGAAGGCGACGTGACGCCCCGTGCCGAGTGGTTGAATGGGACGGTGAATCACTCAAGAGTTGGGTGGCCGTCTTGGAAGACGCGGACGCCGTCATCAATCTGGCCGGTCGCAGTGTGAATTGCCGATATGGCGCGCGGAATCGGCGAGAGATCAAAGAGTCTCGCCTGAAATCGACGCGAGCAGTGGGACAAGCGATTGCTGAAGCGGCGCGGCCGCCGCGCGTCTGGCTACAAGCGAGCACAGCGACGATTTACGCTCATCGCTTCGACGCTCCGAATGACGAGGCAACGGGAATTCTTGGTGGTGACGAACCAAACGTCCCAGACACCTGGCGGTTCAGCATCGACGTCGCGAAGTCGTGGGAGCAAGCCGCGAATGAATGTGTGACGCCGCAGACTCGCAAGGTGTTACTTCGCTCGGCCATCGTGATGGGGCCCGATCACGGTGGCCCCTTCGACTACCTACTGCGTCTGGTTCGATTGGGGATGGGAGGCAAACACGGTGATGGACGGCAGTTCGTCTCATGGATTCATGATCGTGATTTTGTCCGTGCGGTGTCTTGGCTGATCGATCATGAGGAACTCAGCGGCGCGGTCAATTTGGCTTCACCGAACCCGCTGCCGAACGCCGAATTCATGCGCGAGCTGCGCAATGCCTGGGGCGCTCGTATTGGATTGCCGGCCACGGAATGGATGTTGGAAATCGGCACAAGGTTGATGCGCACGGAGAGCGAACTCGTGCTCAAGAGCCGTCGTGTGGTTCCCAGCCGGCTGCGGGAATCGGGATTTG
>VGZH01000091.1 GCA_016872645.1 Planctomycetota bacterium | reverse complement strand
GCTCGCACCCCGCGGAACGACGGGCCGAGCATCCCCGGGGCTGGGCTGTTGTAAGGCCGATGCTGCATCGTCGGGAACAAGTCCACGAACGCCGGAGTGATCGCGTCTTTCGGACCCATCATGTTGGCGATGGCGGAGCCGAAGTTCGGCCAGCCTTCGCGCTGCGCCACGCTCATCGTGCGACCCGTCAGACTTTGAAAGCTGCTGTGCTCATCGACTTGCCCGACGACGCTGCGGATGATCGCCATCCGGTCAGTGCAGTTGGCCAGTTTTGGCAGCAACTCGCCGAGTTGAATTCCTGGCACCTTCGAGTCGATCGGCTTGAATTCACCACGAATCTCGTTGGGGGCATCCGGCTTTAGATCGACCGTGTCCTGATGCGCGATTCCGCCCGACAAGTAAACGACGATCACCGACTTGTTCGAGGTTTTCGTTGTGCCGGTTTGCTCGGCTCGCAACAGTTCGGGTAGCGTCAGCCCGCCCAAGGCCATTGAGCCAATTTGCAAGAAACTCCGTCGCGACAAACCATCGCAGAAGCGAGTCCGCTGGGCGGACGAATTCAAAACTGTGAGCATCTGGGATTTCCCCTCGTGGCGAACAGGTCTTGCATCTAAGACCGAATTGAGAGCCCTCGGCCAAGGCGCTATCGGCAAAATAACACCTCGAACGGTACCGGCGGAAGGCTGCATTGCGTCTCAAGGGGCCTTCCCAGAGTGGTCGGGAATCGGCGGCGACGATTACAACGCCACGATGAATCAGACTTCTCCACCATTCAGCCTGCGTCGCCAGCGGGCCAGGGATTCCGCGATCAGTTTTCTGATGCAGCAAGGGGTCGAGCATCCCCAGGTGCTGTCGCTGGCCGCTGGCTTGGTCGACGCTTCGTCGCTGCCGATAACCGAGACGTTTGAGGCGGCGCGATCGATTCTGTCTGAGGAGTCGCGAGGAAGACTGGCGTTGCAGTACGGCACTTCGCTGGGGGACTTGCGGCTGCGGCAGCAACTAGCCGAGTACCACAATCGCCTTGAGCGAACATCGGTCCCGGTGGGAACTCGTCAGGCGATGGCCGACGATTGCGTTTGCACCACCGGCTCGCAGCAGTTGCTCGCGCTATTAGCGGACACGCTGCTTGATCCGGGGGACATCTGCCTTGTGGCTGCGCCGACGTACTTCGTCTTTCTCGGAGTGCTCGATGGTGTCGGGGCTCACACGATCGCGTTACCGGCGGATGAGCACGGAATGCGAATGGACGCCCTGTCCGCCGAACTGCAACGACTGGAATCTGTCGGCGAGTTGTCGCGTGTGAGGCTCATCTACGTCGTCAGCGAGTTTGAAAATCCGACCGGCATCAGCCTGTCGCTCGATCGCCGTGCGGAACTGGTCACGATTGCGAAGGACTGGTCACGACGGCGGGGCGAGACGATTTATGTGCTCGAAGATGCCGCCTACCGCGAGCTGTACTACAGCGGTTCGATGCCGCGCAGCGTTTGGTCCTTCGATGCCGACGGTGACACGGTCATTCATGCCGGGACGTTCTCGAAAAGCTTCTCCCCAGGTCTGCGCGTCGGCTTCGGTCTGATGCCGCGCGAGTTGCGAGAGTCCATGAACGACCTGAAGGGGAACCAGGATTTCGGATCGGCCAATTTCAATCAGCAACTACTGGCCGAATTGCTCGCGTCCGGCCGATTCGAGACGCATGCCGACGAAGTCCGTGTTGCCTATCGAATCAAACGGGACGCGATGCTCGCAGCCGCCGATGAGTTTTTCGCCGATCTGCCCGGCGTCTCGTGGATCCGCCCGCGCGGCGGCTTGTACGTCTGGATGACATTGCCGGCGCACGTTGCGACCGGCTTCGATTCGCCGCTGTTCCGCCGAGCCGTTGATGTGGAGCAAGTGATGTATGTCCCCGGTGAACTCTGCTTCGGCGGTCCCCGTGAGAGGCGAGAACGAAATCACATGCGACTCAGCTTCGGTGTGCAGTCGCCCGAAGGCATCCGCGAAGGAATGCAGCGACTCAGCCGGGCGGTGCGTGCGTAGGATGGGCAAGAGTTCCCGCCCGGCAAATCATTTCATTGCCGGATCGGCCGCGACTTCCTTGGCCATTTCGATCAGCTGGTCGAGCAACTTTTCGGAGGCATTGACTTCCAGCCGGTTCGTGCCGAGCCACGTTTCGTAGCCGCCAAGTTGATGTTGTCTTGGCGTTGGCAAGTAGCCGAAGTATCCGTGGGCTAGCTCGACCATGAAGGAGTGGGGCAGGGGAGAACGGCGCTTGAAGTCGAGGCCGATCTCGACGAAGACCTCGCAGGGCATGGTGCCGATGCAGGCGTCACCGATTCGCAGAATCTGCAGTGGAACCGTTGTCGTTTCGGGGTAGTTCGCCAAGCGTGAAATCCGTTCAGCGTAGATGAACGACAAATCCTGTTTGCTCTTCGGGCCGGCGGCGAGTGTCGCCTCCATCCACTTCGTTTGTTCGGCCGTGGGTTTTCGCCAAGTGATGCTCGGTTCTCGGTAGCGTGCCGCCAGCGAGAGATTGTCGCGGTACTCCAGCTGGGCCATTGCGGCGTGAACCTTCGCGGCGACGTCTTCGGCGACGAACCGGATTTGCTCGTACTGTTTCTTGCCGGGTCGCGGAGTGCGGAAGTTGATGTTGTTGATGTCGCCGCTCGTGCCGTTGGCCATCATTGCCACGAAGGGAGGATCATTCGGCTTGTCTGCTTCGATCAGCCGCTTGAGGTGCTCGCTGAAGACGCCGTAGTAATCGGATGAGATGTCGGCCGCTCCAACTCCTCCGACATAGTGCAGCGAGTACGCCGCGAAGACTGAAATCATCGTACCGTTCGGTTCGCGCACAGCGATCAATGAAACCGTGGGATCGGTTGGTCCCGCCGGTTCGACGAGGTTCGGACTGCCGGCCGGAGGATTCATCTTCACGAGATCGCTGCCGCCGAATGGATTCTCCGGCACAGTCCCCGGCCGCATGTGCCAGCGACGGTTGAAGACGTGCTCCGGAACGTCGGCCGTTCCGAACGCGATTTGCGCCGGACGCCGATTGTTGAAGGCACGCGTCACGCCGTCGGCGATTCGGTGAGCCACGAACTTCTGATATTCATCCAATTCTTGCTCGGGCTTGAGCCGATCCTTTCCCAGAGCACTGGTGGCTGAGTGCGTGTGGGTCGCGCTGATCATCACGCACTCGGGCGGAATCGCGATCGTCTCCTGAATCAATCGCCGAGCCTCCGAGCTGACCACTCGCTGGATGCCGAGCAAGTCGCACACGACCATCGCCAATCTGGTCTTCCCGTCATCGAGCACCAGGCATCGAGCGTGCAACTCGTCGTGGATATGCTTGGACGGATATGGCACGAAGCCGCCGATGATCTCGCCACCAATCTCCGGCGTGATGTTGCTGGTCGCAGCACCGGCTTGAAGTCCGTCGGCATTCGCGGTCGCGGCGAAAAGAGCGATCATTGCGATGAACGGCAGGCAATGAATATGTCGCATCACGGTTGCTCCTATTCGGTCGTGGAATCGAGGGTTCTTCCGTTGACTGACATTCTGGCTGAGATATTGGCGAATCCAACGCCGGGAGAGTGAACTCACGGCGACACGCTTTTGCAATCGAGGTGGTCTGCGAGACGTGGGATTTCGTGCCGCGTGGCCATTGGCGATCTTCGCCGTTCGAATCTGAGGCTCGTCGCGGAACGTGACGAAGACGGCGAAGTCGCGATCACGGTCCAGCAGGAGGCTGAGTTGGTGATGGCTCGAAGTGGATCCAGTCGATGCTTGCTGCGAGTCGGTGCGGCCCTGTTTGCTGGAGTGCTGGCCGGGTGCAGTTCCGGATTCGTCGCTCCGAAAAACAAACTGCCGGAACAAGCGGCTTTGAAGGCGGATGACGAGTCTGCGAGTTCATCGCCGATTTCGCTTGAGCGAATGACCAATCGACTGGGGATGGGTCTGCGGCTCATTCCGGCCGGTGAGTTCAAGATGGGGACGAAGGATGCCAGTCCCCTGGGCGAGTTCGCGACCTGCGAGCAACCGCAGCACGTGGTGCGGTTGACTCGACCGTTTTGGATGAGCGAATGCGAAGTCACCGTCGGTCAGTTTCGCCGCTTTGTCGGAGCGACATCACGACAGTAGGTCACTTCCTCCGACACGACTGGCTGCGGCGACTCAATCACGCAACCGACGGGCTGCGTCCGAGGCATTTGAACCTCACGTCCGGCAACGATGTCGTTAAGTGCGTGCCGCAGGTCGTCCCGAGTTCTCACGCGGCGTTTTCCGAGGTCGACGTGCCGGTCATCGAGCCGCCCGGAATAGAGGACTTCGTCGTGGACTCCGACAACAACCGCTTGTGGCGTGTGTGTCGCAACGAGCTGTTCGCAAAGTTGGTGCTGCCGATCCCAGACGACCGGAAACTGAACGGCGTACTCCTGATGATGAGCATCCACTTCGTCCGCCGTCGCAATGGCTCCGGGGACGACTCCGACGAACTTGATTCCTTCGGGGGAGAACCGTTCACACAGCCGGTTCAGCATCGGCAGCGACCCGTTGCTGATCGGGCAATTCGTTGAAAGAAACAGGTAGACGGTCGCTTGCGTTTTTCGCTCCGTTGGCTTCGCGATCGACGGACTCGCGGCGTTCAATGTTCCGTCTGGCGTCGTGATCACCGTCGAGAATCATCCGCGCTGCTGGCCCCACGCACACAGACCCACAATCAAGGCGACTGCCACAAGCATTCGGCGATCCATCGCCAGTCCTCCCAGAGATCCATCCACTTGCTCATCACGGCGCCAGCAGCAGGTCACTCAGCGTGAGATTCGAAGTCTCTCCCATCAGCAATCGTCGCAACAGCACGGCTGTGATCGGCGAGAGCATTAACCCGGCGCGGAAGTGGCCGGCGGCAACGAAGAGGTTGTCGGAATTGGGGACTCGTCCAAGGTAGGGCAGGCCAGTTGGTGAGCCGGGACGCAGTCCGGACCAGCAACGCTCGAAGCGAGCGGTCTTGAGCGACGGAATCAGTTCGCCACCGAAACCAATCAACTCGGCGATTGCTTCGGCGGTGTTCCGTTTTTCGAATCCGACATGTTCTTCGGTGGAGCCGATGAGCAGCCGACCATCGGCACGTGGGACGATGTACCGCTTACCGACTTCGAGGATGCGTCGGGTTGGCAGCGGCAATGCTTCGAGCAGAACGATTTGGCCGCGCACCGGTGCGACTTGAATCGAGCAGCCGACTTGAGCGAGGACCGATTGGCTCCAAGCCCCGCTGCACACAACGAACTGCCTGGCGGAGATTGTTTCAGTCGGGCTGCGAACTGCTGTCACTCGCGAACTACTGTGCTCAAAGCCGATGGCCGGCGAGCCGGCCGAAAACTCAACACCGCGAGTAACGCACGCGGCGAGCAAGGCTTTCAGCAAACGCGGATTTCGGACTTGGCAGTAGTCCGGCAGATGAACACCGGCACCGTGTTCGGGGGTCAGATTCGGTTCGAGTGTTCGCAATTCGCGCGAATCAATCAATTCGGCTCGAACTCCTTCAGATTGAAACTGGGCAGCGATGGCGGCGATGTTTGATGCGGAGCGGTCGGGAGAGAGTTCGATGCCACCGCAGCGCGAGAAGCCGGTATCGATGCCGGATTCCTCGCGCAGTCGTGCGGCCCAATCGGGCCACAGCACAAAGCTCTCGGCTCGCAGCCGAGTCTCTGGTGACTTCGCACCGAGAGGATTGCCGGGGGTGATCATTCCCGCTCCGGCCCACGACGACTCTTGTCCGAATGGACCCTGATCCAAGACTCGCACGGACGCTCCGCGAGTCGCCAGTTCGTAGGCGATCGACAGACCAATGACACCGCCGCCGATGAGCACAATGTCGGGCATGGACGAGGGGCAAGAGGCGTGCGAGGAGGGGCGGGGCCGATCACTCGCCCCTCGCCTCTCATCCCGCACTCCTATTTTTTGCCTTTCTTCTTCACTGCCGGGCCAGCCGATTGGCCGATCGAGGCGAGATACGCTTTGGCCAACGACTGTGGAGTCGCTGGCTTGTAAACGCTGCCGACCGCGTCTGGCAGGTTGCTGCCCGATTGCAACGCGGCGACGAACTTCATGAAATTGGGTTGCCCCGCTTCTTTGATCATAAAGCCAACCAGCGTGTAGCCGATGGGAGCCATGTCGGTCGGGGCAAACTTTCCTTCGCCGAATAGATCGCCGGGCGCGTCGAGACTTCGCAGAGCATCAACCGCGGCTCCCCGCATGCCTCGCAAGTACTCGTTGTCGCCACCGACGGCTTTGGTGGCCATGGCCAGGCCGGTGCCACGGATCAGCCATTCCGGCAGCTTCTTGCCTTCACGTTTGAGGTACGCGCCAGTCATCTGGTCGATCAGGTTGAGTCGCGTGTCGGGAAGCATTGAGTTCGCCGTGTCCCCGACATCTTGAATAACGATGTAGGCTTCCTCTTGACCGATGCCGATTTTCGAGTGACCAACGATCGCAGGATCCGCTTCGCGATTCTCAATCGTCTGGCTGAACTCGGAATAACCGAAGCGGTCCTTGTAGACGATGACCGCCAGCTTGCCTCGCCAGATTGGCGCATCGGGCAGCTTGAACCCGGCTCGCAACGCTTTGGCGTGCTCATCAGCCCAGCCGGCGATCTGTTTCAGTCGGCCTTCGTCAACATTGCCGTAGAAATAGAAGTCGGGCGTCTCATTTTCTCTTGCCTCTTCTTTGCTGAGCACTTTCCGCCATTGTTCGTGCGTCTGTTCTTTTCGCATGGCGACGAATTCGTCGGCCGTCATTCGCGCGAGTCTGGCAAGTTTGAGTTCTTCTTCAGTCGGAACGAGGCGTTGCAGCGGGACTTTTGGATCATCGCCGTCGTACTTGCAGCCTTCTTCGATCCAGATTTTCAGGTTGTCGTACCACTTGCGGTAGATGCGAGCCTGGCCCGGCGGCATCTTCGGCGGACCACCGTTGATCAGCTCCCACAAGCGGCTGTGTTCCAAGTCTCCGGCCACGAGCACTGCGCCGCTGTCCCCACCGCGCATGAGATCTTCAAACGTAACCGTCCGGAAGCCGCCGCGCGGGTTGTTGCCGCTGTGACAGCGTTGACAGATCGTGACGAAGTCGGGCGCCAGATCTTTGATGAACTTCACTTTCTCATTGCCCGTCGCCTTCGAGATCTTGATGGGCGTGTTGGGTCTCGCTTTGGTGGCGGGCTTGCCGAAGTCAGCCAGCTTGACCGTTTCGTCCTCGCCGTCGAACTTCGCCCCTTGCTTGATCCAATTAGCCAGCAGAGTGATTTCTTCGAGATTCAGCGCCGCCGCATCTTTTGGCATTCGTTGTGCCGGATTGGTCGCCGTGACGCGAGCCATGATGAGGCTCCGCTGGGGATTTCCAATCTGCAACAACTGTCCGCTCTTGCCCCCTTTTTTCATCTCGGCGAACGAGTCTAGCCTGAGTCGTCCGGCGGCATTGTCGTCATGGCAGTTTGCGCACTTGGAGTTGAGCAGCGGCGCGATTTGTTTGATGAAGCTGACATCCGACGCGTCCTCCTTGCCCTTAGTGGTGCCGGACAGTTTTTGCAGCGTCTGCTTTTTCTTGTCGATGAGCAATTGCATCGGAGCAATTAACTTGTCGCCCGGCTTGATCTCCGCGTCTTTGATGATCTTCTCGAGCTTTGTGGTCGCCTCGTCGAGCGATTTGCCGGCCTCGTCGTACTTTTTGTCTTTGATTAGCTTATCGACGTCGCCGAGGCCGTCGCGGATCTGGTTGAGTTCTTTGCGTTGTTCCGCCGTGATCACCGCTGGAATTGCGGTGCCGACGAGGATCACGCCTGAAATCAACACGCTTCCGAAGATGGCCAAGAGTCGTTGCATAGTGCTGTTCCTTACCGAATACCAAAATCATGGCCGGTAGGCCATGGGAGCAAGTATAAATGGACCGTGCGGAGCAGGGAACGGTGTGTCAGCCGTTCTTCGCGAAGGTCCAGATTGCGGGAATCCGACAAGAATGTCCGAACTATTTGCCAAACGCGATGTGTTACTGGCCCGGTTGGCGGTTTATGCCCGAGTCGCCGTTGCGTTTTCTGGCGGTGTGGACAGTGCCGTGGTGGCTCGCGCGGCGCAAGAGGCCTGCGGAGACCGAGCGGTCGCCGTCACAGCCGTCAGCCTCAGCCTGGCGTCGGGCGAATTGGAGCAGGCTCGGCAGATTGCGGCGCTGATCGGGATTCGGCACGTCGTGCTCCGGACCGAGGAATTCGCAAACGAGAGCTACCTCGCGAACCCGGCGAACCGCTGCTACTTCTGCAAGACCGAGCTGTATTCGCGGCTGGAATCACGGCTGAGTGAATTGGGCGCGGACGTGATTTGCAACGGCGCGAACCTCGATGACGTCGGCGACTATCGTCCTGGCATGACCGCCGCGAAAGAGCACTCGGTCCGCAGTCCTCTCATCGAAGCCGGCCTCACGAAGTCTGACGTTCGCGAACTTGCCAAGTGGTGGTCGTTGCCCTGTTGGGACAAGCCCGCGATGCCATGTCTTTCGAGCCGCATTGCCTACGGAGTCGCGGTCACGCCGGAACGAGTCCACCGCATCGACGCGGCTGAGTCCTTCCTGCGTCGAGAATTCGGCCTCCGCGAATTTCGAGTCCGCTGCGAGGCCAATGACTTGGCGCGAATCGAAGTCTCGCTCAGCGAAGTCACTCCTCTGTTGAGTGCGACTAACTTTGAACGTATCTCCCACGAGTTGCGTTCACTTGGCTTCCGCTGCGTGACGCTCGACCTGGAGGGATTCCGGTCGGGCAATCTCAACGCACTGGTGCCGCTGGAAGTCTTGGGAAGCGCAACGAGGGCCAGTACCTAAACGACTGGAACTTTTTCTCGTTTGACCGGCTGGTCTTTCCACCGGAAGTCCATCTCCAGGGCCTTGTTGGAGAGCATCAGCAGCAGCTCTTCGTTCATGGTGGGGCAGGGAAGATGCGGGCAGGCAGCTTGCAGGTTCGTCGTGTCGAACTCTGGATCGTCGCGCCAGTAGGAATTGTAGACACGGATCTGCTCGTAGAAGAGACGCTCAATGTCATCCGGGTTCTCGATCGGCTTGCCGTAGCCGCTGAACTCGGCTCCGTTGAAGCCGTACGACTTTTCGAGCACATCGCGAATCATCGCTGAGGTGATCCGTTCGCGCGGCGTCAGGTGGTACGTCTGCCCGTGATATTGCGGGTGCGTGATGATCGAGGTAATGACTTCAGAGACCCAATCCACCGGGATGAAGTTTTTCGTCTCGGTGCCGTCGAGCGAAATGCGGGTCTTCTTCTGCTTTTCGGTGTTTGAGCCGACCATGCCCATCGAGTTGACGAGCGTGTGCGCCAACTCCAGGCAGGCATAGAAACCGTGGAACGTGGAGGTGAAGCCGGTCTTCGAGTCCCCGACGATGATGGACGGACGGTAAATGGTTGGCGGACTGAGGAACTCGGCAGAACGCACGAGCTTCTCGGCGGCCACTTTGCTTTCTTCGTACGGGTTGCTCATTTGCTGACCAAGGTCGAGTTCGCTCTCCAGAATTCGCCCGGTGCGGAGGCCAGCGACGTAAGCGGTCGAGACGTGATGGAAGTCCTTGATCCCGGTCTCTTGGCAGAGATCGAGGGCATTCTGCACACCGGTGATGTTGGAGCGATATGGCTCGCTATCTTTGCTGGTGGCGACGAAACTCAGGCTGGCGGCGTTGTGCAGGATGCTGTCGCAGTTCACATCAACCCAATGACGTGTGGTGGCATCCAAACCGAAGAACGGCTCGGTGATGTCCCCTTCGAGCACGTGCGGGCGTGGCATCTTGCGTTGCAGCAAGTCTTCCCACGTTCCCATCAGGGCTTCGATGCGGTCTTCGGCCGTTTGACGGCGACTGCCGCGAACGACTGCCGCAACGGGCACGTCAGCCAGCATCAGGTCTCGAAGCAGATAACGTCCCAGCAGGCCGGTCGCTCCGGTCAACAGAATGTGATAATTCATCGTTGAAAATTCAGGTCCAGAAGTAGATTCGGTGGGTGAAGCGGTGGGATGTCGTGGCCGCGAGAGGAGGGCTTGACGTGGTCCCGCTACCTGCTGGCGAGAGATTTTAATCGGTCAAAGTAGAATCTCAACAGAACTCTCTTTAGCGGCGGCTGTCAGCAATGTGTGGCTCACCCCGGTGTGATCCGAGCGACAGATAGAATCGGCAGAATGTCAGCAATCAGGGAGTCACGGCCGTTCGCAATCGAGGTCGGCCAGGCGGGATTTCGAACGCCGTCGTTCAGGTACGGGTAGCCTGAATGATTTGTGGTTGCGTCAGGAATCGACCGAACTCCAAGGACTCGGCTACACCAGCGAGTCCTCGTCGGTGACGCGGAAGATTTGCAGATTGAGCCGATCTCGCAGACGTTGCAAGAAATGTGGACCTTGCAGCGGCGTAATCGGATGCGGATGAGCTTCCGCTAGTTCAGCAAGTCGCTTCGTGTGGAAGAACCCCAACATACAGGGCAAGAGTATCGAGTCTCCGATCAAAGACATCGTCAGCGTCGCGCCCATCAGCCACCCAAACAAAGCCGTCGGACCGAAACTGCTGAACGTCAGCGCCGACATGCCAATCGACATGATGACTGTGGATTGCAGGATGGGCGGGCCGGTCTGCTGCAAGGCGACGCGAGTGGCTTGAGCTTTGTCGCCAGTGGCCTGCAACTCTTCTTGATACCGCACCAGCATGTGAAACGAACCGTCCACCGCGATGCCCAAGGCGATGCTGCCTGCCATCATCATGCTGATGTCTACGGGATGACCAATCCACCCCAAGAATCCAAAGACGTAGACGATCGGCGCGAGGTTCGGAAGCATCCCAATGAATCCGGCATTGAACCACTTCAGCGAGACGATCATCACCAGCATGATTGACCAGAAGGCATACACGAACGAGGACCAGAAGCCGGTGTAAATATCTTTCTGCGCCTGTTCGATCAGTGGCGAGATGCCGGTCAGAAGAACTGGCGCGTCGCCCAGCGATGTACGAAGTTCCTCCAGGGTCTTTTGCCCGATTCCTCGGCCCTCGGCCTTGAGGTTGGCGGAGATTCGCCAGTACTGCTCACCACCGGCGAGGAAGTCGTTTTCCTTTTGTCGTTTTGTGGCTCGTTCTAACAACTGGGCCAATGCCAAGCCGCTTGGCAGTTCTGTGGGAAACATCGATGCCAGCGACGTTGTGTGCGCGATGATGGGATGTGCCGAGATTTGGGCTTCCAACTCGCGAACGTATTTCAGCTTGGCGACGAATGGCAGCGATGCCAGTTCAGGGGTACGGCCAAAATCCACGGTGATCTCGATGGTGTCAGTGTTCGCCAGATCGGATTGAATGCGACGAACATCTCGCAGCACGACGCTGTTTTTGGGAAAGAAGTCCAGGGGATCAATGTGCGAATGGAGGTGGATCATTCCGACGCCGCACAACATCGAAGCGACGACACCAACTGCAACCACCGACTTGCTGCGGACAAGAAACCAATCCGAGATTTTGACAAACCAACTATTCTCGGTGATGTCGACCCCGCGATGTTGTGGGCGACAAACGCTGATGACTGCTGGTGTCAGCACCAATCCAACCAACAATGCGACCAGACTTCCCAGCGTGCCAGCCCAACCGAACTGACGCACAGGGATGAACTCGCTGACGCACAGGGAGACGGAACCGATCGCGGCGGTAAACGTGGCCAGGCAGCACGGTTTCACAGCATGATGAAACATGACTTGAAACCGGTCGACGTGACCTTCGGCGTTGGTGTAATAGCTCAACAGGTGCACGCAAACTTCGAGCGTGAAGACCATGACCATCACCGGCAGTGCGTCGATGACGAAGTTCATTTCCCCGCCACACCACTTCAGAATGGCGACAGTCAATTGCGTGGCGAAGACGGTCAGAGCGAGGATCATGCCGGTCAGCCGCCAGTCGCGAAGCTGCGCGTACAGTAAGCAGAGGCAGATCCCCAACGAGACGAAGAAGAATTTCTTGTTGGACTCGCGGCCCCCCAAGCGATTGAGTTCATCGATGACCACCGGCGCGCCGGCGATGTTGACGTCATGCCCTTCGAGCTGACAGTAACTCAAAACTTCGCGAATGGATGTCACCGCCCCGGAACGATCTTGGATGCCGTGATCCGAAAGCGTCACCACCACACCGACTCGCTCACCTGAAGGCGAGATGAACAATCCGCGCAGTCGCTGTTCGATGTCTGCGTCGGTGACGGTCAGTTCGTGCATGACGTCACGCATGCGCTGCGGGGTCCAGCAGTGTCGGACTCCGGGCGAACGTTCAATTCGACCGGCGATACTCTCGATCAGATCGTCGCCAAGACTGCGATCCAGCCCGACAAGAATCACTTCCTCAGCACCGAACCGAAGTTTGAATTCGTCGTATTGGCGGCGGACCTCTGACTTCTCCGGCAGCCAAGCCTCGATGTTGTTATTCGAGGGGATTGTCTCGGCGTGGTAATGCAAAAGTGGAAAGACTGCCAACGCCAGCAGCAGCAATTGAGAACTGTATTTCTTGTAAAACGAAGAGAGCATGTTGCGATCGAATCTTTGCGAGTGGGCGTCAAGGAGGGCAATCGCCAGATTGCGAGCGCGACCGGCAAGTTTGACTGCTCGGAGCAGTCAGGCTGGACCAGCAAGGTTTGCCTCAGGCGCAAGACGGACGCGTTGCATACTGTCTATCGAGTCGTTTCTGCCGTGGCCCCAAGGCGAATCCCCGCCGTTTGCGCCCACCTTACGAGAAACAGAGTCGAACCAAGCAACTTCGGAAAAGTCTCGCAGGTTTTCGGAATCGGTCGATTGGAAACGCCGTCAGGAAACGTTGGAGAACGCAAATGTTCTCAAGACGGGTTCCACTCGAGGTTGCTACTGAATGAAATCACTCATCGTCTTCGACTTTGCCAAGAAATCGTCCGCCACTCATGAACATACCATTGTCGACGGGACGGCACTTTTCGATTGCGACTCGATAGCGAGACTCACGAGTATCGCTGGTCATCTTGACGGTGGCTTCTCCTGCAGAGATACCGCTTCGGTGTAACAGCCAAGGGCCGTAAAGGTTTATCTCGCGAATCATCGCCGGCACAATTGAGTCAAACGTGGTGACGATTTCTGGCGGAATGGACAGCTCCAAACACTCGGCGAGCGTTGAATTGAGGGATCGAGTTTCTCGATGCTCTCCAAAGTGGCGTGTAAGTTCTGCAAAGTGGAGCGACTCCATCGATCGGCAGGCACCTCGTCATAGATCAGCTCTGCGGATCTCGAGGCAACCCTTTGCGAGATTTTCTTGAGCGTCAATCGCCCCTCACACCGCGAAATTGTTCTCTAGATTGACGATCATGCCGGACGCATCAATTGGATCACCTGCCACCAGCGCATCCGCATTTCAGGAACGAATTGCACAGAAACGGTTTTGGCTGGGCCGTTTCTGAAGTCGCTCCTCGGGACGCACTCGCGACGGTCAACCACGCGGCCACGAGGCGGGATCTTGCGGATTTAACCTCGGTTGTTTCGGAAGACGAATTGACTCTGGGATCAGTTCCATTCGACGTCGCAATCCGAAGCCGATCAGCACCGCCGAGGCCATCGCCGCCAAGACAATCAGTGTCCGCTTCCAAGCGCGATGCCGAGTTGACGAGTTGCTGAGTCCAATTCCTGCATTGCTGTCGGTGAGTTCTTCCGGAGGTGACGGCGCGATATCAGCCTCGTCGTCCAGTGTGGGATCGGTTTCCAGGTCCGCGTCCGATTTCAACGAAGGGAGCTTGTCCAAGTCGCTCGAATCGGGTGTTTGGTCGTAGTCAGCAGTGGTCAGACTGGTTCCTATGTCGAGATCGGTTGCCGATTGCAACGAGATTCGTCCGGTGGAACGTGGTCTGGTTTGTGTTGTTCCCGGCGTGATTTCGATATTCGCGCCGGAATTCGAATTCATTCGCCCAGAGGCACCGCTCGGCGGACTCGATTCGATCGGACGTAATGTCGACCGCTGAAGTTTTGAGGGCAAATTATTCGTGTCGATAATCAAATCGCCATTGAGTACCGCGCCTTGAGACTTAGGAGGTTGAACAAACTCTTCAACGTCTGTCTGGCTGAGAAGTCTCCTTGCCGCTGGCGAATGGTTGGTGCGGACTGAGGTTGGCGGAGCGGCAGCTTCGACGTCGTCCCTCAAACTCACCGACGATTCGTCGTCGCTGTCCATATCCCGTCGCCAGTCGTCGAGAGTTTGTTGCACCTGTTGGCGTCGGTCGATCACTTTTTGCCCGGCCACAATGTTCGGTGCAGCATCCGCGCGTTTTACCGATTGCAGGTCTGCGGAAGCGATCTCTTTGTCGTTTGTATCCTCGGTCACTTCATCGCGTAACGGGTTCCCAAATGAACCAGCGGCCGGTTCATCAGTTTCGTCAAGAAATTTTCGCTGGCTCGGTGACACCTGGCGGGTGGGTAGAGCCGCGGACACGGCTGACTTGGCGACATTGTTCTTTGCCGCCGGAGCGTGCAGGTTTTCGAGATCATCGGCCTCTTCTGCGATTTCGTCGGTTTCATCGTTGTCGTAGAAAAAATTGACGGTCTCGACTCGCTCCTCAGTCTGTCGAGTGGACTTCGGGCCGATGATCGAGTCCTTGAAGGGGTCTTCGTCCATCGAACTCGTTTTTGAGGCCGTCGCTTCCGCAGCAGATTTGGAGGTGGTCGCTCGCTTCGCCGTCGCGCGAGAGTCCGGCAGATCCTGTTCAAAACCGGAACCGTCATTCAGCAGATCGGTGACTGGGCGTTTGGTGGCGTTGCGACGAGCAATTTCCGGATGATCTGTGGCCGTCGTTGTCTTGGACTGATTGCCTGCGGTCTTTGATTTTGCAGATCGAGTCGTTGTGTCCAACTCAGCATCGGGCTGTTGGCGGGCGGCCACAACTCGCTCGTTGGCGTCAGCGTCGGATTTTCGAATCGGGTCCGTCGGTCGCGGCTTGGCCTTGCTCTCTTTTTTGGCGACTTGCTCGCCGGTGTCGTTGAGGTAATCCGATTCAGAGCGAATCTTCTTGCGGTCGATGAACTTTCCTTTGTCCTTTCCCGCAAGTTCGTTCTTGTTTGCACGGCGTTCGCGGTCGTTCTTGGATAAGAAGCGGGGGCCCGCATGGCAACCGAGCAGCAAAGTACCCATGAGCACGGACAACCCGACGACGGCGGCCTGACGTCTCGACGCGCGTTTCACTCCGTTCATGGCGTATTTCCTGCGGCTAGATGATCGCGATGACTCCGGTTCCATTCGGAGTTCAGTCATCTCGGTTCATCGACTCTGCAGCAAACATCGTCTTAAACAGCTCGTGCAAGCTGTGAAGCCTTGACGAATTGACAGGCGTGACGCAGCTTGCCGAGTTTAACAATCAAAAGGTTGCCGGCGACAAGCCAAGGCCATTCAGCCTGTTTCTTTTTGTCTTCTGCCGACGGCCTTCCGGCTCTCACATCTCCCCGCTGCCTCGGTTCGACCACCACGGCAAGCTGACTCCACCGTCGATCGTTAGCGTGCTGCCAGTCATGTAGTCGGCGTCGTCCGACAAAACGTAGGTCACCGCTTTGGCGATTTCGTCGGGCTGTCCCATACGGCCCCAAGGGAGTTTCTGCCCGCCGACTTGGATTTGATCTTCGCTGAAAAATTTGCGTTCGCCCGGTGTGTCGATCCAGCCAGGGTGAACGATGTTGACTCGAATCCGCTTCGAGGCGAGCTCAATAGCCGCGGTGCGAGCCATGTGGTCAATCGCCGCCTTCGCCATGTTGTAGGCCATTGCCGTCGGGATCGGGATCACCGCGTGCGGTGAGCTGACCACGACGATCGAGCCTCGCGTCCCTTGTTTCAACATCTGCTGCGCCGACGCACGCACTCCGTAAAACGCGCCCCACATCGTGACGTCGATCGTTCGCTTGAAGCCAGCCATGTCGGCTTCAACCATCAACTGCCGGTCACTGTAGACGGCATTTGAGACATACAAATCGAGACTTCCCAAAGTGCTCGCGGTCTTTGCAACCATCTCTTCAACGTTAGCCTGCTCGGACACGTCGGCTTGCAGCAGCAGCGCCTTCTGGCCGGTCTTCTCGATTTCGCGAGCGACCTCTTCCGCCTTCTCGCGATGCGAGCGGAAGTTGATGGCGACGTTCGCTCCCTCTTTGGCCAACTCAATCGCAATCGAGCGGCCAATGCCCATCGAAGCTCCGGTAACCAGTGCGTTTCGACCTGCAAACCTCATGTCGACTTCCTCTTGTTCTCTCGGTGTTCTCGGTGCCTCTGTGTTTCGAAATGCTTGGAAACACAGAGGCACAGAGGACACGGAGACGCTGCAAAAAGCAAATCAGCCGGCCAACGATTGTTGACCGGCTGGGATGTGATGTTGGCAGAATTTCGCAACTACACCGAGAAACTGCTGCCGCAGCCGCAGGACTTCTTGGCGTTGGGATTGTCGAAGGTAAAGCCGCGGCGTTCGATGCCGTCGTAGAAGTCGATGACCGTCCCTTCGAGAAACATGGCGCTCTTGCGATCAACGGCGACACGCAAGCCGTGCTGAAGGGTGACGACGTCGTTCATCTCATCGCACTTGTCGTCGAAGCCCAAGCTGTACGAGAACCCGCTGCATCCACCGCCAGCCACACCGATTCGCAACACGGTCGATTCGGGAAGTTTTTTCTCGGTGAGCACGCGATTCATCTCACCGACAGCCTTCTCGGTAATGACAACGACGGAGGCGACGGAAGAGGAAGAGGAAGCGGGAGGAGACATCGTGGCGGTAGACATGGCGTCAAAATTCCTTGTGGATGAGGGTCGGGGGTGAGTGGTTCGAGCCAACCATCCGTGCGGCTCAAGTGGCCGGGGATTATAGCGGGCGATTTTCCGGCGAAAACGGTTTTTTCACAAGTTCATCTGTGAAAACTCGATCCCGCCCGCTTCGGTGCCGGTTCGCTGGTTGATAAAGTGACCCAACTTCTCACGAGATATTTCCATGCAACCGCAACTCCCGTTTGATTCTCGCGACCCGCAGATCGCCCGACTCTGCGACCTGCAACCGAAGCAGTCGGCCGACTGTTTTGTGCTGCTGGCCGGCAAAGAGAAGTCGAAGACTCGCGAAGGCAAGCCGTACTACCGAGTCATCCTCCGCGATGCGAAGCGAGCCACAACCAGCATGATCTGGAGCGACTCGACGTTTTTTCCGGAGTGTGATTCGGTCTGGCGACCGGGGCAGTTTTACAAGGTCCGGGGCCGATATCAGGAAACCGACTTCGGCCCGCAGTTCGACCTTGAAAAGATCCGTCCCGTCGAAGCGGGCGATGAAGACCACGGCTTTCGTACCGGCGAGCTTGTGCCGTCCACGCGGTTCAATGTCGAAGAGATGTTCACCGAACTGATTTCGATTTCGTCCCAGCAAATCACCGAAGGCCCGCTCCGAAAACTGGTCATCGAACTGTTGATGGAGCACCAGCACGACATCCGCCAAATCGGGGCTGCCGCCAAGAATCACCACGCCTTTACTGGTGGATACCTGGAACATGTCTTGTCGGTGACTCGACTCGCGATGCAGTTTGCCGACAAGTACGCCGACTATTATCCCGACATGCAGCCGCCGCTGAGCAAATCGCTAGTCGCGGCCGGAGCGATCCTGCATGACATCGGGAAAATTCACGAACTGAAGTACGCCCCAACAGGCTCGACGTACACCGCCGCCGGGCGCCTCGTGGGTCACATTTTTATCGGCCGAGACATGATTCGCGACAAGGCTCGGTCGATCCCTGACCTCAATCCTGAAACGTTGCTGCGGCTCGAGCACATCATCATCTCGCATCAGTCGTTGCCGGAGTGGGGGTCGCCAATCGCGCCGAGCACTCCCGAAGCGTTGCTGGTCGCTGAAGCGGATAACCTCGATGCCAAGTTCCACGAACTCGCCGCGACTCTGATGGTTCCCCCCACCCCGGGCGAAGAGTTCACGACCCGCGAAAACCCGCTGCGACGAGCCATCTTTCGAGGACTCGCCGAAAAAAACACTCAGTCTGCCACCACAGAATCCGCGAAATGAAGACCATCGACTGCACTAAGGACAGCGCCGAAAAACTGTTTGATTCCCTGCGCCAGAAGCTCTCGCCGCGCGGAGACGTCGTGTCCGAGGCCGGCCGCAAACGAACCATCGAACTCTTCGGCGAGCCGCTCACTCCGCAGCAAGTCATCGAACGCATTTGCGGCGACGTGCGCCAGGGTGGTCTGCCGGTCGTGTTGGACTACACGAAAAAGCTTGATCGCAAAGAACTGACTCGTGACATGCTGCGAGTCCCTCTTGCCGAATTCGATGCCGCCTTCGCATCGGCCAATCCGGAGTTTCTCAAAACTCTCGGCCGCATCCGCGACAACATCGTCGAGTTTCAGACGAAGCTGCTGAATCAAACGGTCTCGTTGGCGAAGCGTGATGGCGAGGCGCTCATCGAACTGCGGCAGCGCTACCTGCCGCTCAAGCGAGTCGGTATCTGCATTCCGGGCGGAGCGGCGGCTTATCCCTCGACGCTATTGATGACCGCTGTGCCGGCTCAGGTCGCAGGCGTGAAGGAGATCGCTGTCGTCGCGCCGCCGACCGAGTTTGGCAGCTACAACCGCGACCTGCTCGCCGCGTGCAAGTTGCTGGGCATCACAGAGGTTTATCGGATGGGTGGAGCACAAGCCGTTGCCGCACTGGCATTCGGTATCGAGGGCCTGCCGCGAGTCGACAAGATCGTCGGCCCTGGCAACTTGTTCGTCGCACTCGCCAAGAAGTTTGTCTACGGCGAAGTGGATATCGACAGCATCGCCGGCCCCAGCGAAGTCGTCGTGATCGCCGATTCCACCGCGCGAGCCGACTTCATCGCCAGCGACTTGATCTCGCAAGCCGAACACAGTCCTGGATCAGGCGTGCTCATCACTTGGCACGCTCCGCTGATCACTGCTGTGCAAAACGAGCTGACGAAACAACTCGCACTCCTGCCGCGCGGCGATCTTGCGTGGCAAAGCCTTAAAGATTACGGAGCGTTGATCCTCGCCAAGGATGCCGATGATGCGTGCCGGCTGTCGGACCTGCTGGCAACCGAGCACTTGCACATCTCGACCGCCGATCCCGAGGCGATCCTTGCCAAGGTGCAGAACGCCGGAGCAATTTTCCTGGGCCATCACACGCCGGTCGCGGTTGGCGACTACGTCGCCGGCCCGTCGCATGTCCTGCCGACCGGTGGCACCGCTCGTTTTGCGAATGGCCTGTGCGCGAACGATTTTTTGAAGCGATCCTCAGTCATCTCGTACAATGCCGCGGCACTGTCGAATGCCGCCGACGACATTCGACGCATGGCGGCAGTCGAAGGGCTGACCGCGCACAGTGCGAGTGTCGATATTCGATGGAAGTAGGATGGCGGTCCTGCTGCCCGTCCTTCTTTGCCACGAGGGACGCGGATGGGCAAGAGTGCCCAGCTTCCAGACCGACCGAAATTCCGTTCAACGGTGTTCAATTTTCCGGAGCTGCCCCGGCAGGCTGAGATAGCCGTGGGGCTGGCGACCGATACAATCTGAGCCGATCATTCGTCCTCCGCCGGAGTCGATCATGTCTCAAGATGCAGCGTGGCTCCCGTTTGAAATCGCGGATCAATTGACCGAGTTGAAATCGTGGGTTCGCTGGCAATGGCTACTGCGTGGGGCCGGCAGAGTCGGCATGATCGCGTCGCTCGGCCTCGCGGGAGCGTTCATTGCCGACTATCGGTACGACTTGGCTCCGACGACGCGCATTGTGGTGTTGTCGAGCGTCGCGACCGTGACGCTGGTGACCTTTCTGGCTTGGGTTGTCGTGCCATTGTGTCGACGCATCGGTTGGGCAGAACTTGCTGCGATGGCAGACAAGGCGAATCCGCGCTGGGAAGGCGCGCTGACCTCGGCCGTCGAACTTTTTGATCCGACTCAACCGGACGGATTCAAAGGCTCGCCAGTGATGCGTGACATGCTGCTCCAGCAAACTCGGCAACGCATCGACGAGCTTGATCTCGAAAAAGTCGTCTCGTCGCGAAAGGCGTGGTCGTCGGTGCGGTGGGGACTTGCGTCATGTGTGCTGCTGGCGATTCCGGTGTTCGTCGCGCCGAGCATGTATCGCCAACTCTGGCAGCGGTTCCTGATGCCGTGGGGCAATTGGGGGACGGCCGGAGCTTGGACCGTCGCCGTCGAAAATGGCGATCGGATCGTTGCTCGTGGAACTGATGTCGAATTGCTCGCGACCGTAGAGAAGGAAGGGCAAACCGAGCCGCCGAAATCGCTGACGCTCGAATGGCGCGACTCGGCCGGCACGACGGATCGCCGAGTCATGCCGTTTGATGAGGCACGTAAAGCGTTCGTCACGCTCGTGCCGCATGTCATGCGCGATTTTGATTTCCGCATCGCGGTCGAGCGTCAGAAATCGCGCGACTACAAAGTCCAAGTTGTCGAGCCCCCCGTCGTCACGAAGATCCGGCTGGATGTGGAGTCCCCCGCGTATGCCGGTTGGCCGGCGCAGTCACTGGACGGCGCGATCGGTTCGATCAAGGTCTTTGAAAAGAGCCGGCTAAAGTTCACGCTCGAATTCAACAAGCCGGTCGAGACCGCGCAGCTTGTCTGGCGGCAGCACGCGGATGCAAACAAGACGCTCGAAATGGCCGGATCCAAACAGTCCGCGACGCTCGAAGTAACGGCGGAGCCCAACATCGCGGGACCATTTCTGTTCGCGCTCCAAGACATTCACAAGCTGCCGAACAACGACACCGTGCCGCGTGAGTTGGTCGTCGTGACCGACGAAGCTCCGAAGCTGACGGTCAAAGGGGATCACAGTTCGGAGGCTCGGCCGGATGATGTCTTGCCGATCGACGTGACGGCATCGGACGACGTTGGCCTGGGGGAAATGGAGCTGCACTTCACCATCGAAAATAATCCACGTGAGCCAATGGTTGTCGAAGCAGGTCGCGGCGAGAAGAGCTTCGAGCATCGCTTCACACTCGATCTGGCGCAGCTCAAGGTTGAGCACAATCAATTGCTGAACTACCGCGTCCGCATCACCGACGAACGGCCCGAACCCGGCCCGCATGAAGTCTGGTCGGAACCGCGAATCCTCCGCATCAGCAAGAAAGCCGCGCCGCCGGGAGCCAACGAATTGGCGAAGACTCACGAGCAGCTCAAGGACGAACTTGCTGGTCTCCGTCGCGACATCGATGCGAAGAAAAATGACCTCGCCGACCTCCACAAGGAATCGTTGCAGACGAAGAAGAAAGACGCGCCGCCGGACGACGAGCATGTCGCTCAGTTGCAACGCGACCTGCACAAGCTGACCGAGCGAGCCGAAAAACTGGCAGAACAACTGAACTCCGATCCGCTGTTCCACGAACTTGGCGAGAAGGCCGATCAGGTTGCTCACAACGAACTGGCGAAGGCCGAGTCTGAAGTTCAGCAGGCTCGCAATGAGGCCGACAAGAATCTCACGCCCGAGCAACGCAATCACGTCCGCGAGGCCGAACAGCAACTGGAAGCGGCATCAAAGAAATTGGGACAGCTCGAAAAACCGTTCGAGCAACTGGCCGACTTGCAGAAGGACTTGCTGGAACTTCGCCGCCTCGCGCGCCAAGCCGAACAACTGGCCAACCGCGCCGATGAGTTGGCGAAAGCCGACGCCAACAAGCACGAGGTGCCCGCGAGTGATCCAAACCAACCCGAAGCGCCAGCGAAGGACGAAAAGCAAGCCGCCGCTGATGCCGCGAAAGCCGAAGCCGAAAAGGAGCAGCTTGCCGAACAGCAGAAGCAGCTCGCCGATTCTCTTAACGATTTGTTGAAACGTCGCCCCGAACTGCTCAACGCCGCGCGTCGCGATCAACTTGAGCAACTCGCGCAGCTTGCCGACGAAGCGAAGCAGCTTGCCGAACAGCAGAAGGAACTCGCCGACGCACTCCGTCAGCAGCAAGAGGCCGCTGCCGAACGAAACGCCGAGCTGGCTGCGAAACAAGATGACCTTCAAAAACGTGCGGAAGCCGCCGCCGAAAAAGCCGCGGCTGCAAAACCAGACGGCGATAAACCGAAGGCCGACGAACCGAAATCCGACAAGCCCGCGACGCCTGATGCCCTGAAGGACGCCGTTGCCGCGTTGCAGAAGGGCGACCTCGCGGAGGCTCAGAAGCAACAGGAGGCCGCCGCCAACGAACTCGATCGACTCGCAGCCGAGTTACAGAAGGCGAAAGCCGAAGCCGCGAAGCCGAACGAATCGCCGCTCGGTCAAGCCGCTCGCGAGTTGGCCAATGAGCAGAAGAAGCTCGCCGAGAAAGCGGCCGACGCGGCGAAGTCCGACGCCGCCGACGCTCGCAAGCAAGCCGCCGAACAACTGAACCGAGAGCAGGCCGCGCTCAACGAACGCATCGACAAATTGCCGCAGCCAAACAAACCCGCCGAGGCAGCCAAGAACAACCCAGCCGATCCAAACGGCGAACAACCGAATGCCAACAAGCCGAACGACGGTGCGAAGCCGAACGCCGCCGAGGCGGCGCGTCAGCAGGCGGAGCAACGAGCCGAACAAGCTCAGCAAGCGTTGCAGGACGGTGATCTCAACAAGGCCGCTGATCAGCAAAAGCAAACCGAGCAAGCTCTGCGTGATCTCGCTCAACGCGCCGACCAGCAACAGAACGACGCGAACAAGCCGCTGCCGCAGCGAGCTCGCGAGCTGGCCAATGAACAGCAGAAACTCGCGAACAAAGCGGCCGAGGCGCAGAAGTCCGATGATGCCGCGGAACGTCAGCAAGCGGCCGAAGATTTGAAACGTGAGCAGGCCGCGCTCAACGAGCGGATCGAGAACCTGCCGCAGAACAAGCCTGCGGACCCGGATGCGAAACCGAACGCATTACAAGCCGCTCGCGAACAAGCGGAGCAG
>VGZH01000090.1 GCA_016872645.1 Planctomycetota bacterium | reverse complement strand
TTCTTGCGCGTCGCAAACCGCCATCGGCAACAACAACTGAAAAAGCCCCGTCGATCGCAGTTGCGTCCGACGGGGCAGAAAAGGATTCAAAAACTTTGGCGAGATGGCTTCGGCTGCGATTACAAAACCTCGCCGAGTTGATTGGTGGCTTTGAGCAACGCTCGCCTCACCGCCGTTTCCGCCATTTGAACCTTGTAGTCGTTGTGGCTGAGCGGTGTCGCTTTCGCGAGTGCCATGCGGCTGGCCGTCTCGGCGATGTCCGCGGTCAGTGGCTGACCAACCAGCCACTTGGCAGCTTCGTAGGCAATCCACGGAGTCGGTGCCACATGGCCAAGCACGATCTTCGCGCTGCGGACAACTCCACCGTCGATTCCCAAACAGCAGGCGGCACTCGCTTGCGGTTGATCAAGGCCGCAGAGTTCCAAGACCTCGTAGGTCGCGCTGCGAGTGTCACTCGCAGCCGGCAACCAGACGTGAGTGATGAGTTGACCGGGCTTCAAAACCGTCACGCCTTGCGAGTTCGTCTTCGGCGTTTGAAAGAAGTACTCCAGCGGGAGCCATTCTTCGCGGACGACTCGTTCCACCCCCTCACGTTCGCTTGGGGTTAGTGTGGCGACTCGAATCTTCGCATCCCACGCGATCGTGGAAGGTGCGAATCGTGAGGCCGACACAAACTTCGCGGGGCCACTGTTGCCCAGGATCGCGTGGTAGCGGTTGTCACCGGTGGCGACGAGCGATTCACCATCCTTCATCGCCAGCAATCCGTAACCATTTCGGAAGTACCAGCAATGCGGAAGCTGGCAAAGATCGCCAGCCAGTGTGCCGTTGGCGGTGATCTGGATGGCTCGGATGCCCTCGATCACGTCGATCAGCGATCGGTAGTCAGCAGCCAGCGCGTGCTCGTTGATTTCGTCGAGCGTGGTGTTCGCACCGATCAGCACTCCGCCGTCGTGATGCGTGATCCCTTTCCACGACGAAACGTTTTTGATGTCTACGACGCGAGCCGGTTGGATCACGTCCCGTTTGAGCAGATTCATCAGATCGGTTCCACCCGCCAGAACGGCCGTGTTGCCGCCATGCTCAGAAAGCAGTTCCAGCGCTTCGACCTCAGTTTCAGGACGAGCGTATTCAAAGTTTCTCATGGAAATACCTCTTGGTTGAGGAGAACATTTGGAAGATAGATATGAGGGATCTCTCGCGGCCCCTCACCCTAGCCCTTTCCTAAAGGGAGAGGGAACAAGCCACGAGCAATCACGCCTTAGCCGCTTTGAGTGCGTCGAGGACGCGCTTGGGCGTGAGCGGAATTGTCGGCACGCGGACTCCCGTGGCATTCGCGACAGCGTTGCTGATGGCAGCTCCGCAGGCGATGACGGGGGGTTCGCCGAGGCCGATGACTCCGCGTTCGTATTCACTGTCGGGTTGGTACATCTCGACGATCAGTTCGCCGATGTCGCCGATGCGTGGGAGCTTGTAGTTCTCCAGGTCGGCATTGATATAACGACCAGTCTTGTTGTCGAGGATTTGTTCCTCGGTCAACGAGTACGCGATCCCCATGATCAAGCCGCCGTACACTTGGCTCTTGGCGGTCAGCAGGTCAACGATCAGCCCGCAGTCTTGGACGGCGACAAACTGATTGATGCGGACGATACCGGTTTTCGTATCGACCGAGACATCTGCCATTTGGACACCGCCGACTTGCTCGCTGGTCAGGCCGTCGTCCTTCGGGCCTTCGCCCGTGGTCTCGATACCCATCATGCCGAGCAATCCGCACGCGGCTTTCCAAGTGCAGACCTCTTTGTCGCCATTCCAGATCTTTCCACCTTTGGTGGTCAGATTATTGCCATCGACCTTGTGCTTCTCGGCAACGACGTCGAACAACTTGCCGAGGGCTGCGATCGCCGCGCGACGATTCGGGCCGGTAACGCCCCCAATTGTCGTACTGCCGCCCGATGGGCCAGAGCGCGGATAGACGCTTGAGCCGTAACGGACCTTCACGGCATCGAGCGTGATGCCGAACGTTTCGGCGAGCACCATCGCGATCGCGGTGCGAGTGCCGGTGCCGATGTCCTGCGTACCGCTGAGCGACTCGACGGAGCCGTCCGGGTTGATGCGGACGGTACAAGTGCCGGCGTGTGCTCGGCCACCCCAGGTGTGGATGGCCATGCCGAGACCACGCTTGACGTCGCCGTCCCCTCCCTTGCCGTGCGGATGCCACTTCTTTGACCAGCCGATGAGTTCGGCCGCTCGTTTGATCTCCGCGACGTAGGTTGCCTGCAATTTTTCTGGCGTCTTGTCGATGTTGGCCAGGAAGACATCGACCGCACTCTTGCCGAGTTTAGCCGCGATGTCGTCGATCGCCGTGTCGGTCAACGCACAGAGCTGCGGGTGCGGCGGAGCACGCCACGCTCGGTCGGGGCCGGCGTTTGTCACCAGGCCAGTCGCCTTGCGGTTGCGATTGTCGAAATCGAAAACATACGGGAACTGCGCGAGATTGATCGTGCCCCCCTTCATGCCTCCGTTGGTCCCCCAGTGATGGCTGTCCCATGCGACGATCTTGCCGTCCTTGTCGGCGGCGATCGTAACTTCGGCGAAACCGCTCGGCCGAGTGCCGGCGATTTTTAATTCGGTGGCGCGATCGAGCATCAGCCGTACGGGGCGGCCGGTCTCTTTCGACATCTTCGCAGCGGCGACCCCCCAATCGTCGGCGGCGAACTTCGAGCCGAAGCCACCTCCCACAAATTGACAGAGCACCGTTACGTCGGCCGCATCGACCGAGATGTTGTGCTGCTTTTGTAACTCGCTGACGAAGTTCGCCGGCGTGCCGCTGACGTTCTGCGTCGAGTGGTTGACGATCAGCTTGCCCTCTTCCCAGCGAGTACACGAGCCGTGCGTTTCGAGGCACATGTGGCTGATCGTCGCGATGCCGTATTGTCCCTTGTGGACGACGGCGGCAGACTTCAGCGCGGCCTCGACATCACCTTTCGTATTGTTGCCAAGATCCTTGGTACGCTTGGCAGCTTCAGCTCCCTTGAGATCGTCTTCGTCGACGAAGTGCTCCATCGTGTCGAAAGTGAACTTGATGGCTCGCACGCCGTCTTCGGCCTGTTCTTGTCGTTCGGCGGCGACGGCGGCGACCAGCGCGCCGTCCCATTGCAGTTCGTCACCCTCTTTGACGAAGGCGTGGACCGCTTTCACTCCGGGGACTTTCAAGGCATCGTCAAGATTCAACGATTTAACCTTGCCGGCTCCCCCTTTGAAGCTCAGTACTTTCGCGTAGAGGCAACCCTTCGGGTTGGCGTCCGCCGCGTACTTCGCCGCGCCGGAGGCTTTCTCAACGCCATCCAGACGGGTGATTTCTTTGCCGAGGTAAACGTTGTCCTTGCGAGGTCCCCAGGCCACTTTGAGTTCAGTTGCCATGATTACTTGCCTCCCTTCTTCGTCACGAGTTCCATCGCGCAGGCGGTGATGCCGACGTAGGTGCCGCAGCGGCAAATGTTCCCGCCAAGACCCGCACGAACTTGGGCTAGCGTTGCACCGGGATTCTTGTCACAGAAGGCTTTCGTGGCCATGACGAAGCCCGGCGTGCAGAAACCGCACTGCTGCGCGTCGTGCTTCACGAAGCCCGCGACCACTGGATCGTTGGCCGCCAGCGACTCGATGGTCGTGACCTTCTTGCCGACGCATTCGTGAGCCAACCGGCTGCAAGCGTAAGTCGGCTTGCCGTCGATGAGCACCGTGCAGGCTCCGCAGTTGGTCGTGTCGCAGACATCTTTGCAGCCGGTGAGATTGAGGTCGTCTCGCAGCGTGTCGAGCAACGTGACTCGCGGTTCCAGCGAGAGCTTGTGCTCCTTACCGTTGACGTTGAGTGTCACGTCCTGCGCTTTCGCGGACGCGACGTTCGCCTTTTTGGCGTCTTGAGCGGTGGCTCCCTGATCGCTGGTGGCCAGCGCGGTGACGGCAACAGCCGCTCCGGAGCCTCGTAGAAAATCACGGCGATTAAAGCCGGAGCCATTCGCGTTCGGAATGGTCTCTTCACGGGGGTCTCGCATCTGGTTCTCCCTCTACAGTGGTTGCGAAACGATGACCGGGTCGCGGGCCGAAAGTGTCAGATTCAAAGCAGTACAACTTGGCAGAGACGCAAAGCGGTCAAGAAAAAATACCCAACCCACGACGTGCGGAACGGCGGGATTCTAGCCACCTCGCAAAGACTCACAACGAACCGATGCGAAATTTCGGGCGTAATGTGTCGGTGAGCGTAACTGCTGCTTCGCGGCAGACCATGTTGTGAACCTGCGCTGCCTGTCTGTAGCTCGACTCCTCGTGGGTCGGGTGATCCGAATTTGTTGAGCCTCTGTCAGGATCAATGAATCGATCGGCCCACGAGGGATCGGGCGAACGCTTGCGGGACACAACAAATTGGCCAGCAGTGATTGCCGCCTCGCGATCGGTTGTCCCAGGCTGGCGATTGTTGTGAAATGAACTCGTCGGCCGCTCATGATTCTTGTCTGTCGCTGGATCAAGCGTCATCAAACGCTGGTCACGTCGGTGGCAGCCATGCTGCTGGTAGCAATCGCCACGTGCACGCTGGACTTCTTAAGCACAATGCTCATCCGAAAACACGAACACGATTTAATCGCCTGCCGTGCTGCCGGAGTTTCAAACGCTGTTTACGAAATGAGCAGCAAACAAGAACCTCTCGCAGAGATGCGAACCTCGCGGATTAAGGCAAGAGTAGTTGCCAAGACCGTTACGAGTTTCTCGCCTCTGCGTGAAACTGCCCCTCCGGCAATGCTCATGCCCCAGCCGCTTGCGTCATCAAGCATCCCACCAGCCTGCTGCATTCCTCCGCCAGAGCCCCCAAGCGAGGATCGTCTTGAAATGCAGCGGCGATCATTTCGCGGTGATACCAGACAACGCGGTCGGGCGGAGCATTGAAGCGAGACCAAACGTCCTCGCCATGTTCGAGGTCGACCAGCATCGAACCGAGGTTGTGCAGCTTGTCGGCCAGCACGATGGCACGAGCTTCCCACGGTTCTGTGGCGATCTGGCGGAGGTGTTCGTCTTTGCGTTCCTGCCATGAGCGTTTGCGGCCGTCGTGGTCGTGCTTGCGCTCGGTCATCGCGGCGACGAGTTGCACCACCTTCGGCGGGAACTCAGCAGCCAGCGACTCCAGAGTGTGATCGGTGTCTTCGACAACGTCGTGTAGCAACGCGGCGGCGAGGATTTCCTCGTCGTCGATGCCGGCTCGCAACAGGATCATCGCGGCCTGAGCCGGATGCGTGATGTACGGCAGGTCGCTCCCCTTGCGGTGGTGGTGCCGATGAGCCTGCGCAGCGATTCGCATCGCGCGTTCGACCAGCGGACTGAAGAGAGATTGGTCATTCATCATTGGTCATTCGTCATTGGTCGAGTCGGAAAATAGCCAATGACCAACGACCGATGATCAATGACCGATTGCGTCCCTCTTCGCTCACTCGGCCACCTCTTCGCGGCGAAATTCGTTGAAGCGGACGTACTCCCAGTGCCGCATCAGTGGCGCGGTGTTGATGAGCTTGGTGTATGCCCCAACGGCTTCGACACGCCCTTTGTGCAGAAAGATGACTTGATCCGCCTTGCGGACGGTCGAGAGACGATTGGGCAGAAAAATCAGCGTGCGGTCCTTCGCCAGTCGGGCATAAGTGTCGTCGAGCAGCGACTTGGTATCGTCGTCCAGCCGCTCGGCGGGCTCTTCGATGATCAGCAGCGCCGGGTCTCTGACCAAGGCGCGGGCGAGACCCAGCAAAAATGTCTGACCGGGGTCGAGCGATTCGCCATGCTCGCCCAGCATCGTCTCGTAGCCCTTCGACAGCTTGTTGATGAATTGATGTGCGTGAACTTCTTTTGCCGCCTCAGTGACATGTTGCAGCGTGAAGCGTGGATCGCCACAACTGATGTTCTCAGAAACGGTGCCGGTGAAGAACGGGTCCATGCCGCCGACGAACATCGCCTCAGCCCGCAACGATTCGAGCGTCACAAACGCCAAATCCTCACCGTCGATAAAAACGCGACCTGATTGCGGCTCGATGAACCGCGGCAGCAGATACGTCAGCGCGCGAGCCTCCATCGGGTCGAGCGACAATACGGCCACCATCGACTTGGCGGCGATCTTCAGGTCGATGCGATCCAAGACAAGCCGTTTGTCCGGCAGCCGATAGGTGACCGACTCGAATTGAATCTGCTTCGACAGCGGTTGCAAGAACTTCGCTCCGACCGCTTGGCCAACCTCGGCAACTCGCGACTGATACCGCAGAATGTTGTCTGCGTATTCCCCTGCAGATTCTTCAACTTGAGGCAGATCCCAAAGGTCGTTGATCGGTCGGTACGCCAAGCGAATGGCGACGACGAACATCAGCATCGCCGACACCGGCAAGTGGGCCGGATCTGACGGATTGCTCAGTGTCTTGGTGGCAATCAGGAATAAGACCAGCGTGACGGTGACGAGCACGACCAACCAGCAAATCCAGCGTGACAACCGTTCGTCTTCTTTGAGAGTCGCGACCTTTTTTAGAAAGCGCTGCAAGTGCATCCCGAACCGCTCGTGCTCAAAGTTCTCCATCCCAAAGCCGCGCACCAACCGACTCTTCCGCAGGCCTTCTGCCAGCAAGCGCAGATCGTCACCGACGCGGCCTTCCATTTTGCGACGCGATTGCTCGAAGCGAAGACGCTCTCTCCGAACCAAATACAAGCAGGCCAGCAGTGGCACGACGCATTGCAACGCCAGCAACCAGTGCGTCATCAGCAACAGAATCGCGAGACCCGCCAGCAGCGGCGGGAACCGCACCAGGCGTTCGAACCAGGTTTGAATCCCTTCGCGGACACGTTCGACGTCCCCCGTGAACATCAAAAAAGCGACTTCGCCCGCGCCGTCTTCCAAATCGCTCGGCCCCAACCGCAACGTCTGTCGATGCAGCGACTGCCGCAGACGAGTCGCGACTTCCTGCGACGACCGAAATGCCAACGACTTGATCTGCGTAGCGGAGAGGCTTGAGATCAACGCCAGGAGGATGTTGCTCGCCAGCAACACCAGCAATGCCGAGTTCGTCGTCTGCAACGCCGGAATCCCACGCACCAGACCTCGAACGACCATTCCCCAGGACTCGTGTTGAGCCTCCCATGCGGTGACTCGCAATCCCTGATTGAAACGGCGTTGACCAGCGGGGGGATTGTCCGCATCCACGGCCTTTTCATTCGCAGCTTGAGCAGCGGCCAGCGGTGTCTCCGTGATTCTTGCATAGACGGCGACATCAGCTTCGGTCGGCAAATAAAGTTCGCCACGATTGATCAGCAGATCAACCAGCAAGGCCGCGCCGAACAGCAAGCCACACAGCGACAACGACGAAACCAACGAGAGCAGCCACGCCCAACGGGCTGATCCGTGCGATAACTCTTTAGGCGAAAACACGCGCCGAAACGGAGTCTCCATCTTGGATCTCCTAAAAATGAGCGGCCCGTGGGAATCGCACGTCTTCATCCGTGCCTGTCAGTGAAGGACTCGCCGACGTTTCTAAGCCAAGTCCCGATCCTCGAACAAGATGAAGGAGAGTAAAAGCATGGCCCCAATGTAAGCCGTACCGTACAGCGCGGAATACGCCAGGTAAGACGCCGGAACCATCGTTCCGGTCGCGACCGCCGCTTCCATATTGAAGACTTCCAGGGACGGCAGCAGCGTCGCGATCAACCGTGCCATGAAGGAGACGAACTCCAATTTTAAGACTCCGGATTTCACCAGCACCGGCGTCAGGTGACCAATTACGAAAATCGCCAAGCAGGTGACAATATTGACGACCATCGGAGTGCGTGTGGAAATGGCCACGCTCACGGCCGTCATCACGGCAATTTCCAGAACCATCAACAGGATGCCCGGAACAATCTGTACCGCCTCCTTGAGCCGGTCGGCATTCAAGTTGCGATCCTCAAACCAGCTCGGAATTTCTTTGGAGCTCTCGCGAGCGTCATAACCGACCTTGTAGAGCAGCAAGACGCAGAACAGGATCACCAACGGCAGCAGCAGGCACAACGTCGCATTAAAGATGCCGACATATTTTCCCACGATGAACTGCCGCCGATTGATCGGCTTCGAGAGCAGCGTCATCGTTGTTTTTCCTTCGATTTCGCTGGCGATACTGGTACTGGCCGTCCAAACGGCCAGCAGCAGCGAGGAAAACAGCAGCGTCATCAACCCACAGTCTTTCAACATCTTGATGTCGCTGCCCAGCGAAAAGAACGGCAGAAACGTGTTGACGAGCAGCAGCAACACACCCAGGCTCAGCAGCAACAAGAAGACCGGCTGACGGACCGCCTCTTTCGTGGTTGCTCGAGCGATGACTCCCGTCCGAGTCATGTACAAAAAGCCGAACAAGCCCGCGAGAAGCAGCCCCACGACCAAGCCGGTCGCACCCCAAGCGTACGGAGCTTTCCCGGAAATCTCCGGCGAAGCCTCGGCTGCCACCAAGGTTGAAGAGAGCCAAACAAGCGACGACATCATGCCTCACTGACTGTCCAAAATGAGCGAAATCATTCGAAATGACAATGACTCGACGGCCTTACGTCCATTTCCGCCCGCCGCGTTGGGCAAGAAATCTACAGAAGCCAGCCTCCGAAGAAAAGCGGCTTATTCCGCATCGTCTACACCTATCGGCGAATTTCAAACCTCACAAAAGGCTCGTCGCGGGCGGCCTCCTGCACCTGTTGCTGGCGAATGTTGCCGGCGAATTCTGAGGCGATGTCCGCGAAAAACTGATCCAGTACAGACGGGTCCGCTTCGGCGACCAGTTCGACCGAGCCGTCCGGCAAGTTGCGAACGAAGCCAACCACCGGGTGACGACGCGCGATTGACGCTGTCGTGTACCGAAAGCCAACCCCTTGCACTCGACCATGAAACAGGACGCGGCGACGAATCGGTGTTGACGATGACTCGGCCATGCAGGTCACTCCTCCCAACATTGCTGCGCGAGCTGCCGCAGCCGCTCAAACGTCGAACGGACGACCTCCCGACAATCCGCCGAGCCTATCGCCGCAAGTTGCTCGAATTGCGTTTGCCAGTCGTCGGCGGACTCCGGTTTCGGCAAGAAGCCGCCGCCGAGCGACTCGTGGAGGACACAGATGATCTCGATGTTCGGCAACACGGTTTCCAGGGTCTCCGCCAGTACGACGTCGCTCCCCTTTCCGGCCAGCTTCAGCGACACAGCATCGGCGAGAGCCTCGTCGATCTCTTCAGCCAATGCACGAGTCACTTCAAACAGATGATCGCGAGCAGCATCGTTGTCAAAAATCCCTGGCCCCCAACTCCCCACAATACGGACTCCTCGTAGGTCGGAAACTCCATGACCGGAAAGATCGAGTCTCGAAATGACTCGACGACGTTGGGACGTTGTGGCAGATCAAGTGACTGGCGCGAAGGGCCGGACGCTGGGATCGTAAACGGACCTCGCTACTATGTCCGGCGATTCCAATCAATCTCAGGGAGGCCAGACGATGCCCACCGAAAAAAACATCCAATCTCGGAAGCCACTGTTGCTGTCTACAGCCGTGACTCTGGCCTTGCTCAGCCTGATCACTCTGAACGAGCGATCCTCTGTGCCGGTGAATGCTCAAACGTTGCAGGCTGCCGGACCATTGAAATGGTATCGAGGCAATTTGCACACCCACTCGCTGTGGAGCGATGGCGACGATTACCTCGAATCAATCGCGATGTGGTATCGCGACCATACCTACAACTTCCTGGCCTTCACCGATCACAACGTGCTGGCCGACAAGGAGCGCTGGATCGACGTCGAGAAATCGAAGGGTAAGCAAAAGGCCTTCGACAAGCTCAAGCAAAAATTCCCGAACGGCTGGGTCGAAGAGCGCAAGACAGAGGACAAACTTGAAACGCGTTTGAAAACGTTTCGCGAGGTCGCCGATCGCTTCAACGAACCGGGCAAGTTCCTGCTCATCCAAGCCGAAGAGGTCAGCGATGCGTTCCAAACATCTGCAATACACATGAATGCCAGCAACGTGAAAGAGCTGGTCGTCCCGCGACACGGAGGCAGTGTGGCGGAAACCATCCAGAACAACACCGACGCCCTGATTGCTCAGCGCGAACGCACCGGCCAATCGATGATGATTCATCTGAATCATCCGAACTTCGGCTTCGGCGTCACCGCCGAAGACTTGATGCGAATTCGGGGCGAAAACTTTTTCGAGGTCTACAACGGCCATCCCGGCGTCAACAATTCCGGCAACAAAGAGCACGCCTCGACCGAGCGGATCTGGGATATCATCAACTCGTTCCGGCTGGGCGAATTGCAAATGCCGCCGCTGTTCGGCCTGGGTACCGACGATGGCCACGCTTACCACAACATCCCCAGCCGAGCCTCCGAACCGGGACGCGGCTGGGTGATGGTTTTGTCCGAGAAGTTGACCCCCGAAAGTCTGATCACCGCGATGGAGGCCGGACGGTTCTATGCCTCCAGTGGTGTGACTCTCGAACGAGTCACGTCGTCGACCGACGGCCTCGACGTCGCCATCAAAGCCGAAACTGACTTGAAATACACGATCGAATTCATGGGCACTCGTCGCGGTTTCGACTCCACGAGCCAACCAGTACTCGACAAAGACGGCAAAGAAGTCCGAGCGACTCGCCGCTACAGCGATGACATTGGCAAGGTTCTGGCACGAGCCGAGGGCACAACCGCCAGCTACCGATTCACCGGCGACGAACTTTACGTCCGTGCCCGCATCACCTCGTCTCGCCAGCACCCCAATCCCTCCGAAGTCGGCGAATTCGAACGAGCTTGGACGCAACCTGCGATTGGGCCAGCGGCGAAGTAATTATTTAGAGCGCGGCGTCTCAGCACCACACTTCGAACAACATGATTCAATACGATCCACACCATTGGCGCAGCCATCTGTTTGACATCAAAGGCTCGATGCTGCGAGAGATTTTCTCTCGCATTGCCATTTGCGTAGTTTGGTCGGCGATCGTCGTCGCCTGGAACCAAGCGGGGCAGGAATATCAACTTTGGATCAAACTGCGTGAAGCGCAAGGGCAATCGATACCGCACTTCACCGACAATGCCACGCCGCGCAATCGCTTTCACGAACTCGCTTGGCACTTTCCGCCATCAATCCCGCTGATCGGCCACACGCTGATCGGTGCGGTTTTGGGGCTGTTGCTCGTGTTTCGCACGAACTCCAGTTACGACCGATTTTGGGAAGGCCGCAAGTTGTGGGGCGGAATAGTCAACGACAGCCGCAATCTCGGCAGACTGGCAACCGCGCACCTGCGCCATGATTCGGAACTTCTTCGCAGGCTGCTGCGCTGGACGATCGTCTTTCCGTGGTCGGTGCGCTATCGACTACTCGGCTGGAAGGACATCGGCTGCGACACCGATGACTTGCCGAAAGTCGAAGTCAAACTGACCGGACAAGCTGAACATGTCCCGCTAGCAGTCGCACGCCGCATCACCGAACAAGTCGAACTGGCTCGACAGCGCGGGCTGCTCAGCGACATTCAGCAATCTCTGTTCGATTCTGTGCTCTGCCGACTGATTGATGCGGTCGGAGCATGTGAGCGGATTCACAACACTCCCCTCCCCTTCGCATATATGGTTCACCTGCGCCGTGCGTTGATTCTGTTTCTGGCGACGATGCCGCTGGCGATCGTGAAGGATTTTGGATGGGGTACGATTCCGGCGACGTTGATGATTTCTTACGTGATGCTCGGAGTCGAGGAAATCGGCGTCGAAATCGAAGACCCTTTTGGTACGGACGAGAACGATCTGCCGCTCAAATCGATCTGCGAGAACATCGAAAGTAACCTGCGCGATCTGCTGCCGCCTTCGGCGGAGACGCAACCATGACGAATGCCGCGGTTTGGGAATTCTCAATCGACGTCGGTGGCACATTCACAGACTGCATCGCTCGGTCGCCCGCTGGCGAGATGCGGCCGATCAAAGTCCTCAGCAGTGGAGTAACGAAAGGACTGATCGAAGATCGGCAAGGGACAAACCGAATCGTTGATTCGCTGCGACGGCAGGAACCTGCCGACTTTTGGCTCGGCTATGAGATTCGATTCTTGAACGATCAAGGGGAGACGACCCTCGCCAGCAAAGTTGCGGCGTTTCACCCACGGCTTGGCGTCGTCGAGACTGCAACACTGTTGCCAGATTCGATTGGGCCAGGCACACGCTACGAACTCTCGGCCGGCGAAGAGGCACCGATTCTTGCGATCCGCACCGCGCTCGGCCTGCGGCGCGATCAACCGCTTCCCGAGGTCAGCGTCCGGCTCGGCACGACGCGCGGCACAAACGCGCTGCTGACTCGGCGAGGCGCCCGCACCATTTTCGTCACGACGAAAGGCTTTGCGGACGTTCTGTTGATCGCGAATCAAGATCGGCCGCGACTGTTCGATCTCGACATCGTCAAACCCGAACCGCTGTTCGCCAACGTCCTCGAAATCGACGAGCGACTCGATGCCGATGGCCGAGTGCTCAAGGCCCCCGACGATGCCGATGTCCGTCGCCAGCTTCAGTCGCTCAATCGGCAGGACTCCCTCGCGATCTGCTTGCTGCATTCGTTCGCCAACTCCACGCACGAGCAACTCGTCGAACGAATCGCCCGCGAACTCGGTTTCACAGAAATCAGCGTGTCGAGCCGACTCGCACCGTTGATCAAGATCGTCAGCCGAGGGGACACGACGGTCATGGATGCGTACCTGAATCCTATTCTGCGCGAGTACGTCGGACGACTGCGACGGCAGTTGCAGTCGAGAAACGAGTGTCGAGAGACGAGTGCAACGCACGACCCTCGACTCTCAACTCAGGGCTCTCAATTCAAGCTCATGACTTCCGCCGGCGGCCTGATCGACGCCGATCGGTTCGTCGGTAAAGACAGCATCCTCTCTGGCCCGGCCGGTGGCGTGATCGGTTTTTCGCGAGTCGCCCGGCAAGCCGGTTTCACCAAGTCGATCGGCTTCGACATGGGCGGAACGAGCACTGACGTCGCGCGGTTCGACGGCCAGTACGAATACGAATTCGAGACCAAGAAGGCCGGAGTCCGGATCGTCGCGCCGATGCTGGCAATCGAAACGGTTGCGGCCGGAGGTGGCAGCATCTGCGGTTTCGACGGAGTTAAACTGATCGTCGGCCCGCAGAGCGCGGGCTCTGATCCCGGCCCGGCCTGCTATGGACGAGGCGGCCCGCTGACCGTGACCGATCTGAATTTGTGGCTCGGCCGTATCGTCCCCTCACGGTTCCCGTTTCCGCTGGATCGCATCGCCGTCGAACGGCGATTGACGGAGTTACAAGCGCGTGTCGAAGGGAACTTGGATGCGTTGGCCGATGGCTTGTGCCGCATTGCGAACGCGAACATGGTCCGCGCGATTCGGCGAATCTCGGTCGCTCGCGGCTACGATCCGGCCGACTACGTTCTCGTCTGTTTCGGTGGCGCGGGTGCTCAACACGCCTGCGCGATCGCCGAATCACTGGGGATGAATCGCATCTTGAATCATCCGCTCGCCAGTTTGCTGAGCGCTTACGGCATCGGTCTCGCCGATGTCCGGCGCTTTGGAGAGCGTTCGGTCCTGAAACCGTATTCGACGGAACAACTTGCGGACCTGGAGTCGCTCTTCGCCAAACTCGAACAGGCTGCGCGAGCCGAAGTCATCGCCGAAGGAATCCCAGCCGATCGAATCCAGCCCGCCGTGAGATCGCTTGACCTGCGCTACGCCGGCGTTGAGGCCACGATCCGCGTCACGTCACCAGTCGATAGCGACTACGCGGCGCGGTACGAACAATTGCACCGCCAGCTTTACGGTTACGCCCATACGGGACGCCCATTGGAAATCACGGCCGCTCGCGTCGAAGTTGTCGGCTTGAGCACCGAGCCCCCCAGCGATTTACAACCAGTCGTCCCGCGAACGCCGACGCCCGACGATTCGCAGGATGCCTGTTTCGAAGGAGAGTTTCGAGTCGCGCCGATCTACTTCCGCGAACACCTGCGTCCCGGTGACCAGATCCTCGGCCCTGCCCTGATCTCAGAACCCAGCTCCACCGTCGTGGTTGATCCCGGCTGGAATGCACGGCTGCTCGAACGGGGCGAAGTGCTCTTGGAAAGACGAGATTCGGGCGTTGAAAGTCCGGAATGGAATCGCAAAGCGAATGCGTTGCTTTCACGTTCGACTCTCGACCCTCAACCGTCGACGCCTGCCGATCCCGTGCTGCTCGAAATCTTCAACAACCTCTTCGCCTCCATCGCCGAGCAAATGGGGGTCACACTGCAAAAGACCTCCTGCTCGACGAACGTCAAAGAGCGGCTTGATTTCAGCTGTGCGATTTTTGATTCACAGGGCAATTTGGTCGTCAACGCTCCGCACATCCCCGTGCATCTCGGCGCGATGAGCGAGACGGTGAAGCGGATCATCGCCGATAATCCGGACGATTTCGTAGTCCGGACGCCTGCATCCGACCTGCCGCACGGAGGCGTCCAGGCTACGGTGTTCGTCACGAATGATCCGTATCGTGGCGGCTCGCACCTGCCAGACGTCACCGTCGTCACGCCGGTGCATGACGCGATGACAGGTAATCTGATCTTTTTTACCGCCAGCCGCGCGCACCACGCAGAGATCGGCGGCATTCTTCCTGGCTCGATGCCGCCATTTTCCAAAAACCTTGGCGAAGAAGGAGTCCTGATCCGCAACTTCAAACTGGTCGATGCGGGTGTGTCGCACGAGGAAGAACTACGGCAACTGTTGCTCTCGGGCCCGCATCCGACGCGAGCGATCCATGACAACCTCGCCGACATTCGAGCTCAAGTCGCCGCGAACAACATCGGAGTGCGGTTGTTGTCGGAACTGGTCGAGAAACAATCGCTCGACGTCGTTCAAGCCTACATGCGGCACATTCAAATTGCCGCCGCGACGAAGATGCGGCAGGCGCTGACCGCCTTGCCCGATGGTCGCTACGAGCGAGTCGATCATCTCGACGACGGTTCGCCGATTCACGCGACGATCACGATTGACGGAGATTCAGCCGCCGTCGACTTTACCGGGACTGGCCCCGTCCTGAAGAGCAACCTGAACGCCAATCGAGCGATCGTGACGGCGGCGGTGATGTACGTCTTTCGCTGCCTGATCAACGAAGACATCCCGCTCAACGGCGGCGTGTTGGAGCCGATCTCGATCGTCGTCCCCGAATGCCTGCTCAACCCGCCAGAGTATCCTGACCCATCGCAAAGCGCGGCAGTCGTCGGTGGCAATGTCGAAACCTCGCAACGGGTCGTCGATGTCCTGCTGGGAGCACTCGGACTTGCGGCGGCCAGCCAAGGGACGATGAACAACCTCACGTTCGGCGACGCGACCTTCGGGTACTACGAAACTATCTGCGGCGGTTCCGGTGCGACCGCCAACGCCAACGGAGCCGACGCCGTCCACACGCACATGACCAACACGCGCCTCACCGACGTCGAAGTCATCGAGCGCCGCTATCCGGTGCGCGTCCGCGAATTCTCGATCCGTAAAGGTTCCGGCGGCGCAGGCCAACATCACGGCGGCGATGGTATCGTTCGTAAATTGGAGTTCCTAAGACCGCTCAACGTTTCGCTGCTTACCGAACGTCGTGGTGCATTTCCCCCGTTTGGATTAAACGGCGGGCAACCCGGCTCGTTGGGTCACAACACACTGACGAAGGCCGACACGCGGGAAGTTGTCGAACTCGATGGCAAAGCGCAGCTCACTGTTTCGGTGGGCGATCTCCTGTTGATTGAAACGCCGGGCGCGGGCGGATATGGCCCGACAAATGCAAATGCGGCGCGAAGTGATGGAGCACGACGATCCCCCGATTCCTGAGTTGGCAATATTCGGTGCCGGTAATTTTGGTCTGAACACATCGCTCTCTCGATTTGTTCAAACGCGGCCATGCCTCTCGACACCGAGCGGAGTTCGTCAAACCGATGAACCACCCGCAATCGAACTCCGGCGGCAGCATTCTCACTCACGGCAGCACCATCGTACCGCTGACAATTTGGCTTAGACGCTGACTATGGCGGACTGCAACGACATTCTTTTGACGCTGTGCCATCTAAGTTCGATTTTTTGCAACCGGCGTGAAATTGTCGCTGTCAGTCATCAGAATTCCGCAGCGGCGGTTCGGTCGCGAATCGCTTTTTGATCCGTCAATCACAACGGTCGCGTGCAACGACCAGCAAACGAATCCGGAGCCAGGTAATGAAGTTTCTCAAATGCCGGTTAATCGTCCTTTGTTTCTTGATGTGTGTGGTCTTTACTCGAGCGGAGGCGCAAGAGCATCCGGATCGAGTCGTGCAGGCAGGCGTGCCGCAGGGGAAGATCACGTCGGAATCGTTCCGTGACAGCCGCCTCTTTCCCGGAACGCGTCGTGATTACAGCGTGTATGTGCCGGCTCAGTACAAGGCCGACGAGCCTGCGGCCTTGATGGTCTTCATGGATGGCAGTGGTTACGCCAATCCGAAGAGTTCGTTTCGAGTTCCGATCGTCTTCGACAATCTGATTCATCAGAAGGCGATGCCGGTTACGATCGCACTGTTCGTCAATCCGGGGACGGTGGCGGGGACCGCGCCAGGAGCGAAGGATCGCAGTAATCGCTCGTTTGAATACGACTCGATGGGAGACCGTTACGCGAACTTTCTGGTCGACGAATTGCTTCCCGTCGCGTTGAAGGGGCTGAACGTTTCGAGTGACCCAGGCAAGCGAGCGGTCTGTGGCATTTCATCGAGCGGCATCTGTGCCTTCACGGTGGCGTGGGAGAAGCCGGATCAATTCGGCAAGGTGCTGAGTCACATCGGCAGCTTTACGAACATTCGCGGCGGCTGGGAATATCCTGGTTTGGTGCGAAAAACCAAAGAGAAGCCGAAGGCCATCAAGGTCTATCTGCAGGATGGTCGCGAAGATCTCAACAACCTGCATGGCAACTGGCCGCTCGGCAATCAGGATCTCGCGGCGGCTCTGCAATTCGCGGGCTACAAGTACAAGCTGGAGATGACCGCCGGCGGCCACAGCGGCCAATTCGGCGGCGAACTGCTTCCCGATGCGCTGAAGTGGTTGTGGGACGACAAGGCCGAGAGCACGAACATTCCCATCGTGGAAACCAAGCCCGCTTGGGAACCGCATTCCGACGCGGTTCCCAAAGAGGGTACGCCGAAGGGAACCGTCGAGCAGATGCCCGAATGGGAATCGAAAATCTTCGCCGGAACAATCCGCGATTGGTCGGTCTATGTTCCCGCGCAATACAAGTCCGACAAACCAGCCGCCTTGATGGTGTTTCAAGACGGCGAGGGGATGAAGAACGTCAACGGCCGCTGGCGAGTGCCGACGGTCTTCGACAACCTGATCGCTCGCGGAGACATGCCGCCGACAATCGCGGTCTTCATCAATCCGGGACACGAGAAAGACAAGCCGCGACAAAACGGACGGCACTCCAACCGAAGTTTCGAATACGACGGTCTCGGTGATCGCTACGTCCGCTTTCTGCTGGAAGAGATCATCCCAGAGGTCCGCAAGAAGTACTCGATCTCGGACGATCCGGAGATGCATGCCATCGGCGGATCCAGTTCGGGAGCCATCTGCGCCTTCACAGCCGCCTGGGAGCGAACCGACTTCTTTCGCAAGGTCTATTCGAGCGTCGGCAGCTTCACCAATCTGCGAGGCGGTAACGTCTATCCCTCGCTGGTTCGCAAGACGGAACCGAAACCGATTCGCGTCTACATGGCCGACACCAGCGGTGATGTCGATAACGCTTTCGGAAGCTGGCCGTGGGCCAATCAGCAAATGGCGTCGGCTCTGAAGTACGCAGGCTACGACGTCCGATTCGACTGGGCGGAAGGCTACGCTCACAACGCGGACTTCGGTGGTGCCAAGTTCCCCGAAGCGATGAAGTGGCTGTGGCGAAAGGAAACTCACACTCCGGTGCTGGATACTAAGGGTGACCTCGGCGGCGATCTGACACTGCTCAACCTGCTGATTCGCGGCGAGTCGTGGGACGTCGTTGCCGACGGGATTGGATTCGCGGATGCACTGTGCGCTGACAAAGCGGGCAGCCTCTACTTCTGCGATATGAAAGCACCTTCTGTTGTCCGCATTGCGACGGACGGGACCCGCAAGGAGATCTGCCGAGAATCCGTGAGCGGCCTCGAATTCAATCCCGATGGCTCCCTGCTCTATGGCTGTCAGGGAGCAAAGAATCGAGTCATCTCGATCGACCCGAACAGCGGCGAAGTGCAGGTCGTCGCCGTCGGAGTGAAGCCAAACGACCTCGCCGTCACGGGCGACGGCTTCATCCTCATCACGGAAACCGGAGCACAGCAGGTCACTCGAATTGACCCGAAGACCGGAGAAGTCAAAGCCGTCGATACTGGAATCAGCAAGCCGAACGGCATCGCGCTCTCACCCGATGGCGGTACGCTCGCGGTCTCCGACTACGGTGGAACTCACACCTGGACGTTCCGAGTCAATGCGGGCGGAGTGCTCGACGCGAAAATGCCCACGATGCCAATGCGACTGCCGATCGACCCGAAAGGGGATTTCAAGTTCAACGAACCGCCACCATACATCCAGAACTCAAAAGGAGACGGAATGGCGGTCGACAAAGTCGGTCGCTACTACGTGACGAGCGAACTGGGGGTCCAAATTTTCGACCCAACCGGCCGCCCCTGCGGACTGCTCCCCAAAGTTGATCGGGACCAGCCATTAACCACGTGTATCCTTGCCGGGACGGATTACAGTACGCTCTACATCGCGCACGGTACGAAGATCTATCGTCGAAAGCTGACGGTCGAAAAACCGAAAACTTAGGGAACGTGCAATGAAGCTACTGACGAGCCTGCTCGTACTCGCCTTCGTTGAGTCAGTGACTGCACTCGCTCATGCGACGAACTTGCCGGAAAAACAAACCGATAAGGCGACCTTCGTAGGCCAACCGGTTTCTCTGGTCGTTCAACCCGAAACGATTCGGTTGGCCGGCCCGCGCGCCATGCGGCAGATTCTGGTAACTGGCCGATACAGCGATGGCAGTGAACGTGACTTGACCCACTTCTGCGAATTGCGGGTGGAAGCGTCCGACCTCGTGAAAATTAGCCGCGGCGGATTGCTGCGTCCTCAAAAGGCCGGCGAAACGGCATTGGTGCTTCAGGCGGGAGAACGGACGGCCCGCGTACCCCTCGTCGTCACCGACCTCGATCAACCGCAAGCGGTGAGTTTCCGCCACGAGTTCATCGCGGCGCTCAATGTGGCGGGTTGCAACGCGGGTGCTTGTCACGGCATTCCCAGCGGACGAGGTGGATTCAAACTGAGCCTGCGCGGCTACGATCCGGCGGCTGACTTCATCGAGTTGACGAACTCGAGCCAAGGCCGTCGCGTCAATCGGTTCGATGCCGAGGCGAGCCTGATCTGGAAGAAAGCGATGGGGCACGTCGCTCACGCCGGAGGACCGCGGTTGTTGTCGGTCAATACGGTCCCGCAAGAGATCGTTCGCGCCTGGCTGGCCGAGGGAGTGCGTGACGACTCGGCCAACTTGTCGGCAATGACCAAGATCGAGGTTCTCCCAGGCAACCGCGTGCAGACCGCGCCGGCTCGCTGGCAACAACTGGCGGTGCTGGCGCACTTCGCCGACGGCAGCGTGCGCGACGTCACTCGGTTGACGGCGTTCAGCAGTAGCGACGACAGCATCGCTGCCGTTGACGCCAATGGGTTGGTGGAAATGAAACAAGCGGGCGAGGCGGCCATCTTGTGCCGTTATCTCGGTGTGATCGAGTGCACGCGGCTCACTTATCTGGAACCGCAGCCGAATTTCGTTTGGCCCAATCCCCCAACGAACAACGACCTGGATCGGCATGTCTTCGCGAAACTCAAGGCGTTGAATCTGCTCCCAGCCGATCTCTGCACCGATGAAGAATTCGTTCGCCGGGCGTATCTCGATCTCTGTGCCATCCTGCCGACGCCGGATGAGTGCCGCGCGTTTCTGGCCGATCCGTCGCCCGAGAAGCGAGTGAAGTTGATCGACCAATTGCTGGAGCGGCCGGAGTTCGCCGACTTCTTGACGTACAAGTGGCTCGACGTTTTGCGATCGAACCGCTTGACGATTCAGATCAAGGGAAGCCATGCGTATCGGCAGTGGCTGCGGAGTCACGTCGAACGGAACACGCCGTGGAACGAAGTGGTCTCGGAGCTTTTGACCGCCAGCGGCAGCACGTTCACGAATCCGGCGACGAATTATTTCCGCGGGCCGTACAGCAACGGAGCACCCGTCGTTCAGGGCGCGGAGAACTTGGCCGAGAGCACGTCGCAGCTTTTCTTCGGCATTCGGTTGCAGTGTGCGAAGTGCCACAATCACCCGTTCGAGCGTTGGACTCAGGACGACTACTACCACATGGCGGCCTGGTTCACGCGGCTTAAGGCGGAGCAGGACGGCGAAAATCCTGGCGGCCCGAAACCGGTTTATCCGTGGCAACTGCGAGAGAACGCACTCGTGATTTACTCGGCCGGTGTTGGCGAGATCACGCATCCGCAGTCGGGCAAGGCGATGCCTCCGAAAGTGCTCGGCTTGCCCACGCCGACGATCTCGCCGGATGCGGATCGTCGAGCGACTCTGGCAAAGTTGGTCACGTCGCCGGAGAACCCATTCTTCGCGCGAGCGACAGTCAATCGCCTGTGGTATCACCTTCTCGGCCGAGGGATCGTTGATCCGCCGGATGATTTCCGCGACTCCAACCCGTCCGCCAACGACGCGCTGCTCGACGCTCTGGCCACCGAGTTCATCAAGAGCAACTACGACGTGAAGCACATCGTGCGGCTGATCGCCAGCTCGCGAACGTATCAGCTCAGCTCGCACGCTCACGTCGGCAATGCGCCGGACGAAAAATACTTCTCGCACGCGCTCGTTCGCCGCAAGCGACTGACCGCCGAGTTGCTGCTCGACGCCATCTGCACCGCGACCGGTGAACCAGAGATGTTCACCGACATGCCCGTCGGAACCCGCGCCGTGCAACTCCCGGACGGCCAAGTCATCTACACCGGCGGCCGCTACGCCTCCTGGGACCGTCACCCGTTCTTGAAAGCGCTCGGCCAGCCCGCTCGCGAGGCGGTCTGCGAGTGCGAACGTGAAAGCGATCTCAACGTGGCCCGCGCCCTCGAATTGAAAAACGGCTCCTTCGTACTCGGCAAACTCCGCACGCCCAATAACCGACTCGGCCGACTGTTGTCAAAAGGCTCCTCCGACGCTGACACCCTGGCCGAATTATTCCTCGCCACACTCTCACGACCACCACGTCCAGACGAAGCCCGCTCCGCCCTCGACCATGTGACCCGTTCCGAAAACAAACGGATCGCCTGGGAAGACATCCAATGGGCGCTGCTCAACACAAACGAGTTTTTATTTCGACACTGAAATTTGGAATGCTTCGGCCCGACGAAGCTTTCATTAGTTTCACACCGAACGCCATAGTCACGTTGATTGGAAATCAAAATAGGAAAGTTCTGTCAGGCCGGAGCACTCCCAATCGGAGACTTGTCATGATCACGTTGCTAGGCAGCCAACGACGTTTGTGTGACGGATTGACTCGCCGCGAAACCTTGAAGGCCGGAGCGCTCTCCCTCTTGGGCGGCGCCTTCAACCTGCCGAGCTTGCTCGCTCTCGAGGAGAGCAACCGCGTGCGGACTGCCAAGGCCAAGAGCGTGATCCTGCTCTATCTGCTTGGTGGCGCTCCGACGCAGGACATGTACGATTTGAAGCCGGATGCGCCGGAGAAAATCCGGGGCGAGTTCAAGCCGATCGACACGAATGTCCCCGGCATCCAGATCGGCGAGTTGCTGCCGATGTCGGCTCAGTGGATGCACAAGACGGCGATCGTCCGCTCGGTCAATCACAAGGCGGGCTGCCACAATCCACTGCCGAGCTACACCGGTTACGAGATCGCCGTGTCCGACAACACCAGCACGAAGGACTCCTATCCCCCCAGCATGGGTGCGGTCTGCGAGTACCTGCGTCCCGCGACGAAGGACTTGCCCGATTACATCTACCTCCCCGATTACGCCGGAGCGGGAAACTCCGGCGGGACCGTCCGATATCCGGGTCCGTATGCCGGCTTCCTCGGTAAGCGATACGACCCGCTGTTCTCGGAGTTCGACAAGAAGAAGGAACGGACCGTCGGCAAAATGAAGATGCTCGACGGCGAGCCATTCCTCTCGCGGAACACGCGACTGGCGGACGGCATCACGCTCGACGCCTTGCAGGCACGCGAAAGTCTCCTGCAGCAATTTAATCGAAACCAGAAGCGAGCCGAATCGCGCGGCGCGCTCGACGACGTGGACCGCATTCAACAGCGAGCGTATGGCTTGTTGACATCGACGACGCTCAAGGCCGCCTTCGACCTGAGCACTGCCGATCCAAAACTTCGCGACCGCTACGACCGCACGCTGTTCGGTTCCAGCGCACTCATTGCCCGCCGTTTGGTCGAAGCGGGTGTCCGATTCGTCAACGTCACCTGGGACTTTCCCGGCGACAATTCGTGGGACACTCACGCCGCGAATTTCGATTGGCTGCGCGGCGCACTGCCGAGTCTCGACCTCACCTACAGCGCGCTCCTCGATGACCTGCATAAGTGCGGTCTCTTGGATGAAACACTGGTCGTCGTGATGAGCGACATGGGCCGCACGCCGCAGGTCAACAACAACGCCGGCCGTGATCACTGGAGCTTTGGCTACAGCGTCCTCTTCGCCGGTGCCGGCATTCGAGGCGGCACAATCCATGGAGCGACCGATGCCCACGCCGCCTATGTGAAATCCCACCCGGTCAGCACCAGTGACATTTGCGCGACGATCTATCACTTGCTGGGTATCGACCCCGACATGAAGGTGTACGACAACGACCGTCCGGTCCCGGTGGCACACGGAGGCCGGCCGATTGAGGAGATTCTGGCGTAGGCATTGCCTGGAAAAGTGGTAAGTCAGGCTTTCTAGTCTGACTCAATGTGGCAATTCGGAGGCGCTTCTTTCTCGGCTCAGCCAGGAAAGACTGGCCTACTTCGTGGCGCAAACAGGAGGCAATTCGATGTTCGCTGCCCTGGTGACCTTGGCTCTGTTGGGAGCCGATCCTGGTCTTTCGCCTGCAGAGTTTGAGCGGCTTCACGCCGCGCTGCAACCGGAAGCCGATGCGCCCTGGCGGACGATCCCGTGGCGCGTCTCGTTGTTGGAGGCTCGCCAGGAAGCGGCCAGGCAGCAGAAGCCGATTTTCATTTGGGCCATGGACGGGC
>VGZH01000089.1 GCA_016872645.1 Planctomycetota bacterium | reverse complement strand
AATTTTCATCAAAGGGTACATTCATGCCGTCTTGTGTGTTGGCGTATTCGGGTGGGTTGGACACGTCGGTGATTCTGTGTTGGTTGCAGGAGCAGGGCTACGACTGCCATGCGGTGTATGTGGATCTCGGGCAGCCGTGTGAGGATCGGCAGGCGATTTTGCAGAAGGCAAAGGATTGCGGAGCCAAGTCGAGTCGCATTGTCGATGTGCAGGAGGAGCTGTGCCGGGACTTTGCGTTTCCGATCATGCAGTTTCAGGCAAAGTACGAAGGCTGGTACTTGCTGGGGACGTCGATTGCTCGGCCGCTGATTGCGAAGGAGTGCGTGAAGATCTGCCGCGAGGTCGGGGCCGAGGCGTTCGCTCACGGGGCCACCGGCAAGGGAAACGACCAGTGCCGCTTCCAGCTCGCGGCCGAGGCGCTCAACCCGGCGGTGAAGATCATCGCTCCGTGGCGCATCGAGGCGTATCGCGCGGCGTTCCCCGGCCGCACGGCGATGATCGACTACTGCGCGAAGAAAAACATTCCGGTGAAGGCGTCGGTGTCGAAGCCGTACTCGTCCGACGAGAACTGTCTGCACATCAGCTATGAAGCGGGGAAGCTCGAAGAGCTGACGACCAACGGCATCGAGCTGGTCGAGTTCGGCATGTGCGTCACGCCGATGGCCGCTCCCGACAAGCCGGAGACGATCACGATCGACTTCGAATCCGGCGTGCCGGTCGCTCTCAACGGGCAGAAGAAGTCGGCGCTGGCGATGGTCAAGGAACTCAACACGATCGGCGGGCGGAACGGAGTCGGCATCATCGACATGGTCGAGAACCGCTTCGTGGGCATGAAGAGCCGCGGCGTGTACGAGGCTCCCGGCATGACGATCCTGTATCACGCTCACCGCGTCGTCGAGCAACTGACGATGGACCGCGACCTGATGCACCTCCGCGACCGGCTCGCCCCGGAAGTCGCCGAGATGGTGTATTACGGCTTCTGGTACCACGCGAAAATGGACGCCCTGTTGGCCTTCAACCAAAACGCTCAACGCCACGTCACCGGCCGCGTCACGCTGAAGCTCTACAAAGGCAACATCATCACCGATTCGCGAACCAGCCCCCACAGCCTCTACGACGAAGCCATCGCCACCATGGAAGCCGGCGGCAGCTACAACCAAACAGACGCGGAGGGCTTCTTGCGAATCCAAGGTCTGCCGGGCCGCGTGCAGGGACGAACGACGCCGAGGACGTATTGAGTCACTACCATTTTCCCGACCGCGATAATGCGGCGAGTCGATGCATCGCGTCGTGACCAGCAAAGAAGGAAACCAGACGATGATTCGGCCTGAATTGATTGTCGACGCAGTCTAAATACTTGGAGCGTGGTTAATCTAAAATTTGTTCAAGTGGCGGTCTGGTGACACACCCCGAGGCTTCGCGAAGGGCGTGGCGAGACAACTCACATCCCCTTCGATGACGCAGGGCTTGCCAACCCATTTCGAGATGATCGCCCATGCCCGTCCATCGCATATTCTTGAAAGGTCCGTGGGAAGTGCGGCGGCTGGATCGCGAGGAGCCGTCGCGGCGCGTCACACTGCCGGCGAGTTGGCAGACGATCTTTCCCGACAGCAACAGCGGCCGTGCCGAGTTCCGCAGGAAGTTCAATCAGCCGACGAACCTCGAAGCTCACGAGCACGTCTGGATCGTGTTTGAAGGTGTGCGCGGAGCGGCCTGGGTGGACCTCAACGGCCAGCGACTCGGCGGCATCGACATTGGCGATGACTCGGCGGAATTTGAAATCACTCCGCACCTCGCGTTGCATAACGAACTCGTCGTGCAACTGACGTTCTGGGTCGGGACGCCACCCGATCAACCAGGCGGATTGTGGGGACCAGTCGCGCTGGAGATTCGGTCGTAAAAAAGCACGACGCGTGAGCGAGAGGTCCTCGGTTAAAGCAACCACTCGCTCGCGCGTCGTGCTGATAAAGCGTCGGACTCAGTGGCTCGCGTGGCCGTGATCCACATGTCCGGTGGATGAACCGTGGGCGTCATGTCCATGTCCGCCGTGTCCATGCTCGCCATGAGCGTGCGGGTCGGGCATCGTGACTTCGCACCACTGCTGGCAGCAGCCAGAGAGTTGGACACTGCCGCAGAGAAACATCAGACAGAACAACGCGGTCACATAGACCAGCTTGCCAACAAAGTTGCTCAGCGTAAGACCAAAGAGATGATGACTGCCGCTTTCAGGCGGAGCCACCACACCCCAAATCAGCACCCAAATCGCTCCGATCAACAGCACTCCCAACAGTCCGCCTTTCGCGATCAGTACTTCACGCAGCTTGTTCCAATTCACAGCGCACAGCCAAAAGCCAATCCACACCGCCAACGGAAACCACGGCAGCACCAAGCCGCTCACGGCCTTCAAGAGACTCCAAGCGGCGACCATCAGATCGCTCAGGCTGATCAGCAATTCCGACATGACCTCTCCGATACTTTTACCAACGACCGAGCCATTTTTCTGAACTCGACCATCCATCATTGGAGTCGGACTGTCACAAGAATGACTCGGAAAATCAACTGATTCGAAATTGATGAATGCCAGCAGTTGCCAAAACGATGGGAGCAAAACGATGAAACAATTCTGGCTTCATCGTTCACCTTTTGATTGGTCCGCCTTCGGCATCTTGGAAGTTGCCAGGCAGCCTCGATCACAATCTCACCAGTTGCTAGTGTGAGCGAAACGAAAGGGAGCGCGATGTCCGAGACTCAAGAGAATCCGTCACCAGCAACGATTTCCCCCGAGGAACTTAAGCAGGCGTTCAAGGCGTTCAAGAAGCGACTCAAGGCCACGCGGCTTGATGACGAATCGCGTGTCGGCCACGGCCCAATGTCCGGCGGCAACAAGTCGAGCATCGACGCCATCATCCCGCCGAGTCAATATCCCGCTGCGGTTTGGCAAGAGTTGGTGAGGCAAGGCAAGCTGAAGTATGTCACCCAAGGGTTTTACGAATTGGGCAGTCCCTAATCCGACTTTTGATCGGGGGCCTCTGGAAAACTGGCATCGCGAAATACGGCTTTGCCTTCCAGCAGAGTGAGCAAGACTTTGGCTTTGTGGATCTCGTGAGCCGGAATCTCGAACAGATTGCGATCGAGAACGATCAGATCCGCGGCTTTGCCTACTTCGATCGAACCAGTTTCGGACTCCTCGAAGTTCACGTACGCTCCGTTGATCGTGTAGCCGGCCAGCATCAGCGGCAGATCGACGGTCTCCTCAGGAATCCATGCCGAGCCGGGAGCTTCGTTGATTCCACGACGCGTCACGGCAACTTGAATCGCGTCGAGCGGATTCATGGACGACACGGACCAATCGCTGCCACACGCGATCACCGCGCCACTTTGGGCGACACTGCGAATCGGGTACAGCCAGCGAGAACGCTCGGGGCCGAGCACGGGAAGCGTCATGTCGACGATGTATGGATCGGCCTGCATCCAGTACGGCTGAAAGTTGGCCACGACTCCCAACCGCCGAAAGCGAGCGATGTCCGGCGGGTCGAAGAGTTGGATGTGGGCAATGTGATGCCGCGAATCGCGGCGGCCGTTGCGATCGCGTGCAAACTCCAGCGCGTCCAACGAACTCTGAATTCCACGGTCGCCGATCGCGTGGATGTGAATCTGAAAGCCGAGTCGATCCAACTCGGCAGCCAGCGGCTTCAAGACTTCTGGTTCGAGATTTAACCAGCCTCGCTCCTCGCCTCCCAGATACGGTTGCAACAGTGCCGCCGTGCGAGACTCAATGACGCCGTCCTGAAAGATTTTCACCGTGGTCGTTCGCAGTCGCTTGCTCTGAAATTTTTTTCGCCACTCGACGAACTGCGACACCTGAGCCATCCCTTTGGCGTGATCGAATCCCATCGCAGCCACCGTGCGCACGGTCAACTCGCCTGACTTGTCGAGTTCTTCAAACGCTCTCAAATGCTGGTCAGTAACACGAGCCTCCTGCACCGAAGTGATGCCAAAACGATTGGCGACTTCTAACCCGCGCCGTAGTCCCGTCACATACTCGTCGTGCGAGTAGGGCGGAGTCTTGCTGATGACCAGCCGCGCCGCCGATTCTCGAAGCGTACCGGTCGGCTCGCCGGTTTTGGGATCACGCTCGATGCGACCGCGTAACGGGTCGGGAGTCTGCTTCGTGATGCCAGCGATCTCTAACGCTTTCGAGTTGACCCACGACGAATGCCCGTCGAACGCATCGAGGATCACCGGCCGATCCGGCACAATCTTGTCGAGCAACTCCTTGCGCGGATTGCCTCCACTCAGGGTCAGCGGCCAACCGCCGCCTCGAATCCATTTCTTGCCCGGGTGTCGTTCCGCAAACTGACCCACCGCTGCGAGGACTTGGTCCATCGTGGTCAGATCATTGAGATTGCACTCGTCCAACTCGATGCCGCCACCCACCAGATGCACATGCGAGTCGTGAAACCCCGGCAACAGCATTTTTCCCTGAAGATCAACCCTGCGAGTCTGTGGACCGATCCACGGAGTGAGGCCGGCATCCGTCCCAACGTACACGATTCGTCCTGCGCGAATCGCGACCGAGTCGGCCCAGCTTCGGGCCGCGTCCACGGTGTACACGCCACCTCCACGGAACACGCAGTCGGCCGGCAGCGGCACGGCAGTTTGAGCCGCAGCGACCGAGTGAAGTCCTATCAGCAACAACAGAATTGCCCGTGCAAACATGGTTCGTCCTCGACTGAGAAAGTCTGCAACAACAACTCCGTCGCATGGCACCAGCGTGCTTCGAAGTTCGCACCAATCAATCTCACTAAGATTGATTGTATTGGTCAACAGATTGAGGTCCGCCGGGACGTACCGCCTCAGGGACTCACGCGAAACGAGTCTGCGTCTCGCGGATTGACCCAATCGGCAAACGGACCGGCACAAAAAACGGTCGGGGTGTGAGTGGGATCAAACATGTCGGTTTTGATCCACGAATCGAACGGCCAGAGAGCCATTCGCACGTCAAGTCGAAACAGAAAAGCCACGAAATTTCCGGGGCTTCCGTTGGGAGGAGCCTGACGCTCAGGCTCGTCCCGCCATCGAACCAGAACTTTCACACGATGGGAAAAAAACCGACGGTCGGTTTTTCGGAGGGGTGAGCGAGATATCTTGCGAGCATTGCTTGCAACTGAGCGGCCTGGGGTGGCTTGCTGAGGTAGTCGTCCATACCCCATTCCAGGCAGCGTTCGCGGTCCCCTCTGAGGGCTTAGGCCGTCGGAGCGATGATCGGCAAGCGGTTGGGGAACTCACCCGCAGTTTGGGGGCGGGGGATTTCACCGGCAGCCCTGAAGCCACGTATCCAAGCGAGAATAAAAGTTTCAATTTCAGTATCACCCAATGAAAACGGCACCGTGAGAGACGGTGCCGTTCAAATGGTACCCCCTAGGGGATTCGAACCCCTGTATTGGGACTGAGAATCCCACATCCTGGGCCTCTAGACGAAGGGGGCGAGGGGGGGCGTTGTATCGGACGGAATGCGTGAAGTCTAGCCGATGCCCGGCACCGGGAAGCTCTGGGTGAACTCGCGAATCTCGTTGCGAACGGTCGCCAACAGCGACTCGTCATCAGGTGATTTGAGGACTCGCAGAATCCAGGCTCCGACCTTCTTCATCTCATCTTGTTTCATGCCGCGCGTAGTCAGCGCGGCAGTGCCGATGCGGATGCCACTGGGGTCCATTGGCTTGCGTTGGTCGTAGGGGATCATGTTCTTGTTGACGGTGATGCCCGCCTTGTCGAGCGCAGTTTCTCCGATCTTGCCCGTCTGGCCGATGCTGGTCATGTCGCAGAGCATCAGGTGATTGTCGGTTCCGCCGCTGGCGAGTCGAATACCACCGGTCATCAATGTCTCGGCCAGCGTCTTCGCATTGGCGATGATCTGTCGGCCGTACTCGTTGAAGCTGGATTGCAGCGCCTCCTGGAAGCAGACTGCTTTGCCGGCAATGATGTGCATCAGTGGGCCACCTTGCATGCCGGGAAAGACGGCTTTGTCGATCTCTTTGGCGTACTGCTCGCGGCAGAGGACGAATCCGGAGCGTGGGCCGCGGAGCGTTTTGTGCGAAGTCGAGGTCACGAAGTCCGCCACGGGGACCGGACTGTTGTGGACTCCCGCGGCGACGAGTCCGGAGTAGTGAGCCATGTCGACCATGAATTTCGCTCCGACTTCGCGAGCGATGTCGGCGAATTTGGCGTGGTCGATTTCGCGCGGGTAGGCACTGGCTCCGGCGACGATCAGTTTCGGCTTGTGTTCGCGAGCGAGCGTGGCGACTTGGTCGAAGTCGATGCGATGATCGGACTCACGCACGCCGTAAGGGACGACTTTATAAAGCTGGCCGGAGAAATTCACCTGCGAGCCGTGCGTCAGATGTCCGCCCTGCGCGAGATTCATAGCCAAGTAAGTGTCGCCCGGTTTGAGCACCGTCAAATACACCGACATGTTGGCTTGCGAACCGGCGTGTGGCTGGACATTGGCGTGCTCGGCTCCGAAGAGTTGTTTCGCTCGCGCGATCGCCAAGCTTTCGACGACATCCACAAACTCACAGCCACCGTAGTAGCGGCGACCTGGATAGCCTTCGGCGTATTTGTTGGTGAGGATTGTGCCGGCCGCTTCGAGGACTGCGGCACTGGTGTAATTTTCGGAAGCGATCAGTTCGAGCCCTTCATGCTGGCGAATCCGCTCGTGCTGAATAGCGTCAAAAAGCTCGGGAAATCTGGTTTGCAACGCGGACATGATGGCTCCTGGGCATTTGCACCAGTCGGTCTCATTGACCGACGGCGGCTCGCAAAAACGAGGCGGAGTTTTACTGCTGGACTGATTTGAATGCCATCAATGCCGTCGAACGTCACGGCGCGGCATTTGAAAGCGGGTTCATCACCCGAATAAAATCTCTCCACAAATCTGCTGATCTTGAGCCTTCAGCCCACTTCAATCGGCGGCGAATCGAAGTGCCACTCGTCCGAAACTTGCCGCGAGATCGCATCCAGAAAGCCGGTGAATGATGTCCAGAGTTCTGGTTGTGGATGATTCTCCAGTCGACCGTCGTTTGGTCGGGCGCCTGATTGAGAAGCGGGGAGACGTGAACGTCTTCTGAGCCGCAGAAGGAATTTCGCCGCTCGAGCCAGTCGAATTACATTCGCCTGACAGCATTGTCACCGATATGCCAAGGCCGAATCTCGACGGCCTTCGCCTGATCTAAACCTTGAAGGCTCAATATCCGTTGATCCCCGTGAAGTTGATGACAGCCGCTGGCAGCAAGGTATTTGCCCTCTATGCCTGGCAAGCAGGAGCAGCCAGTCATGTCTCATGGATGTTCAAATGCCGCGCATGGGAGGCCTCGAAAGCAATCCTCGCCGAAGAGCAGTATCGCACGCTCGAATCGCTCGCGGCTAGCGACAGCCGACGAACGAAGGGCTCTCTCTCCGGGCGAACAGCATACGGACGTTGAGATTCATGTCGCCCCGAACTCGGAAAACCGAGTTCCTCCGGTCGCCAAATCGCGCTCAATGACTGGGACACGCCATTGCGAAGTGCTGCGGGCGTTCATGAACTGCTGCACGAACTCATCACCGTCTTTCTCGCATCACTGCCACAACGTCTGAGCGATCTACACCGAGCCACCGAAACCCAAGATCAACCGCTCGCCAAGCGATTGGCAAACGCTCTCAAAAGTTCGCCCCGCCCGTTCAAAGCCGGTGCCGCCGAGACCACGCAAGCCTCGGAAAATGCTGCAGAAAACGGTCCTTTTCCCAAGGCCACCTCGTTGTCCACCATTCTGAAAACTGAGCTTGAACAATTGTGCCCTGTTTGGGCTGCGCGGCAATAGAGTGCTAGCGGACCATGCACACCCCACCGATTTTTGGATAACCTCTTATTGAACCTGATCGCACAGATGATCAAGACACTTTGACGACAAACCGTGTTGAACCTCACAATGCTGCAGATCGCCGTGGAAACAACGCCCGCCAACACTGCTTCGTCGCTGGAAAGTTCGCCCGCGCTGCAAGGTGAGCGAATCAGCTTCACTGGCACACTCGCGTCGATGACACATCGACAGGCGATGGACTTGGCCGAGCAGCACGGCGGCGCGACCACCCACAGCGTCAGCAAACAGACCACAATGCTGGTTGTCGGTGAAGAGGGCTGGCCACTGGAACCGGACGGCAATCCGTCCGTCAAGTTGCGAGAAGTCACCGAATGGCGACAGCAGGGGCTCGATATCAGAGTCGTACCCGAATCCGAATGGCTGCACCTGCTGGGTCTCGAAGAACGCCGACGGGATCTGCATCGGCTGCTGACACCCGCGATGCTCAGTCAGTCGCTGAACGTCTCCGTCGGGCTCATCCGGCATTGGGAGCGGATCGGCCTCATCAAGCCTGTGAAGAAAATTTTCCGCCTGCCATATTTCGATTTTCAAGAGGTCGCCTGCGTGCGCCGCCTCTCCGAGCTGTTGCAAGCCGGGGTTTCACAGCACGAACTCGAAGCCAACCTGACCCGCCTGCAATCGATGCTGCCCGGTACCGAACGCTCACTCGCGCAGCTGACGCTGCTGGCCCGCGATCATCACGTCCTCATTCGTGACCAAGCCGGTTTACTCGAACCACTCTCTGGCCAACGCCTGTTTGATTTCGACCCAGATTCTGTCACCGCTAGTCTTCTTCCTCTTTCCCCGGAAGATGGCCAGCGTGCGGGACTGAAGCTGCTAGAGACTTCTTCGTCCTCACAACACACCAACTGGCTCGAACGTGGCAGCCACCTGCTCGAGGAGTCCCGTATCACTGATGCCGTCGAAGCCTTCCGTTGCGCGCTGCTCACCGATCCGACAAACCCGGAGACTCACTTTCATCTGGCGGAGGCGCTTTATCGCAGCGGAAACCTCGCCGGAGCGTTCGAGCGATTCCACGTCGCCGTCGAACTGGACCAGCAATACCTCGAAGCCTGGACGCAACTCGGCTGCGTCGCGGCGGAATTGGGGCTGACCGAATCGGCCCTCGATGCCTTCGACATCGCGCTGCAATCTTACGCCGACTACCCCGATGCCCACTTCCACAAAGCCGAGTTACTGCAACGTCAGAACCGCGCCGCCGAGGCAGTTCCGCACTGGCAGGCCTACCTCGCCCAAGACCACCTCGGCCCGTGGGCAGAGGTGGCTCGGCAACGTCTTGACTCCGAATCGAATCGTTAGAAATCGGCAACCGGCATGTTAATGTTTGGCTAGCTGCGATTGAGCTGAGCAGTTCGGGTGCTCATGGCCCGCGTGTTCATGCGGCGGCAGAGCTTCTTTGGGGTCCTCTGAACGCCTGCAAGATATCTCCGGTCTTTTGCGGAATCTTCGCGATCCCGCTAGCGTGGCCGACTCACATGCCAGCATCCACGTACTCGCTGACCGCCAGCGACGTGACTGACCTCCACGAGAATGGCCTGACCGATGACCGAACCACCGATTTCCAGTGCCTCCGCGCCGCCTGGCAGCGAGCAATCCTCCCGCGGAAGATTGCCTCCATGGGAAGTAGCAGAACTTCCCGAACCACTGCCGTTTTCCATTCGCAACGCGTGCAAGATCATCGGGCCCGGGGCGATCATGCTGGCCGCTTCGATCGGCGGCGGTGAGTGGCTGAGCGGGCCGGCGACCGTCATCAAACACGGTCCCGGAGTTCTTTGGATCGCAACCGTCGCCATCGTGCTGCAATTGATCTTCAACCTCGAAGGAATTCGCTACACCCTTTACACCGGCGAACCTGCGATCTCCGGCATCATGCGGCTGAAACCCGGCTGCCGGTTTTGGGGCGGAACGTATGTCTTGCTGACTGCGATGCAGCTTGGGGTTCCTGCGCTCGCTCCAGCGGCGGCGGTGACGGTCTTCGGAATGATGCACAATCGAGTGCCAATTGCACCGCCCTCGATTGACGAGTGGCAGGACGTCGCTCACGCGGGGGCCGTCGAAGCACAAGCCCTGCTGCAAAAACAACAGGCGCGAGCGGCTGTGGATGTCCGCTTCAATCTCAAGATTACGTACGGCATCATCGTCGTCACGCTGCTGATTCTGATGTTCGGCGGGACGATCGAGCGGATGCTCGAGTGGGCCTCGTGGTTCATGATCGCGTACATCTTTATTTTCTTGACTGCGGTCAATCTGTGGTTCGTGCCGGCCACGATTTGGAGCAGCACGCTGGCTGGCTTTTTTGAATTTGGCAACTGGCCGACCGGTGTCGAGCCACTGATGATGGCGACGTTTTTCGCGACTGCCGGCTCTGGGGGTATCGGCAATCTGACGATCACGAATTGGATCCGCGACAAAGGTTTCGGCATGGGAGGAGTGGTCGGCGCAATCCCCAGTGCGGTCGGAGCCAAAATGGTGCATCTCTCGCACGTCGGCAAAGTGTTCGCGATTACGGCCGACAATCTGCGTCGCTGGCGAATCTGGTGGCGTTACGTCGTGATCGATCAGGTCTGGTTGTGGGCGGCGGGTTGTTTCCTTGGCATGTTCCTGAACGTGAACCTCGCGCGAGCGATCATCCCGCAAGGGACGGACTTGTCGAAAATCGGGGCCGGCGCGTTTCAGGCGCAATACATGGCTCAACACTTCTGGTCGGTGCTGTGGATTCTGGGGCTGCTCAATGGATTCTGGATTCTGTTTTCGACACAGCTTGGCAACACCGACGTCTTGATTCGCACGCTGACCGATACGCTCTGGACCGCCAGCCGCCGAGTTCGTGCGTGGCGAGACGGTTCGATCGCTCGTATCTACTACTCGCTGCTCTTCTTGTTCACGGCCTGGGGACTCATTGCCGTCCACTTCGGGACCGCGATGACGCTGTTTCAATACCTCGGCACAATGGCGGGAATCGTGATGTCGATTGCTGGAGTGCAACTGTATTTCGTCAACACGCGGCTGCTGCCACCGGAGCTGCAACCCAGCTGGTGGCGAAAGGGGGCTCTGTTACTGTGCTCGGCGGCCTACGGAGCAATGTCGCTCTTCGCGATCATGAATGTCGTGGGCAAGTGGTTTGCGTGACTTCAAAGTCCAAACGACTGCCGCACCCATTCGAGCAACTGAGCCTGCAACCAATTTTTGGACTGCTTGGCGAGGTAGCCGAGATGCCCTCCCCCTTCGGCAATGTGCAGCCGAATGTGAGAAGGGAGAGTCAACCTCTCGAATGAATCCAACGGAATCAACGGGTCGTTGCAGGACGTCAGAATCAGCGTTGGGACTCGGATCGTGAACACGAATTGCTCGGAGCTGCATCGTTCGTAGTAGTCATCCGCGTCGCGAAAGCCGGAGCGCGGCGCCGTGAACTGGTCGTCGAATTCGACGAGCCGTCGCGGCGTGCGAGCGAACTTCGGCCGCACGAAATCTGATCGAAGCTGCTGAAGTTCACCCAAGCGTTGCAACAACTGCCTTACGAAGTAGGCGTCGTAGTGCCGCTGCGGCCAGCGCGACAGGCCGTACGTGCATTTCGCCAGGTCGATTGGCGGATTGACCGCCGCCGCCCCAACAATTTCCGGAGGCACTCGTTCGGGCTCTTCCCCGAGCAATTTCAAAACAATGTTGCCCCCCAGCGAAAAGCCGAACAGCGAAATCGGCGAACCGGGACACCACCTCGTGATCGCACGCAGAACTTCAAGAACATCGTCCGAGCAACCGGCGTTGTACGGCTTGATCGCCAACCCAAAGCTGGCTCCGCAACCGCGCAGATCCATGCGAAAGGTGCGCAGGCCGTTCGCGTTGAGCATCGCCGCGGTCCGCACGAGATACGAACTCCGGTGGCATCCGGCCAATCCATGCAGCAACACGACAACCGGCCCGCCGCTCGGCCAGTCAGGCGGCAAATCGTCGTGAACAACCAACGTGTCGCCGTCGGCCAGCGGGATGCGGCGGATTTCGGCTCGCTCGTCGGGCAAACGGCCGGAAAAGAAAACTCCCGCAAGCGTTTGGCAGTGGCCTCCCGCCAACACCCAGTGAGATCGGAACGGTGGAATCGTGATCGACGGCATGAGAGACATATTCGAGCGACTCGGAGTTGCACGTGCCACGGTTCATCGAGCCGAGCGTCGTCGATGCGGTTCACAGAGCCGTGGTACTTACCTCCCCTGTTGTCGCAGGCTTGTCTTTCGATAGAGTCTCGCACCGCTGATGGAGCGGGTGTGACGAACTGCTGAGGAGGGACGATGCGTTCGACAAGAGTCTTGTTCTGGCTGGCTCAATTGGCGGGCGTGGCGGCGACGATTTGGGTGCTGTGGGGATCGGACATTCCGCTGGGAGTTCCCAACGAATGGGTTTGGGATCGCATCACGTTGGATGACGCGGAACTAAAAATGACCGCGTTGGGCTGGGTGATCGCGGGAGTGGCAACCGTCGCCTATTTGGTGTTCTGCCTGTTCGCCGACCGGCGCGTGCTGGAAGCGAACCGCTGGGAGATGACCAGTTGGCTCGCAGCGCTGATCGTCGTCGGAGCGGTCTGGCACGGAGTCGTTCATGAGTGCCCGCCCGATCCGAACACTCTCAGCAAGACTGGCTGGGTGCTCTGGCTGCGCGGGTTTCAAGGCTATTACCTCGAAGCCAAAACGCGTGCGACTCAGGAACCGGACTATCTCGCCAAGTACGCAGACCGGATGCGTGAGGGAGATGTGCTACATTTCGGCACGCATCCACCGGGGTTCATTCAATTCAACAAGTTGGTCATTGGAGTCATCAGCCGCTCGCCGAAGTTGCAAAACTGGTTGCTGAGCTATCAGCCGGAGTCGGTGCGTGCCGGCCTGGATGTGATCGCGAAGAATTCGGTTGGCTCGGCAACGCCGCTGACCGACGTGGATCGCGCAGCCTTGTGGCTGCTCGGGATGTTGACGTCAATCATTGTGATGGCGACCGTCGTGCCGCTGTTTTGCCTGGTGCGCCGGACGTGTGGACGCGAAACCGCTTGGCGAATCGTTTGCTTTTGGCCGATGATCCCCGCGTTAGCCGTTTTTTATCCGACCTCGGATTTGTCGCTGGCATTTACCGGAACGTTGTTCCTGGCGGTGTGGGGCCGAGCGTGGTCGCGCCGCTCGTGGCCAAACGGATTGCTGGCCGGCATCGTGATGTCGGTCGGAATGAGGTTTAGCCTCGCGTTGTTGCCGGTCGCGTTTCTCGCTGCAACTTGGACGCTGGCTGACTGTCTGTTTGGTGAGTCTCCTGATTCGTTCTCAACACGGCTCAAGCAACTGGTGACTTGTGTCGCAGCGGCGCTCGCCAGCTTCGCCGCTCAAGTTGGGTTGGCCTACTGGACGTCGTCGCTCGATCTGCCGGCAGTGTGGTTGCAGAACCTTCGCAATCATGCCAACTTCTACGAACAGTACTCGCGGACGTACTCATCGTGGCTGCTGGTCAATCCGATCGAACTGGCGCTGGCGATCGGCACTCCGATTTTTCTGTTCGCTGTCTCGACGTGGTTGAGCGGCACGAAAGGGAGCCTGCGATCCGGCCGCTCGCTGGCCAGCTTTCGGTTGTGGTGCCTCGTGACGCTCGTCGTGTTATGGCTGAGCGGCAAGAACTCCGGTGAGGCCGCGCGTCTCTGGATTTTCCTGATGCCCTGGCTGCTGTGGGTCTGTGGCCGAGAGCCGGAAATCAGCGCCAAAATTGTCAACGGCCCCGGCCAAACGCTTCCAGAATACGCCGGCACCGCAACTCGCGGCTGGATCTGCCTGCTGATCCTGCAAGCGATCGTCTGCACCGCAACTGTCAGCCGAGTCGATGGCTTTCACTTCCGGACGATCGCGCCGATCACTGCTGACTCGGCAAATGACAACTGAGTTGGTTTTGCAGAGGGTTACCACCAAGGCACAAAGACCCGACGAACCCACCGTCATCGCAGTTCTATCGTGTCTTTGTGTCTTTGTAGTCTTTCCGCAGCCGTTCCGCCTCTCACCGTGCCGTCGCCAATTTGCCGCGATAGAACTCCAACGCCTCGCGGTACTCGGCCAGTTCGGCGTCGCTGAGCACGTCTTTGTTGCGAGCGATTTCTTCTTCGCAACGCTGGATCAAGTAGCGGACTTGGTCACGAGTTGGTCGTACTGAGCTTCCCTGAACATCGAATGGAATCGGGGCAGTATGCGCGAACCGCAAGCGTCCGTCAGGCAATTGCTCGAAGCAACGCACTGCAACCCATCGGGATTGGTTGCCAGAGATCGTCCAATCAAGTCGGTGGTGCGTCTCGTAGGGTTCCTTCAAGGGAATTGAATGCCAAACTTCGCCATCGGCCATTTGCTCGATCTTGACGAGCGGATATTGCGACGACATGCGAAAGCTGACTGCCAATTCCTGAGCTTTGGCAAATCGTTCGAATTGGAATTCGATCATCGGCCCGGTCGTCACGAAGCTGCGGCCTTCGTTGAGTCGTTTCTGCCACAAGTCCGGCGTGAATTTTTCTTGGCCGAGATCGACATAGACTCGACTGAAGCCCGCGGGGACGGGATGCACGCCGTTGGCGGTGCCGGCGGTCGGACGCATCCGCAGGCCGCAGTTGAGCATGGCGTAGTATTGCTCCCAGCCGAAGTGCAGCCAGCCGAGTTCGGTGAAGCCGTCTTTGTCGGTCTCGATGCGCGGGTTGTCGCGCCAGTTGTTTTCAATGGTCCATTGCTTGAACGCGAACTCGGTGCGCCAGATGTGATTATTTGACAGCGGATACAGGTCCGCCTTCATCACCGGCGCGATGATCGGCGTCCAGGCCCACGAGTGCTTTTCAAGGTCGAGCAGTCCGCCCTGCCGATGAGCCTCGTCCGCCACGGCCTTCAGCGGCGGGATGCCGATCTTCAGCGGCTCTTTCTGACCGAGAATCAGCACGGCACCGAGCGTATGCCGCTTTGCGCCGACCGAGAAGATTTCGTACTCGGTGTTAAACGGCACAATCGCGTGCGTCGGGGCGGCGAAGATCGGAGCGGTCGGGATCGGCTGCGGATCGACGCGGCCCTTCTCCGGCAGCGTGTGCGTGACCGTGACCCACTGCGACATCGGATAGACCATGTTGAGGTCTTCGGCCAACGCGACGTTCGAGAGTTCGGAAATCGGCCGATGGACGTGCGTGTCGCCAGAATACCAGCCACGTTCGGCCATGTTGATCCAGCGCCGCAGTTCAATCTTCACATCGAGCGGTTGGGTGCCCACTTCGACTTCTTTCGTGGCGGTCAAATACTCTTTACCGCGTTCGACAGTCAGCGTGTACTTGCCCGGAGGCACCTCGGCGACGAACGGATGAGCGGACAGCGTGGTGTGCTTCTCGACGCTCTTGGCATCGCGGAATTTGTCGTAAACGAGCGCCGAGCCTTGAGCATCCGCAGACTTCGCGAAAAACCATCTCGCTCCGTCAGCCGACTGGATGTAAAGCCGAGCCGGCAACAGCAGTCCGGTTTCGGCATCACGAATCTCGCCTCGCAGCGGGACGATCGGCGGGTCTGCCGACAACGCGGAGGTGACTCCGATGAGACAAATCAGTCCGATGGAACTGATATATCCAATGAGTCTTCGTCGAGACAGGCAACACATGAGGCACCTTCTCCTTTCAAACCGAAGTCACTGGCAATTTGCTCGATACCACTCAAAGGCGACGCGGAACGGCGGCGAGAATTCCTCTGGTGACCGCGTGAGCCACTCGGCGATCTCCGCCAATTCGTAGAACGCACCTCCGGCGATCTCACCAGGATCGAACTGCGGCGGCATGTCCGTCACACTGCGATACAGCACGGTGAATTCGTTGGCTGTCTCGGGCCCGGCAGCAAACTTCGCCAACCGTTCGACCGGCGAGGAGAGCCCGAGTTCTTCCTGCATCTCGCGCGGAGCGGTTTCGTCGTAATCTTCGCCCGCCGTGACATGCCCCGATGCGGACGACGTGTAGCACAGCGGATACTCGTCTTTCGTCGCTGACCGCTGCTGCAGCAGCAATCTCCCGTGCGAATCGAAGACGAAGATCGAGACCGCTCGGTGCAGTAACTTGCGGCGATGAACCTCGGATCGAGCCATCTGGCCAATCACGTGGTCTTGGTTATCCACGATATCAAAGAGTTCTTCAGGCATATGTTTCGGAAAGGCGAGCTTGCCATCAGAGCACTTGGTCCAGAACTTCCGAATCGACGTAGATCGGCAGATGCGGGTCGTAGTGGACAGCGAGGGCGATTGCATCGCTGGGCCGACTGTCGATTTCAATCATATCGCCATCGCGATCAACTCGAACTTTGGCGAAATAGGTGTGCTCGCGCAGATCGCTGATGACCACACTCTGAGCCTCACCACCGAGCGCTTCGATGGTGGCCTTGAGCAAATCGTGAGTCAGCGGTCGCTGCGGGTACTCCTTTTTGATGCGGCGGTCGATGCTGGTCGCCTCAAACAGCCCAATCAGGATCGGAAACATCCGCTCCCCATCGACCTCACGGAGGTAGATCACTTGCTGGTCATTGAGTTCGCTGATGATGATGCGGGCAAGTTCCATCGGCACGAACACGGGACACCTCTTGGGGGTTGATTGACCGGTCAGTCAGGGGGATTGTAGAGCGTTTGACCATGCGATGCGCGGGTCAACCGGGTCACTGATTCGCCGAGTGATTGCCCGACTTCGGCGCGTCCGCTAGAGTTTGCCGGCAATCCTGTGGCGAAATTTCTTTTCATCTTTCCGGTTTTTAACTGGGCAATTGGAGTTTGGGTGGCTCATGAGCGACGACGTCAAGGCGGCCGAGACGGCAACAGGGGAATCCATCGAGAAACTCAGCCAAGGCTATCGGAAAATCCGCGAGCAAATGTCGCAAGTCATTGTCGGACAGAATGACGTCATCGACCAATTGCTCATCGCACTTTTCAGTCGCGGACATTGCTTGCTGGAGGGTGTGCCGGGCCTGGCTAAGACGTTGATGATCAGCACGCTCGCCCGCTGCCTGTCGATGTCATTCGCTCGCATCCAATTCACGCCCGACTTGATGCCTGCCGACATCACCGGCACCGAAGTCTTGCAGGAAAACAAAACCACTGGCCAGCGAGAGTTTCGCTTCATCACCGGCCCACTTTTCCATAACGTCATCCTGGCGGACGAAATCAACCGCACGCCGCCGAAGACTCAAGCCGCGCTTCTGGAGGCGATGCAGGAACGGCAAGTCACCGTCGGCCAAACGCGACACGTCCTCGCCGATCCGTTCTTCGTCCTCGCTACGCAGAACCCGATCGAGCAGGAAGGGACGTACGCTCTGCCAGAAGCTCAGCAAGACCGCTTCATGTTCAAGGTTCACGTCGGCTATCCAAATTTCGCCGAAGAAAGACAGATCGCGAAGCAGACAACTGCAATCCACAACGATGCCGTTGAAGCAGTCCTCAACGATGACGACATCATCGAACTGCAACGGATCGTCCGCCAAGTGCCCGTGACAGACCATGTCGTCGAGTACGCCCTCGCACTCGCTCGCCAAACGCGAGTCCGTCAGCCTGGCACTCCCGATTTCATCAACGAGTGGCTGAGCTGGGGAGCCGGACCGCGCGCTGTGCAGTACCTGTTGCTCGGAGGCAAGACTCGAGCGCTGCTCAACGGCCGTACGCACGTCAGCACCGACGACATCATCGCGATGGCCAAACCGGTCCTCCGCCATCGCATCGTGCTGAACTTCTCCGCCGAATCCGAAGGGATCACCCACGACCACGTCATCGACAAACTGATCGAATCCACCCCGGCCAAAGAAGGCGAACTCTCCCGCGACCCTCGCTTCCAAAAAATCTTCGCGGCGTAACGCAAACTACTCACCCTCGTCGAAGACCGAGTCGTGCCCACGACCACACACAAACACCTGCGTCCCGAAGTCATCTCGCGAGTCGCCCGACTGGAAATCCAGGCGCGGCAGATCGTCGAGGGCTTTTTATCGGGCGGGCATCGCAGCCCATACTTCGGCCAGTCGGTCGAGTTCGTGCAGCATCGCGAATACGTCCCGGGCGACGATGTGCGGCGGATCGACTGGAAGGTCTGGTCGAAGACCGACAAGGTTTATGTGAAGCTCTACGAGGAAGACACGAATCTGCGGACGACGTTAATCGTGGACCTCAGCGAGTCGATGCGATTCGGCAGTGGAGCGGGGCACTCGCCGCACGGGTTGGCCACGAAATACGACTACGCTTGTACAACCGCCGCGACGCTGGCTTATTTGCTGCTGCGACAACAAGACTCGGTCGGTCTGGTGGCGTTCGATGAGGCCATTCGCACTCAAGTCCCGCCGCACAGCAAGCGGACGCACCTCAACGATATTCTCCTGGCCCTCGAAGCCGAGGAGCCGAAGAAGAAGACTGACATCTTTGATGTGCTGGGCCATGTCGCCGAGGCTCAAGGTCGTCGAGGCATGATCGTGCTGATTTCCGATTTGCTTGTGCCACGTGCGGGACTGTTCAAAGGCCTGAAGCTGCTGCGACATCGCGGCCACGACGTGCTCGTGTTTCATGTGCTCGACGACGAGGAACTCGATTTCAACTTCGCGGGCACGACGAAATTCGAGGGGATGGAAGAACTCGGCGACGTGCTCTGCGATCCTCGTTCGCTGCGTGAGGGCTACCTTGCCGCCATGCACTCGTACTTGGACGAACTCCGCCGCTTTTGTGCTCAGCAGACCATCGACTACCGTACCATCCGCACCAGCGAGCATATCGACGCCGTGCTGTTAGCCTACATGCACCATCGCATCGGCATGGTCCGTCACTAAGTCATCCTTCGTCGAGGTCGCGACACACGCTGCGGACGCGATATCATCCGTCAGAAGGACGGTCACCGATTCTGCAAACTCACGGAAACCCAGTCGACGAGAACATCATGCGCACGAATTTGAGGGTCCTGTGGATTCCGATGGTGCTCGCAGCGAGTCCATTCGCTATCGCTGACGACGCCAAATCAATGTCGCCGGACTTCAACACGCAGGTCGCCCCGATCTTCAAGAAGTATTGCAACGGCTGCCACAACGCTGACGAGAAAGAAGGGGGCTTGATCCTCGAGTCTTTTGACTCGGTGCTGCAAGGTGGCAAGCGAGGAGCGATCATCGTTCCCAACAAGAGCGACCTCAGCCGTTTAGTGCTGAGCGTTGAGAAGAAAGTGAAACCGGTGATGCCGCCGGAAGGGAATGAGGGACCGAAGCCGGACGAAATTGCGATCCTCCGAGCGTGGATCGATTCCGGGGCAAAGGGACCGAGTGGCAAGGCTCCCGATCCCACGCTGCTCGTCACGCCAAAGATTGCGACCAAGGGACAAGTGCGCCAACCGATTCAGGCACTCGCGTGGTCACAGGACGGACAGCAGGTCGCGGTTGCTCGGCAAGGTGGCGTGGAAACGTTTTCGGGAAATGGGGCCGTCACCCTGGCCCTCTCCACAAGGGAGAGAGGAACGAACAAGGACATTCGTCCGTTGTCGGGTTTGCGTGGTGTCATGAATGATGTCGGTTTTTCGTCGGATGCGAGTCTGGTTTTCGTCGCGGCGGGTGAACCCGGAGTCTTCGGCGAAGTGCGCCTCTTTAAGACGTCCGACCATTCGCTGATTCGCACCATGCAAGGACATCGCGACGCGATCTATGCCGCCGAGTTGAGTCCTGACGGCAAGTTGCTCGCGACTGGGAGCTACGACCAGAAGGTGAAACTCTGGAATGTCGAGTCTGGCGCAGAAGTGCGGACTCTGCACGGCCATAACGACGCGGTGTACGACGTTGCGTTTCATCCGAATGGTCAGATTCTGGCGAGCGCATCGGGGGATCGAACTGTGAAGTTGTGGAACGTCGCGACGGGAGAGCGCCTCGACACGCTCAATCAGCCGGAGAGAGAACAGTACGCGGTCACGTTCAGTCTCGACGGCAAGCGGATCGTCGCCGGGGGCGCGGACAAACGGATTCGCATCTGGGACATCACGGCTGGAGGCAAAGAAGGGACGAACCCGATTGCGTTCTCGCGGTACGCTCACGAGGGGGGAATCCTCAAGCTGGTCTTCTCGCCGGATGGAAAGACACTGGTCTCGTCGGCCGAGGATCGACGGATCAAGTTGTGGGAGACACAGTCGTTCACGCAGCTCAAGGTCTTGGAGACTCAACCGGACTGGCCGCAGGCGCTGGCAATCGCGCCCGACAATTCGACACTGTTGGTTGGCCGTTTGAACGGTTCGTTGCAGTCTTACCCGATCGCAAACGCCGGTGCGGATCTGGTTGCGTCAACATTGCTGACGGGCGATCCGATTCCACCGCTCGCCAGCGAGTCGGCACCCATGCAGATCGTCGACGAGGCTGAACCGAACGATGCGTTTGCGCAATCTCAGGCAATCTCATTGCCAGTGACCGTCAACGGAAAGTTCGCGGCGGCCGGCGATCGCGACCTCTTCCGCTTCGAGGCCAAAGCGGGACAAGTCTGGATGCTCGAAACAAACGCGGCACGCAAAAATTCGCTGGCCGATACCAGACTGGAAATTCTCACTCCCGATGGCCGGCCAGTGCAGCGGCTCGTGTTGCAAGCCGTCCGCGAAACTTACAGCGAGTTCCGCCCAATTGATTCGAACGGCCCGGACATCCGCTTGAAGAACTGGGAAGAGATGGATCTCAACCAGTTTCTGTACATCGGCGGTGAGGTGCTCAAGACGTTCCGTATGCCGCAAGGGCCCGACTCCGGCATGCAGATGTATGCCAACGGTGGCAAGCGAATCGACTACTTTGACACCAGCGCCACCGTCCACGCGGTCGACGAGATTTGCTACATCGTCGAAGCATATCCCGTCGGCACAAAATTGATCGACAACGGCCTGCCGGTCTTCCCGTTGAACTTCGAAAACGACGACGACGGCGAACGGAAATTTGGCAACGACAGCCGGCTACGATTCACCGTTCCGGCCGACGGCAGTTACCTCGTCAAGGTGATCGACACGCGCGGCTTCGGTGGCGACAAGCACGATTACTCGCTGACGGTTCGAGCGGCGAAGCCCGACTTCACCCCGTCTTTGGCCGGAGGCAAAGACGCGACCGTCGCCGCCGGCAGTGGCACACGAGTCACTTTCCAGATTGACCGGAGCGACGGATTCGATGGCGATGTCCGCTTCGATGTCGCGGGATTGCCGGAAGGCTTTTCAATTTCGACGCCGACTGTTGTTCAAGCTGGACACCTGCAAGCCCGCGCGGTCTTAAGCACTTCGCTGGACGCCAAAGAAAAGGCTCCGCCCAAAGAAGCGTGGGCGAACGTAAAAATCACCGCGACGGCCACCATTCACGGCCAACCCGTTACGAAAGAGGCCGGTACGCTCGGCGAGATCAAGCTCGCCGACAAGCCAAAGTTCGTCGTCTTCCTGAATCCCGATCAACCGCCACGCAAGACTGAAGACAGCAAAGCCGCTGCCAACACACCTGCGACACCGGATGACATTCAGGAACTGATCATCGCTCCCGGAGCGACCATCACGGCAATGCTTCGAATCAACCGAGCTGAAAATTTCAATAACGAGCAACGCTTTGACGTCGACAACTTGCCGCACGGCGTGATCGTGGACAACATCGGACTGAGTGGCGTGATGATTCGGCAAAGTGAAACCGAACGCCAAATTTTCCTGAAAGCCTCAAGCTGGGTGCCGGAGTCGACGCGGTTGATCTACGGCATCTCGCAACAAGAAGGGAACCAAGCGTCCAAGCCGGTGCGACTGACCGTCCGCAAACCAGGACAAGTCGCGAACGCCAATGCGAATTAGCAACGACTCTTAATCAATGAGTCGCGAGATAGGTCCAGGTCGCCGCTGTCGACATCGCGATCAGCGTGTAGACAAACAGGGCTGAGAGCATTTTACAGATTTGTCGGCCTGCCAATTGATCGTCGGCGACAAACCCAGCCAACTCACTCTTGTCGAAAAGCTCATCGTGGGAGGCGGCAGGTTCATGACCGTGAGAATCAGACATCGAATTGGCTCCGGCTTCGGCGATGATAGAATGTTTGAGAACGGATTCGGCGGGTGACAGCCACGCTTGAATTGGGCGTGATTCTGAGGAAACCACGAGGGCCTGTCGAGTTCACCCGCCAAGATTCTCAGTCAAATTGGTTCGTGGGAGGAAGTCTGAAATGCCATTATACGAATACGTCGTCTTGAATGCCGACGGCTCTCAGGGAGAGACGTTTGAGGTGCTGCAACGAATCGCCGATCCGCCGCTGAAGAAACACCCGCAGACCGGTCAGAAGGTGCAGCGAATCATGGCTGCTCCGAGCGTCAAGAAAAAATACTCTGGCGGAAGAATTACCGGCGACATCAGCGACAAGAGCCTCGAACGCCAGGGCTTCACGAAGTACCAAAAGTCCAAGACCGGAACCTACGAGAAGGTCCTCGGGACAGGCCCAGACCTCATCAAACGGGATGACGACTAGTCGGAGGCGAGACAACGATGCCCAGGACAAGTCGATCCTCGTGGCCGCTGTTCATCGCGGCGACGGTTTTTAGGTTGACGATCAACTCGCTGCCGGTCATTGTCGCCGCCCCGGTTGAGTACGCCAAATAAATTAAACCACTTTGGGCTGCACAGTGCTTCCGGTGTCATGGTGCCTCAAAACAACAGGGGTGCTTGCGATTGGACACGGCCGCTGCCACGAGACTCGGCGGCGAACACGGAACCGCGATTGTTCCCGGCAAGTCCGAAGAAAGCTCGCTTGGCAAACGAGTTCGGGCCACAGAGAATTCCGAACGAATGCTTCCCGCGGGGGATCGGCTGTCAGCGGAAGAGATTGAGCTTTTGCAACGCTGGATCGAATTCGGTTCCGTCGGATCTGCCGACCAAGCCACTTAAAAAGTTCCAAAAGCACACTGAGCGTTGCAGACACCTCGCCGACCGGCAGTCCCAAAGAGTGACCCAGGGCGAGCAGCAGCGATTCCCATTGACTAGTTCTTCTCGACAACGCGGACCGTTAAAGGAATCGTCGCGTTTCGCATGTACGACTTGAGCTCGCAGCTGGAGTATTGTCAGTTGCGAGCCTTCTGCGAACCTTACGACGTGCACAAGGACCGACTACCAGGGGAAGTGGATCGCATTGCTCGACAACCCACTGACGGCTCGTGCGGTCGTCAATCACATTTGGACGCGGCATTTTGGTGTACCGCAGGTCGCCAGCGTGTTCGACTTCGGCGTCAGCGGCAAAACCCTAACGCACTCAGAACTGTCCGATTGGCTAGCCGTCGAATTCATGGAGTCTAGTTGGGATCAGAGACACCTGCATCGGCTGATCGTCCTGAGCGACGCTTACCAACTCGCGACATCGACACCGGAGTCGAGCGAACTGACCAAACACAATTCCGCCATCGCCCCGGAGGACCTGATTTATGTGCTGCTCAATCATCACGAATTCGTGACGGCGTACTGAAATCGGCCAGCAATTTTTGCCGACTCTCGCACTGATTGACGCTATTCGCTGATTCGCATCAGGCAGGAAGGCTGAC
>VGZH01000088.1 GCA_016872645.1 Planctomycetota bacterium | reverse complement strand
CGCAAACACACTCAACCAACGAATCGATTTTGATGACATGTCTCAAACTCCAAACTCAGATTTCAGCACAGGCCCACAGAACTCACGGCGAGATACCACTACGATTCTGTGTGACCTCTGTGACTCTGTGATGAACTCAACCTCGTCACATTCCGAAAATTTTTCCCCACTTCGTCTATCGGCCTCGAACGACAGATTTTGCAAGTTTGCCACTCGAGCTTGCCCGACTGGTCTGTTGCGTTCGATCCGCTGAACCGACTGAAACCAATCGACTCTCATAATCCGCAACGATCCACCTCTTCCCTTTGGACACGACTCGATTCTCTTTGGCTTCGAGACAGACCTTCAATTCTTCGACACCGCCCGAAAACTTCGGATTGAGCTCTCTGCCGGACTTCCGAGTCCGCCAATACGGCGTGATTCGTTTGAATCCTCTGAACTCCTCTTCGTTCGCCGCGATCCACGCGAAGATGCCGCAACAGATCGGGCAGCCCATCGTGACGTTGTACTTCTGTGCGATCCTTGCCTGAATTTCTTTGGTGGTAATGAGACGCCCTTTCGGGACGGCCTTCATGATCTCGTCTACTTCTCGCGGAGCCGGAATTGCGACCGTTCCTTTGCTCCAGCTTTTTTATTCTCTCCTTCAATAACAACGACTTTGGGAAAACCTTTGTTGTCCGGAAGTTGTTCTTGCCAAGTTTTGCGTGGCCTTGGCATGACGACCTGACCTCGCGATCAGTGGTTGAACACAAACTCTCGCGAGTTCAACAGCGACCAGAACACATCTTCGAGGACCGGCTTGGGATCTTTTTCATTCACGAGGACTCCGTTGAGCGCTCCAAGTTCTTTGTCCGTTGGTTTGCGCGTCAACGTGCGGAGGTACATCTCCTCGATGATCTGAGACGGAGTCTTCCCTTCCTTCAGGCGCAGGTCGATGAGGCCCCCCTGTTGAATCTTGCTGTTCACCGTGTCGCCGTTGAGTAAGTGCAGAGCTTGCGACAAGTTCGGCTCCATCTTCACTTCGCACGAACAAACACTGTCTCGTGTCGCACGGCCAAAGGTGGTCAGGAAGTACGTCGAGGTGTTGCCGTCAGCGATTTGAACGGCTCGTGAACCAAGAGGCAGACCGCCGAATTTGTCTTTCGTTTGCGTCGCCAGCGTGATGCAGTCCAGCAGTACCTCCGAACGGATACGACGCAGAGTCGCGCGCGAGAAGTTTCGCTCGTCGAGCGCGTTTGTCTCGTTGGTCTTCGTTGAGAGCTGGTAAATCCGCGACGTGCAGATGTCGCGTACCAGCTTTTTGAAGTCGTAGTTGTAATCCGTGAACTTCTTACCAAGTTCGTCGATCAGTTCGGCGTTTGACGGCGGGTTACTGACGCGAACATCATCGACCTGGTCGATGATCCCTTGGCCAAAAAAGTGCGACCAGACAATATTCGCCAGGTTCTTGGCGAAATACGGGTTTTCTTTTGAGGCCAGCCAATTCGCCATGACTTCGCGACGATCCTTGCCCGCAACGTCAGGAACCGCTCCACCGAGGAACTTCGGCGTCATTTGCCGTCCGCCGACAGGATGGGCGACTTCGCCTCCGCCGGCATTGAAGATGATGATCTCACGCGGGTCTTCCCCCTGCTTGCGGCCAATCTGAGAAAAGAATGCGGCGAAGCTGTAGTAGTCATCCATCGTCCATCGATCGAACGGATGGTTGTGGCACTGAGCACATTGAATCCGCATCCCCATGAAGACCTGAGCGACGTTTTCGGAAGTCTTCAGCGTGTCTCGTTCAATCTGGTAGTAGTTGGTCGCCGCGTTCGCGAAAGTGCCTCCCTTGGCGGAGAGAAGTTCCTGAACCATCTTGTCCATCGGGTAGTTCTTGGCGATTCGCTCTTGCAGCCATTCGTAGTACCGCAGCATCGGTTTGGTGGTGATCTGTTGATTCGTGCGGATTTGCAGCAATTCGGCCCACTTCATCACCCACATCTCGACGAATTCTTTGCGGCCGAGCAGTTCATCGACGAGCGCGTCCCGCTTCTTCGGGTCGGCGCTGGACATGAACTTCGTGTATTCCTCGACCGACGGCAGCACACCGACAATGTCAAGGTACGCCCGCCGAACGAATTCTTCGTCGGTGCAAAGTTCGCTGGGATTGATCCGCAGCCGCTTGAGCTTCTCATACACGAGGTGATCGACGTAGTTGTTCTCCGGCAATTGCGGAGCGTTGTACTGAAATCCCTTCGGCAGCGTGATGAAGTGCGAGCCGACGGTGTGCGTCTCGAAGCGAGCCATGAGGAACGCCTCGCCGCGATTGCCTGCTGTGACGAGACCTTGCTGCGAGACCGCTGCTGACGTTTCGTTGTTCGTCATGAAGAACGCCAACGAAGTAACGTCGCGATCAGTGCCATCCGAGTACTTGGCCCGGACGGTGATCTGCTGCGTCGAACCTTCACCATCAAGCACCGCATTGGGCGGATAGAGTTCGACCGCGAGCACCTTCGGCACCTCGCCCTGATCGTTCGGAGCGCCTGCCTCCAACCAGCGGATCAGGGTTTGATTCAGTTCGCTGTTCGCTTCGTAGCGTTTGCCGCCGGTGTGTGGCACAACGCCGGTGTTTTTCTCGACCATCAAACTCTCAGACGGTAACGCCAAGTTGATGCGGCGGCCGGGAATTTCACGAGTCAGACGATAGTGGTCACCATCCGGGTCGAAGCCGAACAGCGACAGACGGAATCCGTCTTTGCCGCGCGCCGCCCCGTGACACGATCCCGTGTTGCAACCAGCTTTCATGAACACCGGCATGACATCGAGCTTGAACGAGATTGGCCGATCGGCTGTTGCTTGTGCGACCTCGACCGGCACAACGACAGACTTGCCGCCAAAGTCGACTTTCAGTTCGGTCTTGCCATCTGCGACCGGATACATCGTGTGATTCTCAAATTTCACAAACGCCGGATTCCCAAATGCAAATGTCGCCTGCTTGGTGACGTCGCGAGTGATTCCGTCCGCATACGTCGCTTGTACAACGATCGACTGCCGATCCCGGGTCGTGTTGATCTGCGCATTCGGCGGATAAACGGCGATGGAAACGGGCACCGGTTCCTGAGCGACGGCAATGGACGCAGCCATGCCACTAGTCATCAAAAAGGTCGCCAACCCTGACAAAGTCTTGGGCAATTGCATGAGTTCGATCCTCGATTGAAAACTGTAATCTCGAGCAAATGGATTTGGTGATCTGGCTTATTTGCCTTGAGCGGCCTTCGCTTTCGCGTCTTCGCGGAGTTGTTCAAGCCGGCTGAGGCGTTTCGCAGGAGCAGCCGCAACGGGCATCGGAGCCGGAGCCGCCGCGGCGACTGCCGCTGCCGGCATCGGGGCGGGAGTATTTGGCTTCGGCGGCAGCGGCACATCAATGCGAAGTTCGGCACCGCCAACATTGTGAATCACCGGTTCGCCGTTGGCCGTGATGGTCACAACGCCGAAGATCCCATGCTTTCCGGCGGGGCTCTCCTTCTCGGTCGTGACTTTGAAGACCAGTTCCTTCGTATCTTTGGTGAATTGCATCGGTGCCGAGACGACCTTGTTGGGTAGCGCGACCAATTGCACGTTGGCATTCCCTTCGAAGGGGGTAGCCACTTCGACTTTGCAAACAACTTCGGTCGGCTGCCCTTGCTCGACGGCCGCTCGCTGCATGGCGAAGCTGACCCATGGAGCAGTCACTTCCAAATTGCCGAGTTGCGTTGAGGAATAAGCGGCTCCACCGATTTCTGCGTAGCCGAGCACAAACACGCGCCACTTGCCGACCTGAGCGTTGGAAGCCGCATTGATCGGAAACAGCGCTTCGTTTTGGCCTTCAGGAATTGTCACTGACGGAGCGGCACCAACACCTGGCGGAGCGAATGGGAGGAGCAATGTGATTGGCGCTTTGAAACCCTCTTTGCGAGTCGCCACAACCTTCAGCTGCATCGATCCATTTTGAGCGAGCGGGACTTTGGGTTCGACGAGATCGATTTTGAATGGCAACTCGTCGACGACGGCGACAGCCAGTCGATCGACGTCCCGCCACGAATACATTGACTGGCCAGGGGCCGCGATGATGAATTCAGCACGATTGAAGAAGCCACCGCGAATCGCCGGATTCTCGGCATGGCGTCCGATGAAATCGACCAATTTGCCATCGAGGGGCGCATCCGCCGCAGCTTCGAAAACGACCGGCATCGACGCGAGGTTCTCGGCCATCGGTTCGGTGACCATTGTGATGCCGGCCGGCATTCCTTGAGGTTCCAGCAACAGCTTGCCGCCGAAGTTTGCGCGACTGGCGTTGATGACCGTGCCGAAGCGGTTTCCCTTCGCGACGTAAACTTGGCGACGGTATTGACCGTAGCGTTCGACTTGCGGAATGCTCAGTTGCAACGACGGGACGACTCCTGTGAACTCGACTCGGTACACGAAACCTGGCCCACCGCGTTGCAAGTGATCGGTGACGCTCAGCAAGTACTCGCCGTCGGCGGGAATCGTTACACGGAAGTAACTGTCTGGTCCGCGAGAGTCATCGTTGCTGACAATTGCGCCCCCTTGAGCGTTGTACAACACCATGACAGGATCAACAGCCGAGCGGATGCGGCGACCGTAGCACTCGACTTCGAAGACTTGCCCCTTCGTGGCGGTGAACTTGAAGAAATCGATGTCACCCGGTTCCTGCAAGATGCCGTTCAACGCATTTGGCAACGTCGCCACGGTAGCTTGAGCCACCGCATTGTTCGGTTCAACTTCGAGAGAATTCCCGTGTTCAAAGAGACGGAACGGATTCGGCGACGGAGAAATCTCGGTTCCGGCAGTCGCGAACAGGCCCGTGAATTCATTGCTCGTCGCTGTCGGCAACTTGAACTTCTGCGTGAACTCACCGGCAGGATCGCCGAGGAATTTGGGTTCGACCTCTTCACCGAGCTTGCCGCCGGCCGGATACACGGCGAGTGGTCGCGGGAACGTGCCGACATGCAGACGGTAGTTGCTGCCTCCGCCATAGGCGGTCTCGCGAATTTGAACGACGTACTTGCCGTCCTCTGGGGCAACGATCGAAGCGACAGCATCCTGACCGACCAGGGGCGTGTCGTCTGCGGCAGAAAGCTCGAACCGTTTCATGTCGAGAATGGCGACATAGGGATCGAAGAACGCAGACCCAAGTCGCAAAGCCTCGACTTCGGCGCAAATCCGTTGCCCTTTCTTCGCCTCGACGATGTAGTAATCGACATCCTCACCACCAATCGTACCGACAATGGTTTGGTTGAGAGCGATCGGTTGCGGCTGGTCAAAAAAGTTATTCGGCTCCTTCTCGTCGACTTGCGGGAGCGCGCCGATGTAAAACGTGCGATAGTCGGAGATGCCGGTCTTCGTCCGCACTTGTGCGACATGCTCCCCGAGTCGGCAGTCGGGCGAAATCTTGACCGTCGCCTTGCAGTTGTTGGCATCGATTGTCTCGACCTTCACAACCTCAAATCCGGGGGAATAGAAGAGAATTTGCTCCCCATCGCCGAGCGTTGAGCCACTGAAGGTCAACACGGTTTCGGTACCGCGCTGCACACCGCGTGGACTGATGCCGCTTAACCGAGGAGACGCCGCAAAAACCGACGTCGCACAAACCAGGATGAGGAGAGATGCCAGAATTCTTCGAAACATGAGTCGAACTCCGGGAGGCGGTGAAAAAAGTCACATGTGATGCGAGAACGGCTTTCGGCTATCTGCTCTCGGCTGACGGCCGGGCTTTGGGCCAATCGCAGCGAGCCGACGGCCGAAAGCCGTAATCTCAACTCAGAGTTTTCAGTAATTAGGCGAGCAGTTCCTTTCGAACCTTGCCGCCGTCAACGATTTCAATCGGACGATCGCCGGGGGCCATCAGTTCCTTATCAGCGACAATTCCCAGGCAGTGGTAAATGGTGGTGGCCCAGTCTTCGACATTGAGCGCATCCTCTTCCGGTTCGCTTGCGGTTGAGTTCGATGAACCGTAGACGAGGCCACCTTTCATGCCGCCGCCTGCAAAGACGACGCTGAAGACTTTCGGCCAGTGATCGCGGCCAGCGGTTCCATTGATCTTCGGCGTCCGGCCGAATTCCGAGGCGATGCAGACCAGCGTGTCTTTCAACAGGCCGCGACCGTCGAGGTCACGAATCAATTGAGCATACGCTTGGTCGAACGCCGGCAACTGGCTGCGTATGCTGCCGTTGATGTTGTCGTGCATGTCCCAACCGCCATAGGTCAGTGTGACAAATCGCACGCCTGATTCGACCAATCGGCGAGCCATCAGCATCCGCTGGCCGGCGGTGTTGCGGCCGTAAGCATCACGAATCGGGGATGGTTCGGCGTCGATATTGAATGCTTCACGAGCATCGACCGACGACACGAGCCCGTAAGCTCGTTGATAGAAGGTGTCGACCGCGTCGAGCGAATCGGACTTTTCTTTCGTCTTAAAGTGATCATTGACCGTATCGAGGATCGTCCGTCGTCGAGTGAATCGACCATCGTCAACACCACCGGGCAACTTCAAATCGCGAACGGTGAAGCCCGCCGCAGCCGGATCAGAACCGAGGCTGAACGGAGCGAACGACGAACTGAGGTAGCCAGTACCGGCAAATTCGTTCGGCTGGCCAGGAATGCAGACGTAGGGCGGCAGGTTCTTGCGCGGGCCAAACTCGTGCGAGACCACGCTGCCCATACTCGGAAACTGCAAGGCCGGGCTCGGGCGATAGCCCGTGAACATATTGTGCGTCCCGCGCTCGTGAGCCGCCTCACCATGCGTCATCGAACGGCAAATCGTCAGCTTATTGGCGATCTGAGCGGTCTGCGGCAGCATCTCGTTAATAAACACGCCGGAGACGTTTGTCTGGATCGAGTTCATCGGGCCGCGGTATTCAATCGGAGCGTACGGCTTCGGATCCCAGGTCTCTTGATGAGCCGCTCCACCAGGCAGATAGATGAAAATGACTGACTTGGCAGTCCCTTCCTTGCTCTCGTATTTCTTGATGTCGGCTTTCGCCTTCAAGGCGAAATAATCGGCCAAAGTGAGGCCAATTCCGCCACAGAATCCCACATGCAAAAAGTCGCGACGTGAAGGACGCATTCCCATGAACGAAACTCCTTTGACTGAGGGCTCAGCAATCTGCTGGGCAGAAACGAGGTTGATCGGCCATCAAGCGGAAACATCCCGGATGGAACATCCGGTAAATTCGGTAGTCAGCGTTGGACGAGGAGGGTTATAAAGGTCGAGCATTTTGGCGGGAACTTCTGGTCTCGGCCGAACGTATCGGCATCTACCCATAGGTCGGGAGATAGTGGAACGGCTCGACCCATAAAATGTCAACGGGGAGCCGGGGAAATTTACCATGCGTAACGAAAGTTCCTGTCACCAATTTGGGTCTTCCGGCGGTTTGGTGGCGCTGTTGAGCATCAAAAGCGGTCGGTAGGATGCCCCCTGTTTCTGATTCTCAACGCGAGCGACCCGATGATCTTTGTTCTCGATAACTACGATTCCTTCACCTACAACCTCGTGCAACGACTCGGGGAGATCGACCAGTCGCTGCAAATTGAAGTCGCTCGCAACGATCAAGTCACGATCGAGCAGATCGAGCAACTCAAACCGGATCGGATCATCGTATCGCCCGGTCCGTGCACTCCCGCCGAAGCAGGCATTTCTCGTGAATTGATCCGCCACTTTGCCCCCAAGTTGCCGGTATTGGGTGTCTGCCTGGGACACCAAAGTCTCGGAGATGTTTTTGGAGGGCAAGTCCTGCGAGCACGGCGACCGATGCATGGCAAAACCTCAATGATTCACCACAACAGTCGTGGGCTGTTTGCTGGGCTGCCAAATCCGTTCGAGGCGACTCGTTATCACAGCTTGATTGTGCCCGAAGAGACCTTGTCTCCTGAACTGGAAGTGACTGCCTGGGTCGATTCGGAATCTCTGGGCCTGCCGCGTGAAATCATGGGGTTGCGACACCGGCAATACGAGACACATGGCGTGCAGTTTCATCCGGAAAGCTATTTGACCGGAGAGCATGGAATTCACCTGCTGAAGAATTTTTTAGCACTTACCGGCGTGTGACGTTGGCTCGCTCTCTCAGGTACGAAGGCGGACATGGACACGCTGCGGACTTTCATGATTGGCACGTTGGCGGGTGCTCCCCTGGTGGCGTACGGAGTGAGTTTTCTGGAAGTCCGGATCTCTCGCCGAGCATTGCTCACAATCGCTCAACTGACGGTGGCCGTAGTTCTGTTGAGCTTGCTCGGCCTATTCCTTACTCCTCCGGTGCGTTCGAGCTCACTGGAAGGATTTCTGCAGACCTCCGAAGAGGTCTGCAAGATGACGTGGTTGCGGATACCGGGTTTTGAAGTGTCGCTGGGTGTGCGTATTGACGAATTCGCGTTCGTTCAGATGACGCTCGTTTCGGTTGTGTTGCTGTTGGTGTTGTCGGCTTGGCCAGCCGAAGTTTCATTGCGGTGGCTGATGTTGGCTTGGTTTGGGGTAACGCTGGCGATCATGGCGGACAACCTCGGTCAATCGTTTATCGGATGGACGATGTCGGCATTCGCGAGTTCGGAATTGGCGCGTCACTCCAGCAACAACCTTAGACCGATTTGGCTGATGCAGCGTGTCTCAGATGCTGCGCTGCTGATGGGTTTCGGAATTGTCTGGCTGCACTTTGATTCCTCGCTTGCATTCGCGGCCTGGACGACGGATGCGATTGGCGCGTTGCGGCCGGAGTTGATCGAGAGCATTGCGCTGTGTGTGTTGATTGGAGTGATCGGCCGCTGCGCGCAGTTGCCGCTGACGGTCTGGCTGGAGACCGAAGCGGGCTTCGCGGCCCAAAAGGGAAACTCGATGACAAAGCTTTCCAATGTCATGGTCGGAGTTTGGAATGTGCCTGCGGGTCACCAGGTCGCGGAGCGACTCAAGTCTGATCCGACCAATTGCTGGCATGAATCGCATGCGGATGGAGTTGCTCCGGGAGTGCCGGCGTGGTGGCTCTGCGCGGCTTTCTTGCCCGTTGGAATCGGGTTACTCGTGCGATTTGAGCCGTTGCTCGCAGTGGCACCGCACACGCGGTTGTTGATGGTGACCGTGGGAGCTTTCACGTTGTTGATGTGCTCGGCGAATGCCGCGGCGCAGACAAACTGGGTCCGCGTGCTAAGTCAATTCGCCGTCGGCCAATGCGGGTTGGTCTTGGTCGCAATGGGGATCGAAGATTCCGAAGTGGGTCTGACCGGGGTATCAGCGTTTCTGTGGCAGAGCGTCTTGATCGCAGTCTTCTTGGTGGCGAACCAAGCCATCCGTCGGCAAGTGTCTTGGCTGATATCCGTGGCTCTGGCATTTCTCGTCGCCGGGATTTTCGGCCGTCATGCAGTCGCCGAACACGTTTGGAAACATGCTGGCAACCTCTTCGATAGTCCCATCACGGCAGCCCAAGAATCGGATCATGTGGTGCTGGGGACGACGGAGGCTCGGGTGTGGCTGGTGGTGATAGTGGTGATCTTCCTGTCGGAGTTCCTGGCGGGCTTCGCGCTAGTTCGAGCTTGGTTGCTGAGTCGCCGCGGAGCCGTTCCGAGAGCAGATCAACGCGTGTCTTTTCCAGCAATCATCGTCCTGCGGAGCGTCATAATTCTGGTCATGTCTGGCAGTCTGTGGATGCGTGTTCGCGGCGAAAGCGGGACCACTCACTTCTTGGCGGCACCCTCGTTGGCGGTTGCGATCGGGCCCTTTCTGCCGTTGTCGCTGACAGGAGCCGTGTTGGCATGGTGGATGTACTCACGGCCCTCGTCGTTACCCGAAAGGATTTCGGCGGCGATGGGGCCATTTGCTCGACTGAGCCGAAATCGGTTTTATTGGGACGACCTTTATTTTTTGTTGATCGTGCATCCGGCGACGGTGATCGGTGAATGGCTGAGAGAGTTCGATGAGCGAATCCTGGGCTGCGGCGTGCGCACCTTGCGAGGCCGCCTGTTGAAATCGCTGGGAGAATCCGCGGAACCGCTCGTGGAAAGATCCGCGACGATCGCCGCGTTGACGACGTTGAGTTCGGTGGCTGTGCTGGCCTGGATGCTGCTGTGGCTGAAGTCGTGATCGGGGAGAGTTCGCCGTGTGGGATGCGCTGTTCCGACCAATTCACGATCACTTGCCGCTGTGGCTGCTGCTGTTGCCATTGCTCGGCGCGATGGTCGTCAGTGTCGCGAAGCGAGCGGGACCAAAAGCTGTGCGGCGGACCATGCAACTGCATTCATTTTTGTCTGCCACACTCTGCGTCTGGTTGGTCGTCGCGTATGAGCCGCTCAAGCAGGTCAATTCGGTAGAAGAGGCGGCTCTGCTCGGTCCTCTCCAGCGATTTCAATTCCGAGACAGTTTCGAGTGGGTCGGCGAAACGAGGACCGCGCTGCTCGATCGCACGCGCCGCAACGGAGATCGGCAGGCCATCGAGGTCCCAATTCGTTGGGGGCCGGACATCCGCTGCGAAGTGGGCGTGGATGGCATCAGCATCTGGTTCGTCGCTCTGAGCGTGTTGCTAGTCGCCGTCGCGGCGAATTCGTCGGCGGCGTGGCTCTGGCTGCAGGCGAGCTTGGTGGGGACATTCGTGGCTCTTGACGTGGTGCTGTTCGTGGCGTGTTGGATGAGCTCGATGCTGACTGTGGCTTGGCTGATGGCGCATGCCGGCGATTCTCAGCGGCATGAAGTGATGCCCCAGTTGCTCAAGCGCAGTTGGTGGGGAGGCTGGTGGGTCATGCTGGGCTTGGGTGGTTTGGTTGTGGCGCTCGGATGGTTGAGACCGTTTGCCAATCGCCTGGAAACTCCGTTGGTTTTCTCGATCCCAGAACTGCTGGCAGGAATCCGGCAAAGTGCGATGTCTGGCGAGCACGCTCTGATTTGGTCATCGGTCAACAACTGGTTGTTCTGGCTGCTGGTGGTGGGCTTCACGGGACCGTTGTGGTTGTTTCCGTTTCATCGCGATTTTGTGGAGGCGTTTGCATCGGCGCCGCGAGGGTTGGCAATCGTGTTGGCCGGAATTCTGCTGAAGGTGGGGGTGTTTGGCTGGCTGCGATTCATTCTGCCGACGTTTCCAGAATTGGTGCATCAATATGCAAATGGTTTCTCGACTCTGCTGGGGTGGAGCAGTCTGTTGGCGGCGGTTCTGGCGTTTGGAGCCCGCGACTGGCGACGGCGCATCGCCTTGGCAACATGCAGTTCCGTCAGTTTGAGTTTGTTGAGCATGACAACGCAGACGCCTGAAGGATTGACCGGTGGTGTACTGCGATTGTTCAGTCACGGTCTCACGGCGGGATTGCTGGTGTGGCTTCTGCCAGTCGAGGAACCATCGTTCGCCCGATGCGCCCGCGAGATGCCGGTCGCGATGCCCCCTCGCTGGCGCGTCGGGCTGATGCGGTTTTCGCTCTTTGCGTGGATCGGTCTGCCGGGGTTGGGTGGCTTCGTCGCGGAATTCGTCACGCCGTTTGGCTTGTTTCAGCAAGACTTCAATGCGGCTGCGTTAAGTCTTGCGACCAGTGGCGCGATCGCTTGGATGTGGGTTCGTGCGGAACGCGATCATCCTGATTGGTCACACTCGAACTGGTCTCCCCGCGACACAATCGTCGCAGCCGTGCTGGTCACATTGAATATCGGATTGGGTGTTGCTCCGCAGTTTGTCGTGGATCGCGTGCAGCCGAGTTTGCTGATGCTGGTGCCAGTGGATCGTGAAGTCTCCGCAACACCATCAAGTGCGTTTCCCGCAGCGGAGGTGCGCTGACGTGGAGACCTGGCGTGAACTTTGGAACCCGACGGCGATCTTCGCGGTATCGGGAACGATCGGGGTGGCCGCGTCCGCGTGGCCTGCCGCGCGGCGCTGGATTGCGCCGTGGTGTTTGCTGGCACTGTGGCTCGCCTTGTGGAGTTGGCCCCATGCGTCGCTTGACGACCTCTCCCGCGGGACAATGACGGTCTCTTTAGTTTGGGCCGCGTTGTTGCTCACTCTTCGATCGTCCTCCCGGTTTGAATCTTCTTCACCTCTTGAATTGCCGTTGCAGTTCGTGCTGCTGGCAGGACTGTGTTTGATGGCTCAAGCACGCGATGTCGTGACGTTATTTCTGGGGCTGCAACTGATTTCTTCAGGCACTCGCGTGCTGGCATCGCCGGAACGCGAGCGAGAGCGGTTAGCCTTCGATGGTCGCTCTCCACTCCCGTGGCTGCTGCTGCTCGGCTTTGTGCTGCTGGCGGCGGTGACAGGATCGACCCGGATCGACACGATCTCCGAGGCCTTGCGAACGAGCTACGTGCATCAAGATTCCGCGAGCTTCAGGATTGCAGGCGGAGGCTCGCGCGTGTTGACGATTTCGGCGGTCCTGGTTGGATCGGCGTTGGCCGGTTACGCGGCGTGCGCCCCGTTTCATTTTCCATTCTGGCCGACGCGTCACACATCGGAGCAAAGCGGCGGCCGCGAAATCGAAATTCATCCGCTGCAACTGTTGTTGCCACGAGCGGCGGTGGTGATCGTGTGGGCGAAACTGTGGCCGGCCACAATCATCGCTGCGGAATCGACGGCACAATTGTTCGTCGGAGTGCTGGCGTTGATCACGAGCATCGTGCCGCTCGTGCAAGCACGCATTGAGCGGAATCTCGTGCGGCAATGGTGGCTGTTGGTAGTTGCTCAAGGAGGCTGGCTGCTGCTGGCTGTCGCGGCGTGGTCATTCAAGAATCAGGTGCCGGAAGAGGACGTTGGGCGACGGATCGTTGAATGGAACTTGCCCTCGCCGATTCAGGGGGCGTGGCTGCTACTGCTGATGGATGGCGTCGCTTGGATTGGTCTGCTTGGAGTGCTGACGTATTTGCGGCGTCGCGAACGGCCAGTCGATTTCGTGGACGACCTGCGTGGCTTGTTGCATTCGGAGCCGATCGCTGCGATAAGCGCCTGCATCTGCTTGCTGAGCATGTCGGGACTGCCGCTGCTGGCCGGATTCTGGAGCCGGCTGTTCATTGCATTGCAAGCGATAAATGTGCGCGGCGAGTGGGGGCCTCCACAGGTGTTGGTTCCTCAAGAAGGGCTGCTCGTACTGACGGCAATCCTCGCACTCAGCGCGGTTTGGTCGGCTTCGATTGCGATGCGGTCGGTGTGGACGATGTTGTTCGGCCTGCCTTTGGGTCAGCCTCGTCCGACAGGGTCCGTCTCGTCGCTGTTCTCGGCGGTATTGGCCAGTATTGTCTTGATTGGCTGCGGTGTGCTGCCTGGACCGCTGCTGAGCTGGTTGTGCTCGCCGCGCGTCGAGCAACACTCGCGTCCGGAGTTTTCAATCGCACCGGCGACGGCCCACGAAGGAGCCATGCGATGAATTTCCCAAGTCCGTCGTTTGAACGTGGCTGCCTCCAGTTCGCTGCCGCTAGCTGGCTGGTTGTCGCGATGTCCTGTGTGCTGGCTGCCGACGAAACTCGCGTCACGTTGCTTGATGCCGATGGCCGCGAGTCGAGTGGCTGGCTGCAAGCGATCAGCCACGACTTCCTGAGCATCACCCGACAGACTTCGGCAAACTGGAAATGGTCGGACGTCGTGTGGCTGCGATTTGAGCGACAAGTTGACAATGCGTCTGACCAACCGCGTGGCTCGGCGATCTGGTTGGCGAATGGCGATCGATTGGTTGCGCGAGGGATCGGCATCGAAGACGAGCAACTTCGCGCAGTATGGCGTCAGTTTCCGGAATGGCCGGAATTCCAGTTGCCGTTGGAATCGGTGCGCGGCTTGTCGCTATCGCTGCCGCAAGCTCGCGAACGACGGGACGAGATCGCGGCGTGGTTGTTCGACCGCAAAGAGGCTCGCGACGAACTGCGGTTGTTCAACGGCGACGTGCTATCCGGTGAGGTCACTGGCTGGCGTGCCGAATCGATCACGCTGAAGTCCGGCGGCGCTGATGTCCGCTTGCTGAACACAGACATCCGCGACATCAGGTTCAATCCCGAATTACTGATGTTGTCGCCGCCGAAAGAACTCTGCTGGCTCGTATCGCTGAAGGATGGCTCGCGAGTCACGATCGTCGCGGCAAAGAGTCGCGTCGTTGGTGAGACCCTCAGGGCCGTACATGTGTCGGGCGTTTCCTGGGAGATTCCGCTTGGAGCAATCACAGAACTGCGAGTGCTACACGGGCGAGCGGTCTTCCTTTCCGATGTGGCGCCGCTCGAAGCGAAGCACACTCCGTTTTTGCCTGATGCGCGCGAGTGGCCGTTGCAGCAAGACCGTTCCGCGTCGGGCCGTCCTTTGCGGCTGAAGGGCCGCGAGTTCCCCAAAGGTTTGGGCATGCACAGCCGTACGACCGTGACCTACGACTTGGCGGAAAAGTTTCGAGTGTTTCAGGCGGTCGTCGGCCTGGACGACACAACGATTGGGGACGGGACGGCAAAATGCGCTGTCGATGTCGATGGCCGTCGCGTCTTTGAGCCGCCAGCGTTGACTCGTCTCCAGGGGCCCGTACGACTCCCGAACATCGACGTATCCGGAGCCAAGCGACTAACGTTGACGGTCGATTTCGGCGAACTCGGCGACTCACAGGATCAAGTCAATTGGGGCGACGCGGTCTTGTTGCGATAGCGTTTCGCACAGAGTGACAACTCCAGTCCGCCTGTTCACTGGAGTGCCATTCAAGACCGCTGATCGGCTTGTTTTCACTCGCTTCGATTCGTGGATGTGAAACGTCTGGGCTGTCCAGATCGATCGGACGAACAGCCAGACGTAGAGCCTGTGAAAAGCCGGTCGCCTTACCCGGTGCGGGTCGAAGGATTTTGAATGAGCGATGAGTTCGCTGACAGATCGAATCCTACGATCCACAAAGCGTCGGGCGATGAATTGAAACAACGGCGATTCGGACAGACTCTCACAGCCAGGTGCTGATTTCCGTGAAGACGCTGTCGGTGTTCGTATCGATGACCAGGTCGCGGTTGTACTTGGCGGAGCCATTGCCACTGCCTTCGGGGATCTTGCACGAGATCCAGGCCGAACGCGGAACCGATTTCAATCAGGTTTGCCAACGCGGGACTTCAATAAGGCGGAGTCAGTCCATTCGGAGAACGCCGCCGAGATTCGTCATCCGGAAGCATGAGGATACAAATGCTAGCCAACGGTCAGCACGGGGAGAGCCTCATCCCTTCCAGATCGCGCAGGTAAAAGGTCAGCCAGCACAACCCGACGACGTTCGTTTGCCAGATGGAAATGCGGACGCGGCCAGTTCCGGAAGTGGCCCCAGCTTTCAGCGCGACGGTTACCGGCGGAAGTACCTTCGCCGCAAATTCGGCCAAGCGATTGCGATATGCCCACCTCGAAAAGATCGGAATGTGACGCAGGTCCGCCAGCGACCGCAGGTCTTCCAGGCAAATCCCCGCCGACCGTAACGTGCCGCGATACTACGGCACCTGTTCGACGCAGTGAATCAGTAGCTTCCCTGATCGCTGGAGTTGGTAATCCTGCAACTGCTCAGGGGGCAGCCACTGCGTGTGACCCAGATCTTGATCAACCTGCCAAACGTACGCCGCCAGCCGCGTCTCCGCTGGCGCGGCGAGCACTTCCGGACTGCACCTCAGTGACGCCGTGGTAATTCGCCCGTTGCAACTCCCGGTCATTTCGAAGTCAACTGCTTGGCAATGAGTTCGAGACGACGGAGGACGAAAATGGTAGCCCCATTGATCCTGGCTCACGTCGTCTGTTCACCAGTATCGCTAGAGTTGCTAACTCGACTGTGCAATAAATTCCGACGCAGTTTGACGGTTCTCTTGCGAGTTCCGCTGCGAAAGTGCGCAGTCGTGCCAATTGAGTTGCACCGAGCTTTGTTCTTCATTTCGACCTTGTGGACACCAGGATGGCTCTTTTCTGCCGCCGGCTGCGACTGGAAATTGATTTGCAGCGTTGTGACATCGCCGAGCCAGTTTTGTCGACCGGCTATCGTTGGATGGAGTGGTCTCCGGAGTTGCTGAATCGCCACGCGGCAGTGAAGTACCGTTGTTTCGAAATGGAAAAGGACGGCCAAGTGTTTCCGTCACTCCGCAGTGCCGAGGGATGTCAGCGATTGATGGATTACATCACGACGAATTCGCTGTTTGTTCCGAATGCGACTTGGCTGTTGGTCTGTGACGAGTCCGCCCAAGGTGTCCCGACGGACTGCGGCACGATCCAGGGACTTGCGTCGTATCTGGAATCGGGAGCGATTCAAAACGTCGGCATCGTGCCGGAGCATCGTGGCCGCGGCTTGGGACGGGCACTCGTGCAAGCGGCGCTGCGCGGCTTTCAAGCAAGCGGGCTGACGCAGATTTCGCTGGAAGTCACTGCCGCGAACCTGCCGGCCGTGAAGCTGTATCAGTCTCTCGGTTTTCTGGTGACAAAGACGCTCTATCGGTCGGTGGAATGATCACAGCGCAACAAAAAGCCACGGCGACTTGGCTGTCGTGGCATTTGCGATTTGGGTTGAGAGTCGCCCGCGTCAGTTGTACGAATCGAGTTCGATTGTCACGCATCCGGAACGATGATCGATCCCCTATTCATAGCGGTACGTTTTGACGCGATGTCCGTTCGACTCGCTGAAAGTTACTTTCGGCTCGGCCTCGAGACGCTTGGCCCCAAGACTCTCGGATTGACACGGCGCCTCTTCGCGAATGACTCGCGGAGAAGAGACCTCCGAGCGATAAACTCTCACTGGCCGCGAATCGATGACTTTCTCCGAATAAACGACCGGCTGCGAGAGCACCACGGTCTGTGACGAATCAACCGGATCGACAAAAGTGGTCTCAGACAAGTACACGTTTGCCACATACACGGCAGGAGCGGATCGCGGGTTGCTCCAAGCTTGCGAGTGGGACGAGTTGGAGCCAACGGACCAATAGCCGACGCCAAATGACGAGCAACCTCAGCCGTAGGAATCACTTCGTCCGACAATCTTCTGTGTTTGCAACGCGAATTGCGAGATTGGCACCGAGCGAACGCCGGATGACTGCACGTACGACATTGGGGTCTAAACGGTTGCTGCCGCAATCCGAAATAATCCCGAAATCAATCCCGCGATAATTTGTTTTTGAATGCGTTGCGTGACACTCTCCTTTGCGAGACTCTCTGAAGCTGGAAACGGCAACGCGTGTCAGTCTGTTCCACCAGACCGCGAAAGTCCTTGAACGAGGACTGTGGCCGGCTATACTCCGGTTGCTGACTGTCGAGAATTGAATTCCCCCGCGCGGCCCGTTGGATCGTCGCATGTCCCAGCCTAGCGGCTCTGCTTTGCCACCGACTCCCGCACCGAATCAAGTTTCGGCGACGAGGATCTTTTTGCGCGGGCTGGCGATCTCGTTGCCGCCGATTTTGACGCTGCTGATCCTGTTTTGGATTCTTCACGGAATCAACGATTTCGTGGTTCAGCCAATCAGTTCTGTGGTGCGTTTCTGCATCGCGCACGCTGTGAATGACGCGCGGCCGCTAGAGGGGTTGGTGGCTCCCGATGGCTTGCCAGCGCTGCCATTCTGCGAACGCAATTACCGCACTCTGCCGATTCATCGCACAGAATTGTTAGACAGACTGACCAAGGCTGATGAGTCTTCGCGTGAAATGGCGACGGCGGAAATTCGGATTCAATTGGAAGAATTGGCGTTTGTCCCTTTCGACAAGCAAGCGTTGCCGTATTTGGACTACCGCGACGTCGTCAAACGTCTGGGGCCAGTACAGATGCCGAAGACATCCATTGGCGTCTACATGGAATTGGCAGCGACGAGATATTTTCAAAGTCTGTTCCACTTGAGTGCGGTGGCAGTCGTGATTTCGATCATGACGGTCTATTCGATGGGCCGGTTCGTGACGCATCGACTGGGTGCCTGGTTCGTGATGCGAGTTGGCTCGTTTGTCACCGGAGTGCCGTTGGTTGGAGTGATTTACATCGCGGTGAAACATGTCACGGACTTCTTCCTGGCCGAAAAGGATCCAAAGTTTCACGGCGTGGTGGCCGTGGAGTATCCGCGGCCCGGCATCTGGTCGTTGGCATTCGTGACGGGAACTGGCATGTCCGAATGCGTTCGAGTTGCCGGCGAACCGCTGGTCAACGTGCTGATTCCCAGTGCCCCGATTCCATTCGCTGGGTACACGATGAATGTCAAACGAAGCGAACTTCTGGAACTCGACATGTCATTGGATCAGGCCATTCAGTACGTCATGTCGTGCGGCGTGATCGCGCCGATACCCACAACGCCGCCGATGAATGCCAAGAATGGAATCACCGAGCCTCCCGCGCTCCCCGGACAATCGACTTTGCCCGCGTACTAATGCCGAGGTTTCAAGGATGGTACTTTGTGAACGATCAAGGATGGCGTTTCTCGTTCTGGCAGCAAGCGTCTTGGGTTGCGGTTCGCCAGTTGTCGATCCGGGTCGTGCAACGAATTTCGCCCCGCCGTCGATTCAGCAACCGGCGAATCCGTCCGGACTGCCAACGTTGGAATCACCAGAGATTCAGCAAGTCCCCGCCGATTCAGTGCTGAACTTGCCGAGCGCTTCGACCTCAGCGACCTACCACACGGTTCAATCAGGCGAGACTCTGAGCAACATCGCCAAGCGTTATGGCGTCAGCACGGACAAACTTCGTTCGGCGAATGGACTGGATAGATCTGCGCAGCTCAAGTCGCAACAGTTGCTGTACATTCCCAAGTAGTTTCCGGGTGAGACCGCAGAGTTCAAGAGGACAATCTACCGTGTCGCACGAAACGTTGTGGGCTCCGTGGCGGCTGAACTACATCGTCAGCGCGGTGGACAAGGACGCGGCGAATGAACCGAAAGCAGGTTGTTTCCTTTGTCAGTACCGAGACGACACTCACGACGCAGAGAATTACGTCGTCGATCGCTCCGAGCATTCGCTGATCGTGCTCAATCGCTTTCCGTACAACAACGGGCACCTGCTGATTGCTCCGCGCGAGCACAAGGCGACGTTGGAAGAACTTGGCGATGCCGAACTGCTTGATTTGCAAGTCCAACTGCGGCGCATGATCAAGTTGTTGAGCTTGGTGATGGGCGCGGAGGGTTTTAACGTGGGATTGAATTTGGGACGGGTCGCTGGCGCGGGATTGCCCGGACATCTGCACTGGCACATCGTTCCACGCTGGAATGGCGACGTGAACTTCATGCCGGCGATCGCCGACACGAAAGTGATCCCGCAATCGCTCGACGCGCTATACCAGTTGCTGCGTGCGGACTTGGGCAGCGTGTCTTAGCCGCCGAAGATTCCGCGGTGGTTGCAACGCTCGGTCGTCAGGGATTATCGTCTCGCCGACGAAGTCTAGGCTCTTGACCGGAGAGTGAAGCGTCGACATACCGCCATCGAATGCGAATGTGCCATGTTTTTGATTGTCCTCCGGGCCATTTACTTTCTGATTTGCACCAGCGCGATCGCGGCGTTCGTGCATCCATCAAACAGGCCTCCTGAGATTGTTGAGGGACACGAGATTGTCGCGTTCCTCGTGATCTTGCTGATCACGCAAGTGGGGACATTGGTTGATGTCTTCATCCCTCGCAAGCGGGTAGAAGTGATCTCGGCAGTCTATTTTGGATTGTTGATCGGTGTGTTGCTGAGCTACCTAATGGTTCAAGCGATCAGTCCAGTGTTCGCTTCGATGAAGAGCATGGAGGTGTATCGTGGCGGAGTCGTGCTCGTTCTGACCTTGATGATTACGTATTTCAGCACCTCGCTCTTGATCCAGACACGTGACGATTTTCGATTTGTGATTCCATATGTCGAATTCGCCCGTGAGTTGAAGGGGGGCCGGCCGCTGATTCTTGACAGCAGTGCACTGATCGACGGCCGAATTGCCGACGTGGTCGAGACGAAGATTCTTGATTCGAGGATGATTGTTCCGGACTTTGTGCTCAAGGAAGTTCAGGACATCGCCGATTCGCAGGACAAGAATCGTCGGATGCGTGGCCGCCGCGGGCTCGAGGTTCTCGCCAAGCTCCAACAAATGCCGCACGCGGAAGTCAGTGTCTACGACACCAAGAAAAAAGATCTCATCTTTAGCGGCCTGACGGTCGACCAGCGACTCGTTGAACTTGGCAAGGACTTGAATGGCCGAGTCGTCACCAGCGATTTCAATCTCAACCGTGTCGCCGCAGTGCAAGGGGTCGAAGTCGTCAATCTGAATGATGTCGCCAGTTCGCTGCGGCCCAGGTATCTGCCAGGCGATAGTTTGAAAGTCCGTGTGATCCGCGAAGGCGAAGGGCAAGGACAAGGGGTCGGTTATCTTGACGACGGCACGATGGTCGTCTGCGAACAATCACGCGACTTGATCGGCAAAGAGATTGAGACAACCGTCACAAGCGTGCTGCAAAGCAGCACCGGTCGCATGATCTTCGCGCGGCCGAATGGCGCGCCGGTCCGGGCGTAATTCCATCCACCTTTCGACGCCTGAGGCAGAGACGCTCAGTGCTTTTCGGTGGACAGACCCGGTTTTCCGGGCGTGACATTGACTGTCGGCTTTGGCTCTGTGATTGGCTTCGGTTTTGGCTCGAAGGGGTGCATCTTCTCCCATTCCATCCAGAATTTGGAAGGCGTCGTCTTCCGCCACATGGCCAACGAGTTGCCGACGTGCGAGAAGAACGTGTAGTTGTCGAGCATCTCGGTCTCGCTCATCGCCACAGTTCTCTCGATGACCCACGCGGCTGCTTTCCGAAGTTGCTCGCGTGGCGGATGCAACGACTCAGGCGCGATTGACAGCCATTCGAGGTGATGTCCCGTCGCGATGACATGTCGGAAGATCGGGATCGACGCGTCGGACTTCTTAACAGCGTCTTCGCCGGCGGACCAGTTGTATGGCCAGTGACCATCCTCGAACTGGCTGACTTTCAAGATATCACGCACAGTTTCGAGATGCTGGAAGACCGACTTCTGAACATCGTCGGACAAGATGTCGTACTGTTCGTCGAGCCGCAGCAAAACCGTCAGCGAGTACAGCCGATGCGTACCGCCGCAGCTTCCGATTTTCTTGTGTCCCCGAAGCAACCGCTGAGCCAGCATGTCGAACGACATTTCGCGACCATCGGTCAATCGCCAGGATTTGGTCACCGGAGCCAGCCACAGGCCGAAAGCCATCACTGACCATTCGGTCTCACGCTCGTCGTAACGAAAATCGCGAAGCGCTTGCCGCAGGACATCTCGAAACGTCAGGCCTTGCCGATTCGGAGTGAATACGGGCTGCGACAGCGGCAATCCGGCCTCAGTCAGACACGCCAGCAGATGATCGTGATGCACGGACGCTGCGTTCGATTCACGTCCCCATTTCACGTAGACGCCGTTATCCGGATGCTCTTGAAGCAGCGGATCGGGCTGGATTTCGGAGTCTGTTTCTGGTTGCCACGATGCGGCGAATCGTCTGTAATCAATCAGGAAGTCACGCATCATTTCGCCAGAGAGAGCCTCCGGATCTTGGAACTTCGCCTCCACGTGCCACGCGCGGAGCGCATGTTCGACGTGATTGGGTTTCAGCTTCTTCGCGGGGAAACGTGGGACAATTTGCTTGAGCACGGCCGCGAGTTCTTGGTCGCTGACAAGCTGCGGATCATCGTACAGCGGCGCGATTTCCAGAGCGGCATCCCGCTCCAGCGGAATCTCGACGCACTGCGGCTTGGCGACAACCAGCCGTCGAACTTGCCGCTGCGATTCCGGACTGAGCGACGTATACGACCACGCGAATGCCGCCACGATCGGAATCTGAAGAATCAGAAATAACAACGCGGGAATTCGCCGCAGTTTCATGGTAAGCCTCAAAACGTCTTAAGTCCGAGCGAGTCGCTCAAACACAAAGTGAAAATCAAATGACTTTGCGGCGGACAAAGACCGCTCCGACATTGTCCGAGTACGTCTGTCGCCAGTTTTCATTGTCTTGCAGCCGGCCGATCAACGGGGAATGAGTCGCTAAATCCAGGACGATCAAATTGACTCCGTAACGGTCCAGAATCTCTTCCCATCCCGATGCGACGTTGCTGATCGCAACGTAATCGTTCCAGACCTCGCGCGGCACGAGATGCACATGCGACGCCAAGAACACCTTGAGCCTTTTCGGCCCTGCCCACAGCAGGTAGTCGCCCCACTCGTAGGTGTTAAACATCTGTCCGTGTGGCAGGCGGTTTTGATCCGCTTGCGTTTTCAGGTGGTCAATCACTCCCAGCGGAGTTTCACGCGAGACCATTTTCTCCAGCTTGAGCTTGCCCTCCGTGCCGTGCAGGACACGTCCGCCGAAGGGAGTGAACGCGAAACAAATCCACAGGATGCCAACCGTGATCACGCTCCAACGACCGTGCCGCGGAGCGGGCAATAACGTCTTCGAATATGAGTGCCACTGATGCCAGATCGCGCCGGCATGTTGCATCCCGAACGTCACCGCGATAGGCACCCACCACACCAACATACGTGACGACCACAACGCCGCCGCACCGAATCCGAACAGCAACAACACTTCGGCTGCGGTCACTCGGCGAGGACTGAGTCGATACAGCACGATCAACAACAGAGCGATTACTGCCGTCGCTTGTCCCTGGGCCATTCGCAGTTGTAACGGCCCCCACTCGGTCAGTTCCGCGACGTTGGGGTGATTAGCGACGCTGAACACCTCTGCGTACAACCGGACGCCGTATGGATTGAGCAGCACCGCTGCAGCGGCCAACTCCAACATCAGCACGTATCGACGAACGCGACTGTCTCGCCAGATTGCACGGACTTCGCCGCATCGAACCGCCAGCTCAAGTCCCCGTCCAAACGCCATTCCCGCCAGCAACATCAAGCCGACGACGAAGGAACCATGCAAGTTCGCCCAAGCCACGAACAACGCCGGTACCGCGATCCAATGCCAAGTGCGGCGATGCCGCGCTGTCAACAGCGTCAACAACAGGACGAAACACAAAATCCCCGCCATCTGAGGTCGCACGATCTTGAGATGCTGCCAACAACCCCAGAGCCACAAGAACAATCCCACGAGTGTGATCATCGCACTCTGCGACCGATGATATCCACGCCACACCAATAGCCCGGCCATTCCCGTGATCGACGACGCGTATAAGAACATCAGCGATGTGACTCCCAGGCGATTCATCGCCTCGAAACCGATGACCTGCGACAGCCAGGCAGAGTTGATGAACGGCACTCCCCTTGCCAGTGGCATCAGCGGTTCGGTAGTCGGCAAGGATTTCATACCAACGATCAATCGCCCGTAAGCCAGATGTCCCCACAAGTCGGTGTGCCACAGCGGGCGATAGCTCAGGAACAAATACAGCAACCCTAACGCCAGCGCGAAACCCGCCGTTGTGCGGGACGCTTTAACTGACGCGGGGACTTTGCCCTCGAGCATCGACGCATCGGCGAACTGAGTTGGCGGCACCGACTCCGCACGCGCAGGTTGAGGAGGATTCATCACACCAGTCATGACGTCGACCCGATCGTGAACGGAAAAGATCCGATTTCCAGGTCGCTTAGTTTAGGAGCCGTCGCTGAGTTTAGGAGCCGCAGTCCCCCGAAGTTTCTCGGCTCTTCAGTGAGCTTCGCAATCCCAGCCCTTGGCCAACCAAACCTGCCGATTGTGCGGACGATTCGAATCCGTCGCGTCCAAGCCACTTCCCCGCAGCAATCCCGCGAGTGATCCATTGCACTTTAGCTCACCATCCCCAGCGGCTATTCTGCAGATGTATCGAATTGCGCCCGTAGCTCAGTTGGATAGAGCAACGGATTTCTAATCCGTAGGTCGGGGGTTCGAATCCCTCCGGGCGTGCCTTTCAAACGCGGACCCGCGGATTTCTCAGGGTTTTGCAATTTCGGTGGCTCGGTGCGTCTCAAAAACATCACTTGCAGGCGTACCGCGCGCCGGAATGCGCGCCGCTTTTTCAAAGTGGGAATCGAGCACTTGCAGGTAATGCTGCGCGGCGATGCGTTCGCTGTTGCGGAGCCACGCGCTGACGACGTGAGCGGGGAACACTTCCGTCAGTTCGGTTTGTCGGCTCGCTCGCAGGTTGTGCCACAGTCGCGGCCAAGGGGTCACGCCCGCTCGCTTGATGATCTTCTCGAATCG